>NZCU01000046.1 GCA_002688395.1 Nanobdellota archaeon | reverse complement strand
TTCATAGTCTTCGTTAAATACTTCCATTCTCATCCTAACTGCTTGTTCTAGTCCTATGTCTCCAACTTCTTTGCCACCTTCTAATTGGAGGAAATATTGATTTAATAGGGTAAGGTTGATTTATTTTTTTCTTTTTTATATGATTTAATATTTTTTTTGCTTGAGATTTAGAGGCTAGGTCAAAATTAATCGCTAATAAATTCCCTAAAGAATCAAACCAATCTCCTACTTCTTTGTATTTGTTATGGTTTTTCCATCTGTAAGGGATATAGAAATTTTCATCCCAAAGTTTATCATCTTTATTTTTGTTTGTCATTAATTTTAATTTTTCTGCATCTTTTTTTTGTCCAATTAAATTTAGAACTTTATAATAAAGAGCTTGGGTGTTTATTGTGTAGCCATATTTATGAGGAAATGCGTCTTGCCAATCTGAGGTAGGTAGTTGGGTTAACATTCCTGTTTCTCCTGAGTCTTGACATCTTAACCATTGTAAAGTATTATTTATTGAGGATTTATATTTTCTTAATAATGAAGCATCATTGTATCTTTTTTTATACATATAATGACCAATAATATACCATAAGCTTGAATCTATTGTTTTAAAATCAGTATGAGGTTTTCTTTTTGAGAATCTATCTACAGCATTTGGGATTTGTCCACTTTTTGCTTGTTCTTTTGCTAGAGTTGTTATGCTTGCTTTGAAAGTGTTTTTGAATTTATTCTTAATTAAACTTGCCCCTAGAGAGGAAATCATAGAATCTCTTGACCAAACTGCATTGTAACCATCTTTCCCACCTGAAGCGAAAAAACCGTTTTTAGTAGAACAAATTTCTAAAATTTCTATAGCTTTAGTATAAGCTTCTTCTAACATATACTTTCTTTAATGTTAATTGTTAATATATTTTTCTGTAAATATAGTAAAAGATATAAATATCACATTATTATAGAATATTAGTATGTTGAAGATTGAAAAAGAGGGATTGCTATTAAAAAAGGAGCAATTTAGGCCAACAAATAAGAATTTTGAGATTATTGGAGTTTTTAATCCTGCAGCTTTGAGATTAAAGAATGGGAAGATATTGTTATATGTACGTGTTGCGGAGAGATTAAAGGATTGGAATAAAAAAGGAAAGGCCCGCTCTCCTAGGTGTATTTCTAATTCTAGATATCAATTAACATTTGATGAATATAAGAAGAGTCAAATTGAAAATTATGATAGGGGTGGATTTCATTTAAAAGATGATACTGTAAGATTGAAGTTTATTAGTCATTTTAGAAGAGTTTTTTTGAGTAAAGGAGGTTTTGAAGTTGAGAAGATTGAACAAAGACCTGCTTTCTATGGAACTAAAGATGATGGAGAGTTAGGAGTTGAAGATCCTAGGATTGTTAGAGTTGGTAATAAGTATATTATGACTTACGTTGCCTTGAGTAGATTTAATAGCATTTCTAGTAGTTATGCTGTGAGTAGAGATGGAATTCAATGGCATAGAAGAGGGATTATATTTAGACATCAGAATAAAGATGTTGTTCTTTTCCCGAAGAAAGTAAGAGGAAGATATGTTGCATTTAATAGACCAGAAGGAAATTTTAATTTTTCATTACCTCATATGTGGGTAAGTTATTCAAAAGATTTGGAACATTGGGGGGATGATCAAAGTGTTTTGTTATCTAAAGATTCTTGGGATGCTGCTAGAGTTGGTGCTGGTTGTCCGCCCATTTTAACTAAGAAAGGTTGGTTGGAGATATATCATGGAGTTCATGATAAACATGGTTATTGTATGGGTGCTGCGTTATTTGATAAAAATAAACCGCATAAATTAATTGCTAGAGGTCCTTGTGATGAACCATTGTTATGTGCTGTACAACCTTATGAGAAGAAAGGATGGATGCCTAATGTTGTTTTTCCTACTGGTTTAGTAGAAGAAGGAGATAAAATATTATTGTATTCAGGCGGGGCTGATGAAATTGTTTCAGTTAAAGAAATTTATATAGATGAAATACTTAAGACTTTGAAGAGGAGACATATATGAATGTTGCAATAAATGGTTTTGGAAGGATAGGAAGCCATGTTTTTAAGATTTGTTTAGATAGAAATGTTAATGTTGTTGCTATAAATGACTTATGTGACCCTAAGATTTTATCTCATATAATTAAATATGATTCTGTTTATGGAAAATATAGTAAAGAAGTTAGTTATGGAGAAGATTGGATTAAAGTTGGTAGTAAGAAAATTAAAGTATTAAATGAAGAAAATCCAGGACAATTGCCTTGGAAGAAATTAAAAGTAGATGTTGTAGTTGAGTGTACTGGGAAATTTAAAGATAGAAAAGAAGCTTTGAGACATGTGAATGCAGGTGCTAAGAAAGTGTTAGTTTCAGCTCCTGGTAAAGGATTAGATAAAACTATAGTTCCTGGGGTTAACTTAGAGAAACTAAAAAAGAAACATAGAACAATTTCAGTTGCTTCTTGTACTACAAATGCTTTAGCTCCCGTGGTAAAAGTACTTAATGATAAATTTGGAATTGAGAAAGGTTTTATGACTACTGTGCATGCTTATACTTCTAGTCAATATTTAATAGATGGACCTAATAAGAAAATTAGGAGAGGGAGAGCTGCTGCTGTAAATATTGTTCCTACTACTAGTGGAGCTACTAAAGCTGTGGTTGAGGTTATTCCTGAGCTTAGAGGTAGATTAGATGGTGTTGCTTTAAGAGTTCCTGTATCTTGTGGGAGCATAGTAGATTTTGTTGGAGTTTTAAAGAAGAATACTGATGCTAAAAGTGTTAATGAAGTTTTAAAGAAAGCAGCAGAAAAAGAAATGAAAGGAATAATTGAATATAGTGATGAGGAATTAGTTAGTAGTGATATTATAGGTAATAAACATAGTAGTATTGTAAGTGGTATAGATACACAAGTTTTGAAAAATAATTTAGTTAAAGTTTTAGCTTGGTATGATAATGAGTTTGGTTATAGTAATAGAATGGTTGATATTATTAAGAGATTAAGATGAAGACTTTAAGTTCTTTTAATTTTAAAGGTAAAAGAGTTTTAGTTAGGATTGATTTGAATTCTGAAGTTGTTAATGGTAAAGTTTTGTTAAATCAGAGGTTTAAAGCACATGCTGAAACTATTAAATATTTGAAGAATAAAAAAGCTAAAGTAGTTTTATTAGCACATCAAGGAAGGCCAGGTGCTAAAGATTTTACTACTTTAAAACAACATGCTAAATTATTAAGTAAATTTGTAAGGGTTAAATTTGTAGATATTTTAGGTAAAAAATCAAGAGATGAGATTGAAAACTTAAAAAATGGTGAAGTGTTATTATTAGATAATGTTAGAAGATTAAAAGATGAGTTTAAAGGGAATTCTAATAATAAATTTGTTAAGGTTTTAAGTAAATATTTTGATTATTATGTTAATGATTCTTTTTCTGTTAGTCATAGGAAACAAAGTAGTATGGTTGGATTTCCTAAAGTTTTGAAAAGTTGTATGGGTAAAACTATGGAAAAAGAAATTAATGCTTTAAAGAAATTAAAAATAAAAAATGCACTTTATATTTTAGGAGGAGCTAAACCTAAAGATAATATTAAATTATTAAATAATAAGAGGAGAATACTAAGTTGTGGTTTGTTTGGACAATTGTGTAGTATTGCTTTGGGTATTAATTTTGGAGCTCAGAATAAATTTTTAAAAAATAAATTAAAGATTGTTAAAAAAAATAAATTAAAGAATGTTGAAGTTCCTAATGATTTTGCTGTTAAGGTTAATGGGAGAAGAGAAGAATTAAGAGTTGAGGAATTTCCTAGTAAATATGAGATTTTTGATATTGGAGAAGATACTATAAAGAATTATGTTGATGAAATTAAAAAAGCTAAAGTAATTTTTTTAAAAGGGGTTCCTGGAGATTATGTGAATAATAATTTTAGTAAAGGTACTAAGGAGATTTTAAAAGCAGTTGGGAGAAATAAAGGTTTTAGCGTTATTGGAGGGGGGAGTAGTAGTGATGCTGTTTCTAAGTTTAAGATAAAAGGAATTAATCATATTAGTTTAAGTGGTGGAGCTTTGATTGATTATGTTGTTGGTAAAAAATTGCCAGGAATTGAAGCTTTAAAGTAAGTTTTATATATGTTCTAATTTATATTTTTAAATAGGTGGTATAGAATCTTTGACATAGTTTGTATAGGAAGTAATGTAGTAGATTTATTTGCTAGCACTTGCTTGAAAGAGAAAAAAGGACAAATTTTATTGCCTGTTGGAGAAAAAATATTAATTCAAGATTTTAGAAGTGATGTTGGTGGGGGTGGTACAAACACAGCTGTTGCTTTTTCTAGATTAGGTTTGAAAACCGCATATTTGGGTGTTATTGGGAAAGATTTGAATGGAGATTATGTTTTTAATTGTTTGAAGAAGGAGAGAATTAAATTTTTGGGTAAGAGAGAGGGTGTTAATGGAATTTCAGTTGTTGTTGATAGTAATATTCATAATAGGACAGTTTTAACTCATAAAGCTGCTAATGATAATTTAGATTCTTATCCTAGATTTAAGACTAAATGGTTATATTTTTCTTCTATGTTAGGGAAAAGTTTGCAAACTCAAGTTAGGCTAGCTAGAGAGTTAATTTCTAAAGATTTAGTAAAAATTGCTTTTAATCCTAGTTCTTATTTAATTAAGAAGAAACCTAAGAGCTTGAAGACTTTACTAAAATTATCTACGGTTTTAGTATTAAATAAAGAAGAAGCTGAGATGTTAGTTAAGAAAGGAGATTTATTAGAAGGATTAAGAAAATTGGGACCTCAAATTGTTGTTGTTACTGATAAAAATAGACCTATTCAATGTTATGATGGAAGAATGAAATATAAATTAAAACCACATAAGATTAAAGTTATTGAGAGGACTGGAGCTGGAGATGCTTTTGCTTCTAGTTTTGTAGCTGGATTAGTTAAAGGATTGAGTATTGAAAAAAGTTTAAGATTGGGATTAAAAAATTCTGAAAGTGTGTTGAGACATTTTGGAGCCAAAAATAAATTATTGAGGTGGAAAAATGTTAGGTAAAATTATGAAGGACGGTAAAACTTTGATTTTAGCTTATGATCAAGGGTTAGAGCATGGTCCTAGTGATTTTGATGAGAAAAATGTTAATCCTGAATATATTTTAAAAATTGCTAAAGAAGGAAAATTTAATGCTGTTGCTTTCCATAAAGGTATTGCAGAAAAATATAGAGAGTTGATTAAAACTCCGCTTGTTCTAAAATTAAATGGGAAGACAAATATTTCTAAAGAAGATCCTATTTCTCCTACTGTTTGTAGTGTTGAGGAAGCTGTTAAATTAAAAGCTGATGCTATTGGATTTACTTTGTATATTGGAAGCGAATATGAGTATAAAATATTTGAAGAATTTGCTAAAGTTCAGAAAGAGGCTAGAAGAAAACATTTACCTATAATTACTTGGATATATCCTAGAGGGAAAGCTGTTGGTAAAAATGAAGGAAAATACATGGCTTATGCTGCTAGAGTTGGCTTAGAATTGGGGGCAGATATAATTAAAATAAAATATAATGGGAATGCTAGAGATTTAGCTTGGGCTGTTGAGAATGCGGGTAAAGCGAAGGTTGTTATTGCTGGAGGAGTTAAATCTAAAGAGAGTAAATTGTTAAATCAAGTTAGAGAAATTATGGATGCTGGAGCTGCTGGAATGGCTATTGGTAGAAATATTTGGCAAGCTAAGGATCCTATTGGGATTACTGAAAGAATACAGAAAATTATTTGGAGGAGATAAATGTTATTTGTAAATTTTAAAAATTATGTTTTTGGAGAGAAATCAGTTAAATTAGCTAAAGAATGTAAGAAAGTTAATAATAAAATTGTTTTGGGTGTTGGTTTAGGAGATTTGTATAGAATTGTTAAAGAGACAAAGATGAAGTGTTATGTTCAACATATTGATTATCAAGGGAAAGGAAGAAATACTGGATATAATTTAGTAGAAAATGTTAAAGCTAATAATGGGAAAGGAGTTATGTTAAATCATTCTGAACATAGATTAAGTTTTGAGATTATAAGTAAAACAGTTAAAAGATGTAAACAATTAAATTTAGAGATTATGGTTTTTGTTAAAAATATTAATGAAGGTAAGAAAGTTAGTAGATTAAAACCTAGTTATATTTGTGTTGAGCCTCCTAAATTAGTTGGAGGTAAAGTTTCTGTTAGTACTGCTAATCCTAAGTTGATTGAAGATAGTGTTAAAAAAATTAATGGTAGAATTTTAGTTGGAGCTGGAATTCATAGTAAAAGAGATGTTGAAGTTGCTAGGAAATTGGGAGCCAAAGGTGTAGCTGTTTCTAGTGCTGTTACGACTGCTAGAAATCCTGGAAAAGTTTTAAAGGAGTTAATATGAAAATAGCTTTTTTTGAGATGGAAAAATGGGAAAATAAATATGTTAAAGATAAATTAAAGAGACATAAACTAAGTTTTTTTGATGAACCCTTAGAATTAGAAAATGTTAGGAAAGCTAAAGATTGTGAAGGTATTTGTGTTTTTGTTAATTCAAAAATTAATGAAACTATTTTAGATAATTTACCTAAAGTTAAGTTTATTTGTGCTATGTCTACTGGATTTGATCATATTGATTTAGATGAGTGTAAAAGTAGGGGAATTAAAGTTTATAATGTTCCTGATTATGCTGAGCATACAGTTGCTGAACATACGTTTGCTTTGATATTATCTTTAAGTAGAAGGATTTGTGAGAGTTGGAATGCTTTTAAGAGGGGTGATTTTGATTTAGATGAATTAAAAGGATTTGATTTAGATGGGAAAACTTTAGGTATTGTTGGAGTTGGGAGTATTGGAGAACATGTTATTAAAATGGCTAAATCTTTTGAGATGAATGTTATTGCTTATGATATTTTTAAGAATAATAAGTTGGCTAAGAAATTAAAGTTTAAATATGTTAATTTTGATTCTTTATTGAAAAATTCTGATATTGTTAGTTTGCATTGTCCTTTAACTGATGATAATGAATACATGATAAATTCTAAAGCTATTAATAAAATGAAAAAAGGAGCTATTTTAATTAATACTGCTAGAGGGAAATTAGTAAATACAGTGGACATGGTTAAAGCTGTTAAAGATGGAAAATTAGCTGGAGTTGGTTTAGATGTTTTAGAAAACGAAGAAGAAATTAAAGAAGATCCTGAAGTTTTATTTAAAAAATCTATGAAAAAATCTAAAGTTGCACAGTTAGAAAGTAGTTTGTTGAAATTAGATAATGTTATTTTAACTCCGCACAATGCGTTTAATAGTCAAGAATCTTTATATAGATTATTAGATACTACTGTAGAAAATGTTAATAGTTTTTTAAAAAAGAGGAATAAAAATAATGTTAGACTTAATTAAAAAAGTTCCTGAACAGTATGAAGCTAGTTTAGAATTTGTAGATTTTAAGTTAAAAAGATTTAAAGTAGATAATGTGATATTTTGTGGCATGGGTGCTAGTGGTGTTGTTAGTGATATTGTGAAAGAATATTTGTATGATGAAATTAAAATTCCTATAATTGTTAATAAAAATGGTGATATTCCAGAATTTGTTGGTAGAAATACATTAGTGTTTATTATTAGTCATTCAGGAAAAAGTAAGGAATCTTTAAAATGTTATAAGAAAGCTAAATTGAAAAGAGCTAAGATAATTGGGATAACTGCTAATAAGAAATTAAAATTTAAAAATAAGATTCAGTTGCCGGATGATACTAAATATGGTAGGGTTGTACTTTATTATTCTTTATTTCCTATTTTGATTGTTTTAAATAAATTAGGATTAATAAAAGATAAAAGAAAAGAGATGATGAAAGCTGTTAGAGCTGTTAAAGGATTTAAAGATCAGAAGAAAGCTGAATTAATTGCTAGAAAATTGTATAAGAGAGTTCCAATAGTTTATTCTTTTTTTAGTTATAGAGCTGTTGCTTATTATTGGAAAACACAATTAAATGAGTTGAGCAAAGTATTTGTTATTCAGAATTTTTTTCCTGAAGTTAATCATAATGAGATAGAGGCTAAGAATAATATTGGGAAATGGGAAATTGTTAATTTAAAAGAAAATAAAAGAGATTTAGCTTCTATGATTTATTATATGTACAGTGCTGATTGGGTCGCTTATTTCTTAAGTAAAATGAATAAAGTTGATCCTTTGAAAACTCCGATTATTGATAAGATAAAGAAAAAGTAATTATTTATCTATTGCTAATTTCTTTCCAGCACCCATAAATAATAATGTTAGGGTTGCTAAGAATAATAATAATGGGAATTCAAACCCACCATTACCATTTGCGAATCCGTTTTTAAGATGAACTAAAATTAAAGCAAAACCAATATTAATTGCTACTAATAATGATGCACATCTTGTTTGAAAACCAATTAGAATGGCTATTCCACCTAAAGTTTCTACCAAAGCAACAATCCATGCAACTACTAAAGCTGCTGGTACTCCCATTCCTGCTAAAAACCCTGAAAAATTTTGAACTCCTACAGCTAAAGGTCCTATGCTGAATAATTTACCTATACCATGTACAAGAAAAATAACTCCAACACCTAATCTTAAGAATAAAGGTGCGTATTCAGAATATTTTGATAATTTATCTGTGTACATAAGAATGATTAAACTATTGTTAAATATAAATGTTTTGATACCACTACTTGTGTTATTTTTTCTTGAATTTGTGTCCGCCGAACTCGTTTCTCATTACTGCTATTAGCTTTCCTATTAATGATGGGGAGGCTCTAGATTTAACTCTTAATTTTCTTGCTTGTTCTAAAACTTTCATTGGAGCAAGCTTTTCTAAATTTTCCATTTCTCCTTCTGTCTCTCCTTTTGGTACTGAACCAGATATTTTAGAGAAATAAGGGCGTTTCATTCCTTCTTGCATCCAGGTTGTTAAGCGAGATTCTATAATACTACCATGAGCGTAGACTTTTGTCACTTCTTTTAAATCTGATTTGAATTTAGATTTTTTAATTGCGTTCATTCCTTCTGCTAGAGCTCCCATCATTCCATATTCTATTCCATTATGAACCATTTTTACAAAATGTCCTGCGCCGCTTTCTCCCATATAACCATAACCATCTTTTACACACATGTCTTTGAATAATTTTTCAGTTTTTTTGAATATTTCTTTTTCTCCACCAACCATCATACAAGCTCCATTTCTAGCCCCTGTAATTCCTCCAGAAGTTCCACAATCTAAGTAACGTACGCCGCACTTTTTTAAAGAGTCATGTCTTTTTATAGAATCTTTAAAGTAAGAATTTCCACCATCAATAAAGATGTCTCCCTTTTCTAAATGAGGGACTATTCCTGCTATTGCTTCGTCAACTGGTTTGCCTGCTGGTATCATTAACCATATAATTCTTGGAGATGATAACTTTTCAACTACTTCTTGTAAGGAATAAGCTGGAATTGCTCCGCGTCTAGATAATTTTTTTATTTGAGATTTAGAAATGTCATAAACAACTGGTTTGTGTTTTTTGCTAAGTAAATTTAAGACCATATTTTCTCCCATTTTTCCTAATCCTATAAAACCTAATTTCATTTTATTCTTTTTAGTAATTCCCTCTTTTTTTTGTTCATTGTTTTACGATCATTAGCTTCTAAATTTACTCTTAGTAAAGGTTCTGTATTACTTGGACGAAGATTAAACCAGTAATCTTTGAATTCAAATGTGACACCATCTAAATGACTAACTTTAAGTGGTTTTAATTTTTTATATATCTTTTCTATTTTTTTTTAAAGTTGCCACTTTATCTTTTACACTTGTTTCTTTTATTTTATGATAAGTTCTAAATTCTTTTGCTAATTCTTTTTTGTAGATTCCCCTAACATCATTAGCTCTAAATATTGTATTAATTTGGTCTTCTGTTTTCATTTAGATAACACATTTACATTTAAATGCCAAGTTCTAGAATCTTTTTTTATTAATCTTTTTGCAGCTTCTGGGATATCTCTTTTTTTGTAAATTTGAGGTTTTGGTTTTTTTATTTTATCTATTATTTTCCATGCTTCTTCTATTTCATCTGAACGTATGAAAGCACATTGGTCTCCGTTTATTATATCTAAGATTAAAGTTTCATAAGCTTCTGGAGTGTTAGGCCCAAAAGTACAAGAGTGACAGAAATCCATTTTTATTGGAGTTATATCTGTTGATCTTGGTGTTTTAGCATTAATTTGGAGATAGAAACCTTCTTCTGGTTGGATTTGAATGTCTAAATAATTAGATTGGAAGTTGCAAATTCCATCAAATAATAAACAAGGAGCTTTTTTGAATTCTATATAGATAGATGCTAATTTTTCTTTCATAAATTTTCCTGTCATTAAATAAAATGGAACCTTTTTCCATCTTTCATTATTAATATTTAATTTTAGAGCTACAAATGTTTCTGTTTTTGAGTCTTTAGGTACTTTAACTTCGTTTGTGTATCCATTATATTGTCCTAGAACTACATCATTTATTTTTGGTATTGAGCTTAAAACTTTAACTTTTTCATCTCTAATTTTTTTCTCTGTTAATTGTTTGGGGGATTCCATGGTAGTTAAGGCTAATAATTGTAAGGCGTGATTTTGAATTACATCTTTTAAGGCGCCGTATTTATCATAGAAATCGCCTCTTTGTTCTACTCCAATATCTTCATTGATGGTTATTTGGACGTTATCAATATATTTTCTATTCCATATAGGTTCTAGAATTGTGTTAGTGAATCTTAATGTAGCTATGTTTTGTACTAGTTCTTTTCCTAGATAATGATCTATTCTGTAAATTTGATCTTCTTTGAAAACTTTTTTTAGACAATTGTTTAAACTTTTAGCTGAGGATAAATCATGTCCAAAGGGTTTTTCGAAAACTACTCTGCTCCATGTTTTGTTTTGAGGAGCTAACTTAAACTTATTTAATTGATTTGAGATTAATTGGAAGTGTTCAGGTAATGTTGCTAAGTAAAATAACCTATTTCCGTTTAAGTTATGTTTCCTTTCTAGTTTTGGTATTAAAGAAGATAGTTCTTTGAATTTTTCTTCATCATTGAAATCTGCTTTTATATAATATGTTCTTTTTGCTAAATTATTCCATATTCTTTCATCTGGTTTTTTAATATAAGATTTGTAGAATTTTAATAAAGATTTAGTATTAAATTCTTGTCTTGAGATTCCAATAATTGCGAAGTTTTTTAGATTTTTATTTTTGATTAAGTTGTAGATTGCTGGGATGAGCTTTTTTTTAGTTAAATCTCCGCTAGCCCCCATTATAATAAATAATGTCATTCTACAATTGGTTTTATTTCATATTTGAATAATTTTGATGCTTCTTTTGTGTAAGCTTCTATATTATCTTTAAAGTATTGAGGATGCTGTTTTTGTATGAATCCTATGACATAATAACCTACTGCTAGGACTTCTGCGTAATCTGCTTTTGGAGATAAAGGAACACACATTTTATGTTTCCCAAACATTTTGTATTTATCATCACATCCTAGACCAATAAAAAATTCTTTTTTACTTGGAACTACTGTTTTAGCGTGTTTTGTTTGTTCTACTGTAAAAACTCTTCCTGAAATTTTAGATCCAAATAATTCATCAAACTTTGTTAAAAACATTTCTCTAACTAAATCAAATTTTTCTGGAACAAAAATATAGAAAGCATCGTATTTTCTGAAAGTTTTCGGGATTTTTATTTTATCTATTTGTTTTAAAATCTTCTTTGGGTTTTCTTTTGTTTTGGCAATTAGAATACTCATATAAGTTGAGGTATTGTAAGTATATGGTTCTACATTTTTTGGGAATACAAATGTTTTATTTACGAATTTAGAAGCTGGAGCGTTATGATTGTTTGTTAGCAAAATTGTTTTCTTTCTTCTTCTTAGTTCTTTAGCTATTATTGGAGCGTGTTTTGTACCAGAAGCTGAAATTAGAATTGCTCCGTCTATT
>NZCU01000045.1 GCA_002688395.1 Nanobdellota archaeon | reverse complement strand
TTTCCTGGACGAGTCATTTCATCACTAATTTTGTCAAGAATTATCAAAGGATTATGCAATAGAAGATTATAAAATCTTTTTTTCTCACTGTTTTTCTTATCCTGCAGTTTTCTAGTAAAATCAGTATCTAAGACGCTAGGGACTCTTGCTCCAATTCCGCTTACATTAAATACATCATCTAAATCAACCGTGAATGTCTCTTCCTCTATTCTTTCTGCCACGCTTACAACATCGTTTCTAAGAGCATTTATTACACCTTTAAAATTGTTAAGGATTTCCACAACAGTGTCTATATTTTTAGTAAAACGACTTTTATCAAATTCTGAAGAATCAACAATCTTTGTGAGTCTTCCATTTTTACTATCCAAATGTGTTGATAAATTGTCACAGTAAGCAGAAATTTGTTCTGAGAATTTTTTAAAAACTGATGTTAAGTTTCTTTGTAGGAGAGGATTCAATGTTTTGTATAAATCTTTTATTTTTTGTGAAATTCTTGATTCAACTTCTTTTAATTTATTTTCTACCTTCCCAATTTTTTTAACTCTTTTTCTAATGTCTTCCCTATAACTCTCAAAATCTTCCTTTAGTTTTACATTGCGAAGGAGATATTTTATTTTGACTAGATAATTAAACTCCTTGTCAATTAATCCTATCTCTCTGTCAACAAGTTTGTTTATTTCATGATGTATGTTTGGCATGACTCTTGTAAATCTCCTTTTTATTTAAGATTTTTTGATTACATCTCCACAAACTCCGTCTTCATCTGTTTTAGTGATGTCATAGATACGGTCTTAGAAAAATTGTGTTTTTTAATTAGATGTTTAAGAATTTCATAATATTCATCTATGTCTTTACTTCTTAATTTTATTATTAACTCATACTCACCAGTACAAATATCTACGCTTTCAATATTATCATGCTTGGCTAATTCTTTTGCTATTTCCTCAGGATCTCCGTATTTGCCTTTGTTTAAATTAATCAAAATATAAGTACAATGGCCTTCTCTTACCTTTTTGTAATCAAAAACAGCTTTATAGGTTTTAATTGCCCCTTCCTTCTCCAATTTTTTAATATTATAATGGATTGTTGTAGAGGGCTCTTTTATCTTCTTGGCTATACGGGCTATCTGAGGTGTGCAGTACCCTCTTTTGAACAATCCAATTAGCTTACTAGTTATGTCCTTCATATTTTCGTATAATATTCAATTATTTATAAGTTTTATGGTTAATATTTGAATAATATTCAATTATATTTATAAAGGTCCTCAAAACCCAAAATAAGTATGAAATCAACAAGAATTCAGGATAAAAAAGCTTTGGATAGATTTATCTCTCAAGAACCTTTAATAGAGACAAATCCTTCTTTACAAGGAACTACAAATATTGTGATCCCTCCAGATTCCTACTTTGGAATTGGTCTGTGTAATGGTAGTGGGGTATTAACTCAAGGTATGCCAATAGATGTGCTTAGTATGATTTTAACAGCAGAACAGGTCTCTCCAGATAAGACAATTCTTATTGCAGATACTCATGCATCAGCTAATGGATTTGACAAAAAGGAAGTTGACAAAGTTGCAGGACAGAGTCAGGAAACAATACAAAAAACTTTGGATAATCTTGGATTTAATAGATGGAATACTATTTGTGCTTCTGACATAGATGCATCTTCTACTTACTTGAATATTTTAAACGGAATAGAAGCATCAAATGAATATATTCAAAGAGAATTAGCAGATATGCTTTGGTTTAATCAAGAAAAAGATGTTAACTTAAAAGTAGGCTGGTCTCTAAATGGAAGCAGAAATTCTGATGAAAAATCTTTCGATCAAGAATTTAAAGAAAGATTTGGAGATGAGTTATCTTTTGTCTACACAGTTCCGGGTAAAACCTTTGACCCTAAAAAGCTAAGGTCGGCGCCTTATTTTTGCGACAACCCGGAATCTAGAATACTGATTAGTCCAGATGAAAATGTAGAGGAAAAGTTAGCTTTAGCCAAAGAGCACTTTGGTCCAAAGTCAACAAAACCTTACGAAAAATTCCTCAATCATCTCACAAGGACTTTTGATAAGACAGTTGAGAAGACTGAGAGAGGACCTTTACAAATTAGACTTCAGCAAGTCTTGGATAGGTGTGTAAGATGAAAACTTTAGGAATAGTTGGAGGATTAGGACCAGAAACTGGTTGTAATTTTTGTCTAAGTATAAACAACAAACTAAAGAAGATGACGAAAACACAACCTCACATTATTCTGGATAATCTTTCAATATCTCATGATGCGGAAAAGAAACTGATAAATGGTGGACCTTCCCCAGAACACTTTAACCTGATTAAGAAATCTGTTAAAAGACTAAATGAACTAAATGCGGACTTTATCACAATTCCTTGCAACACAGTTCATATCTTCATGAATAAATTGCGCAGAATTTCAAAAGTTCCTATTATCAGTATTATAGAGGAAACTGCTAAAGAGTGCAGAAAATTAAACCTCAAAAAGGCCGGATTACTAGCCTCTACAAAAACTGTAAAGGAAAAACTTCATTCAAACGAGTTAAAGAAAAATGGAATAGAGGTGATATTGCCTAATTCAAGAGATCAGAGTTTCATAAGTGAGTCAATTCTTAGAATTATAAATAATAAGATCACGAAAAAAGATGAAAAGAGAATGCTTGGAGTTATTAAAAAATTACAAAAGCAAGGAGCAGAAGGAATAATTTTGGGATGTACAGACCTTCCATTATTAATTTCAGAATTAGATATCCCCCTACCCATAATAAATACAACTTTGATTCTAGAAAATGCATCTATGAATAAACTAATGGGGGCAGGAAAATGGGAATAAAAATAGATCCATCACTACAGAGGCTATGGGATGAATTTAGTCAATGGGGAAAAAATTCACCACAACTAAAAAACTGGATGGAAGCAAATCAATCACAAGGATACAGATTTGTTCTGTTCTTAGATTATGATATAGAAGGATCTCCAGATATAGATTTAGTAAAATTTGATTTAAACCAAGAAGAGATGGTCTATTGGAGAAACCATAGAAGAACTCCTTTTGGTAGTCTGTATGAACAACTATTAAACTTAATAAAATTCAAGTGGAATTGGCAAAGAGACTTAGAGGATTTAACTAGCGACTACACCCTAAAGCAAAAAGAAGCAGAAACCCAACCATGGAGAGATCATACACTAAAAGCAAAATGGAAAAATTATGATAGTAAAGTTGAAGGACTCAAAAGTAAACTAGAAAATGTCCAAGATCTTATGGGCCAAATAGACAGAGGAATTTATGAGATAAAGGACATCGAAGAATTTTACGGATGGAAAAAATGATACTTGAGAAAAATTTAGAAACTCACAAGAAAGAAGCGAATAGGATATTAGAAAAAGCAAGAGAAACTCAAAATCCAAATTTAACAAGAGAAGCATTTAATCTCTTGTATTTAGCTTATAGAAAAGCAGGAGTTCAGTGGTGGGATATAAAACCTGTATTAAGGAGAAAACTACAAGATTCCAGAATCCCATTTAATCAAAGAAGGGGATATTTCAACATGACTGCTGTTGATGATACTCTTGTTGGATATACTCCTGACCCAGAATTGGAAAAAGACCCAACAAAATGCCCTTTGGATTTTATGTCAGATGGGGAAATCCAATTTCGTTTAAGGGAAGAACAAGAACACATAGACGAAATAAGGCGGAAAGAACTAAATGGAGAAAGGACTGGTACAATGCCTTCTTGGTATTGGCAACAAAGTTTAGATGATGATAGGAAATATCTTTTAGAAATAGGGAGATTGTAAAGCAAAATGGCAAAAGAAATCACAAGGGAAATAGAAAAAGATCCCAAATTCACTTTTGTTCCTTCTCTGGGATTCTATGTTGCTGATGAAATATCTTTTCGTGAGAGAGATTGGTACGATTGCAGATTAGGATTAAAAAAGAAAGGAAGCTTCATGTTAACCGCAGAGCAATTCTGGCACTATTATGATTTCTGTTCAAGTGAAAGAAGAGATATAATAGATAATTCTCTTCGTAATCCTGAAAATGATGAATGGTTAAATGTGATAGCCAAGGATAAAAAATTTTTTGTTATAAATCCTGATATTAACGAAGATTTTACTTTATCCGGAGGGATATCTGGAACTCTGCTTTGGGGTTGGGATAGTTTCAAAAGAAAAGACGTCAATTCCAGAACTGGGCTTCCAGAAAGATTCTATACAGAAGGAAATTATTGGAATGAAGAATTTAAATATCTCGCCCCGACAGATCCTTTATCCGCTCTCATAAAAGAGGGATATGAAGAAACTCTTGTACTAAATTTTGATAGTATAGACGTAACTCACAAACATCTAGGTGTTAGAGAGTGTAGAAGTAAATACACACTTTAACTCTCTCTTTTTATCAATAGAGCAATTAATCTTATAAATTATTGTCTCTTTTCACTTTAGTATGGAGTGCTTGAATTGTCTACAATGGATTTCTGATGAGAGGATTTATTGTGATGGGTGCTTAGGAAAAATTAAAAAAGAAATCAGTTAATTGTGACATCAATACATGTTTTTTCCTTATTATTGAACCAAAGCCATTTTCCTAATCTTTCTGTAACTAAACAAAATTCGTGTTCTTGTTTTGGTGGATTTTCTTCTATAGTAATATTAAATGAGAGTTGCTTCATTGATCCAGCAGGGATTATATATCTTCTACATTTGTCCCCCTCTACTTCTGGTTCATCAATTTTACACTCAATTTTTACAAAATTTGGTACTTCCAGAGTTGTCCTAACACTATTTTGTTGTATGTATGTATTTTTAATCCAAGCTTTCAATCCATCCTCTACTTCATAACTATGAAGTTTATTGGAACTATAGTGATTTTTAAAAGAAGATTTGAAATCTTCATGTTCAAAATCTGTTAGAAACCATATTCCTGTATGTTGGAGAAAGAACAATTGATTGGTAAGTGTTAATCCAATTATGAAAGGTATAATGTATTTAGCTAATTCTTTAAAAGTTCTTTTATAATCTCTCTTTTCGTATTCTGCCATTCTCCTAACTTCCATTTTAAAAAAATCATTTTCAAGCTATCGATAAGAGGATATCAAAAGAGTCTTTTATATCTCCTCCCCTATCCCTTATTACAACAGTAACTCTTTGGGGTTTTTGAGAACACTCTTTGTTCACAGAATTTGTCCTAAATTCCTTAGCCATTGCCTTTTTAGATTCTTGCGGAGTAATTGTAACCTCTTCGCTCTTAGGAAATGTAGACAAACATTTTTCATCAAATTGATATTCGACCTTTCCTATAAATGTGTTCTGAGTTGGATTCTTAATAAAAAATCTTATTGTATATATTTCATTTCTTGTTATTATGTCCTCTGAAGGAGATGTTGGTTGTAAGTAATCAGAATTTATAACACAGCTTTGACCAGAGATTAGTAATAATGTTAGTAAGATAAATGTTAGTCTAATTGTTTTCAATTTTTTCACCTTAAGTGATGAATATCATTATTTATAAAAATCTTACTATAGGAATATCACCTCCTTTGTTTCTATTTACTCTTCCTTCTTCCCTTCCAACCGATTTTCTTTTATCTTATCAAGATAGCTCATGGGTTTAATTATTGTGGTTGTAGCTTTGGCTATTAACCATTTGCCATCTTCACTTATTGTTACATGGTCTTCTAAAATCGGTTGCTTACTCAACTGTTCCATTTTTAATTTTGTTAGTTTCTCATCCATCTTGTTTACCTCCTCTCACTTAAGTGAGTATAATAGTCAGCACGGAAAGTGCTATTATATTTGATGGCTAAAACTCTTGTAATAGCCAAAATTGTAGTCCACAGCTCTTGGAACTATAAAATCTACTTTGGACTATTTTGAGCATTTTTCAGGTATTTGTCAAGTTGGTTTTTTAGGTATCTCATCTCGAAAACTTTTCCGAACTTTCTGTATTTTGAAGCAAAATTTTTGTTCATAACTATGAAGAACCAATCATCATAATTTTTGTTGAGTAAATTCGTTTTTGTTTTAAGTTGTTTTTTTGCATACTTCATTATTTTTCCTGTCTCGACTTCAATTCCAATCTTCTTTTTGCCTATTGTGAAAACTATATCTGGTTTCGCTGTTGTAAATAGCTCCACTTTCAATCCTTTGTTTTTCAGATAATTAGCAACATCGATTGTTAGGAAGAAGTGTTGGATGCTTTCATTAAATCTTGGCTTTAACAAATATCTCTCTTCATAGTTGCTAAAGCAACTTTTCTGAAGAGTTTCCTGATAACCTTTTGAGAGAAGATATTTGACTTCAGGTAAAGTTAAATCTCCATGTCGATAAAATCTTTTTTCGGCATCAACTTTAATCTTCACTCTTTTTTTCGGTTTCACTTTATTTGCACTTTTAGACTTCTTTTTCTTCGATTTATTTTGTTTCATAATTTCATCGGGATTTGTTGTAATTAATCTGTGTTCTTCTTCACTTGCTACAACTTTAATCTCAGAATGGTCATCTTCAATCAACAACAACCCTTCACCAACAGAAGCTGTTAGAAGGGTGTGTTTCTCCATTTTGCTGAGATTAAAGACTTCATCCACATCTTTGATAACTGCTGGTTTTTGTCTCATAAGTAATGTGTAAGAGGAATTAGCTAAAACAGATTTTCCAGCTTCGGAGTTTAACATACCTTCAACTTCTTGATTAATTAATAAAAGTCCAAGATTGAATTTCCTACAAGTTTTTACTATCTCAAAAATATAAGAAGCATCTTCTGTCCTACTTAAGAGAGACCAAGCTTCATCTATAACCAACAGTTTTCTGTCTAAATCTGACTTCATTTTCATGTAAACATAATCTAAAATTAGAAACATCATTACTGGCTTAACTTGCTTAGGCATATTTCCAATATCAAAGCATACAAAATTATTATTGAAGTCAATATTAGTATCTCTGTTCATGAAAGAGAAAACACCGTCAACATACATACTTAATCTGTTAATTAAACTTCTAATGGTTGTTTTCTCAAGAGTGATTGCATTTTTCTCATAACTTTCCAGAATTTCTAAAACATCCTTTAGAATTGGCTCTTCATTATTCCAGGTAGAAGGGTCTTCTGAAATTCCATTCTTTTCATAAGCTTCTGTTAATGCTCTATCTATGAAGGATTTTTGAGGTTCAGTTAAATCTCCCAGCATTACAGGCATCAAATCCATTAGACTTAGTCTTTTTTCAGAGTAATCATGACCCATTAAGTCAAGAGGATTAATCATGGTTTCACTTGTCCTAGATAATTCAATTAATTCTCCTCCAAATATTTTAACCAGATTTTTATATTCTCCCTGAGGATCTATTACAATAACTTTAGTCCTATTTAGAAGATATCTTTCAATTAGAAGTTTAGCAAAGAAAGATTTTCCTGAACCTGAAGAAGCTAAGATCAAACCATTAGCATTACTCAATTTGAAAATATCTCTGATTATAGGAATGTTATTTTTGTTAAGTCCTAACCAAACTCCAGAATTATCTAACTGCAAAAAAGGAGATGTGAATGGAAAGAAAGCACTCAAGCTGTAAGTAGTAATATTTCTTTTCATTCCTAAAGCATCATTAGCTATTGGAACTATTGATTTATAACCAGCTAACATTTTGTAAGAAGCAACTTGAGGAATAATTAGTAAAGAGTTTAGTTCAGATTCTACTTTTCTACTTAGCGAATCTAATTCTTCTAAAGAATCAGCTTTCACATTAATATACAAAGAAACATTAAACAGCTTATCTTTACCTTTCTGCAAATCTTCTAATAATCTCTTTGTATCATTATACTTGATTTCCAAAGCTGGATTTAAGATGCCTTTTAACTCAGCAGAGTATAGGTCTGCTCTCTGTTTCTGTAGCTCTTTATTCAGCATAACCATAGTAGTTTCTATAGATTCTGGTTGGATGTGTAAGCTAATATCAAAGTTTCCAATAGACGATATTAACTTGTCCAGAAATCCAGCTTCTACAACTCTTGGATAGCCATAGGCACTTATCACTCTATTTAATTTGTTATCCAACTTCAGAAAATCAATATTGTTTTCAACATTCTTCTCCTCTTTAATCAGAAATTTGTTAACTAATTCTTCAAGTTCCTCATCTTTTAGAATTTCAACTTTTAAGTTTAAATTTTCTAGTTTATCCAGACATATTTCTATCTGATTTTCAATATTGGTTGCTTCTGGAATTACTAAATAGAAATTCCTGTTCATGATTGAATTTTTAGCAATTGTAGAAGTGATATATTCTTGATATTGCTTAAATAATTTCTTGTATAATTTGTTCTTTTTTATTCTCCTTTTAAGAGAATCCAAATAATCCTTAATATCTAAGGTATCCGTATTAATTAAAATCTGTATAGGAAAATCAATGGAATTGAGTAATTTCTGGAATTGTAAAACTATGGTGTCTTTCTCCTCATCTGTTTTTATTGTGAAATTAATCGGCTGAACTTTCAGAATAGCCACTCTTTTATTTTTGTCAGGCAGATGGATGTAGTTATTTTTAATCTCTTTAACACCAATAAAATAATTGAAATTTCTTGTATTCAAGAAAGTATTTTTCTTCCAGTTAAGGAATGTCTTAATTTTTCCACCTAAATCAAAGAACATGAACAATCCCGCAAGTCCTAGAACAAATGCTGAAGCAACACCCTTGATATAGATATTATGATTGGTCTTGAAAATAACTAAGACTAGTAAAAGAAAAGGTAAGATAATAAGTAGTTGTTTGAAATTTAATCCAAAGACTATCTTTTCCTTGTACTCAATTTCAGCAGGTATTTCATAGGGCATTATCTAGTAAAGTCTCCTAATTTTGTTTGTGGATTTTTTGGAGAAGGAGTTGGGACTTTTCCAGCAACAACGGTTGCGACTTTCCCTACATCAGAACTCATTACTGCTAGTGCGGATTTGACAATTGAGAAAATCAAAAGGAAGATCATTAGTAAATTGATCAATAAGAAGGCTGTTATCATCACTAGAATTTTATAATTATCAAATGTAGTTACTTCTAACATCTTGGAGATTATTAGTAAAATCAAGCCTTGAAAGAAAGGCAGGAATACTATGACCATTAAAGAATTTATGATTAATTTCCCATACTGTTTCAGAAAAGGTATAAAATTAAAGAAGATTCCAATTGGAAAAATAACTAAACCAACTGCTACTAGGAAATATCTAATAGCTAGCAAGGTAACAGTCAATATTAAGACAGACAAATACACAATACCAAAAGCTAGTTCTAATCCTAAACTACTTAGACTAGAAGCAGTTAATAAAAAGAAATCAGGATCAATTAAACTTAATACTCCTGAAGTTAAACTAGCAGAAATTTCTAATGTTGCTTGGTAAAAGAAATAGGAAGCTTGGACTAGAACAATCATAATGATAACGTCTTTCAACCAAGCTTTGGCATACTCTCTCTTTGAAACATCATAGCTAGAAGTAATAAAATTAAAGCCAGCCCATAGCATTAATAATCCATAGAAAATAGATAAAATATAAACAATCAAAACCCACAAGCTTTGAAAGATTTCTATATTAACTGGTTCTGATAGTAGCTTCTGAACCAAGTCTAATAAAGGAGCAAAGGGGGCATTAATTATTCCTTTAATGAATTCAAAGAATTTCTCAGGCAAACAGGAAGCCAGATTTAGGATGCTACACTCTGCCATGTTTCCCTCCATACTTCATAGCTATCTTGAAGACTAAGTAAAGAACAAAGAAGAACAAAGCAAGTTGAAAAACAGGATAAATTTTATTCATATCTATTTTGTGAGTTTCAATCGGTTCTTTCTCTATCTTAGTAAAAGCCAAGTCACAATTTTCTGTATTAGAAAAGAAGTGATCTCTGATTGTTAGCTGACATAACTGAGGGTTATTAACAAAGAATGTAAAAAGATATTTGAAATTCTCATCAACGAATTTCTCCACAACTAAGCTTCTGTAAAAGAAATTGTCTTTCTCATTAGCTTTCAGAGTCAGAATATTTTCATCATCAAAATACAAAGTATAGAAGTAGTTAAATTGCTTTAGATAAGGTCCTATGAATTCTAAGTCTAAACTAGAAAAATTTTCTATCACTAATTTTCCCTTTATTGTGTTGTAATATCCATCCAAAATCTCAAATTTAAAACTAGGCTTTGTCTTAAAGAAATAATAATTTTTAGAGTCAGATAAAGTCAAAGAATCTTCTCTATATTCTGTATAATCGTATTCACACTCATCACACCATCTAACACATTTCCTTCTACATCTTCTTTTACCATCAGCATATCTCTTGCAGACTCTTTTCTTCTTACAACAATATTCCTCTTCTTCATAGTGCTTTACTCTATACTCAACATCAACATCATAAAGAACTTCAACATTTACAGGTTGTAGATGGCTATAATCTAGATTGAAAAATTCATTAGAACTGAAATATCTTCCATTGGTATAGAACCGTAGCCTGTCAGATTTGTCTCTTAACTTATACTCTGTTCTGCAATCTCCTCTTTCTCTTCCGCTTGGTAATTGAATTCTGTAGCCATGTTTTTCTAAGATTTTACCTTTATCTGCAATGCATAATTTCTCATCAACTAGAACAGAAGGAGAGATAGAAATTAACTTAACATAAGCATCTCTAATAACTCCAGAATTCCTTTTGTTAAAATTGAAA
>NZCU01000044.1 GCA_002688395.1 Nanobdellota archaeon | reverse complement strand
TCCCTCTATAAACAGCAGCGGGTCTTATAGTCGATGCAAAAAACTCAGCAGGAACTTCTTTCTCAAAAGATTTTTGTAAAGCTTCCTCTCCAATAGGAGACAAACAATTAGTAGGAGGAGCAATTAATTTAGTTCCTTGAATAGCTTTGTAAATTTTTTCTGCTAAGTCTCTATCAATATCTTTAGGTTTTGTAGTAGTAGCAACATCAATACCACTTAAAATTTTTTTAACATTAGCACCACTTAATCTTATAAATTCCTTAGTTAAAAAAGCAGATAATGTTTTAGCCTTAGTAACATTTAACATAGAAATAAAAATTCCTAACTCAATTCCATGAGGATGCGGTTTAATTTCTTTTGGCTCTACAGGTAAATCTTCTGTAGCCCTTGGATATGTTACTTTTTTTCCTTCAGGATTTATATAAACTAATTCAGTATGTGGATTCGCAATTATAGTCTGTTTTAAATATTCATCAACACCCCTAACACCTTTTTGATATATTGCTTCCATCTCTAACTCAACCCTAATACCATTATCATTATCAAAAGGAACTTGTTTTTTATCTACAATTACAGGTTCATTATTTTTTGTATCTATCTTTAATTCATAATAATGCGCAGGTTTATTTTTAGAAATCTTCGTAATAATTTTAGCCGGCTTTCCAGTCGTTAATTGAGCATATAAAACCGCAGCACTAATACCAATTCCTTGCTGACCCCTACTTTGTTTCATTGAGAAAAACTTACTACCATACAATAATCTCGCAAAAATATGGGGGATCTGTTTCCTAACAATTCCAGGTCCATTATCTTCTACAATAACCGAAAATCTCTCTTCTTGTAATTGTTTTATAATAACTTTTATTGAAGGTAAGATTCTCGCTTCTTCACACGCATCTAAAGAATTATCCACAGCTTCTTTAATTGTTGTTAATAGCGCTCTTCTAGGATTATCAAAACCTAATAAATGTCTATTTCTTTCAAAAAATTGAGAAACTGATATCGCTTGTTGTTTTTTTGCTAACTCTATAGCTATATTTTTTGCCATTGAATTTCTAAAAATTGTATTAAATTAATAAACGTTTGGATTTTTACAATCTTAACTCTCTTATTTTTCTTTCACACACACTATAAACAGGACCATGTGGTGCACCTTTTAAAATATCATTAACAGCATTACTAGCAATACCAACTCTTTCAATTTTACCAACAATACACACAGTTTTTCCATAGATTACAACATTAGTATCTGTTATTTTTTCAATAGTTTTCCTAACTTTCCCTTCTTTCCCAATAATTCTAGCTTTAATTCTCTTTAATCTATCTTTATTTTTCCCACTATAATCCAAAATATCTAAAATTTCACAACAGTTATTTTCATTTAATAAACTTAAAGCAACTTCCGGCTTACAACCTCTACCAATCGCTTTGGTAACATTCACACAATCATAACACTTTAAATTATCTTCTCCTTGAATAACAACCTCACCATCAGAGTTAACATTTATCTCACACTTAGTAGCTTTCTCTAAATTTCTTTTATCTCTACCTTTTTGACCTACTAAAACCGCCACCCTTTTCTTCGGGATTTTTAAATCATAAACTTCCATTTTAGAATTCTTCAATATCTTCTAATTTCTTTAAATAACCTTTCTTCTTTAACCAATCTACTTGGCTCGGTCTATATTTGAAGATGACATCTCCCTTCTCATCTCCCTCAAATTCCCAAGGTTCTACTAACACTAAATCTCCTTCTCTAACCCATAATCTTCTTTTTAATCTACCAGGAATTCTACAAATTCTAGCTTTAGAATCTAAACATCTTACTCTCATTCTACTAGCTCCTAGTCTTTGATCTACTATACCTAAGCTTTGTTTTCCTTTAGGTAGCTTAACTCTACTAATTTCTTGTTGAATAGCTTCTTGCTTTGCTTGTTCTTCTTTAGCTTTTTTAGACATATTCAAAAAGTAGAAATTTTAATTTATAAAGGTTTGGAAACTATTCCTCTAACCTAAATAATACAGTAGCCCTATAGATAGTTTTACCTTCTTTTACTCCAAATAATTTTTTACTTTCTTTAACTTCCCCTCCAAATTTCCTTCTCATCATATTTCCTAGATTTCTAGTCTCTCTTTGGTCACTTAAATAGAGGTCATATCCATATTTAGCCTCTTCAACTTTAGAAATAAACAATTTTTTCCTATTAACACAATAATCTTGAACAAATTTTAATATTTTATCATTCTTAGGTCTTAGTTGTAGTTTCGCCTCAAAATAATTACCTCCTAATTTCTTACAATTATTACACGCATTAAATCTAACTTGGGTAGGCACTACATAATTTTCAGTTAATTCAACTTCATCAATAGACCCAGCAACTTCAACATCTAAATTTACATTTACCAAACTACCATTGCCAACTTTTAATTTTTTAGGAACATCAACATTAATATTTACTTCATCTAATTTTACACCAGGATTAACAACGATTTTTGTTCTAAATATTTCACTAGTAATTTTCTTAATATTTCTTTCAATATCTTCTGAAAAATGTTTTCTCCAAGAATTTTTATGAAGATAGCTTTTACATTCATTACAAATTATAATTTTTACTTCTTTAAAATGTTTTAATAATGTATTCTCTTTCTTAAAACAGTCTAAACAAAGTTCATTGACCAGGTCATTTTCATTCCCACAATTAACACAGAATTTATTTCTCATTAAAAATCACAATTGCACAAGGCACACCTTTAACTTTAAGAATATGACTCTCTCCAACTAAATCATTCTTAACACAAAATTTAATTGACTTTTTACCAACAATATTCATAGAATTAGCATTAGGTATTAATTTTAAAATTTCATCTTCTTCTATATTATCTCCACCATAAAAATATTTACTAACTTGCAAATACTTTTCCCCTTCCTCAAATTCCTTCCCAATTAAATCTTTATCAGCAATAGCAATAATTGTTCTATCTTCCGCGGTATGAACTTTAACTAACATTTTATCCAATAGTATCTACTTTCTCCTTTTCCTTTTCTCTTTCCCAAGATTTTATTATAATTTCACTTATTTTTTTAAAATCACTACTAACTTTGCCCCAATATCCCCAAATATTTTTTATTTCTTTAATAACAGCATTCTTATCTTCAACTAATTCTAATGCATACGCTTTATGATATTTATGAGACAAATCTTTGTAAAAAGTAAAAATCTCTTTCTTCTCATCATTAGTAGTATTTTCTACTTCAATAAAAGCATGCAAACCCTGAGGACTTGGGTTTATTACTGGCTCAACATATTGTAAAAAAATACCCATTTTATTATACATAACCCTTAAAATAGCCCTAGGAAGACTATTTATTTTCTCAAGATCAATAACACTTATCTCAAACTCATCATTAATATCTTCAAAACTAGGCAAATTATATTCTTCTCTTAACTTTCCATATTCTTTCTTTAATTCCATCTTAAATTTTGGTTTTGATAATGTGTCTTGCACCACAAGCAGTGCATCTCAATATATTAGCCTTCCCTTCTTTCATTATTTGAGTATCTGGTTTACCACATTCTTTACATAGAACAAATATTTTAGCATAAGATTCAATTTTTTCATTTATTTGACTAGAACTAATCTTCCTTCCCAAAACTAGTCTTTTTTCATCTAAATTTCCAGGAGTTGCTAATTCTCTCAATAAAAATTTAAGTAAATGATCAGGATCTCTTCTTAAAGTACTAGCTATTTGTGTAAAATTAATAAGAATAGTCTTATTTCCTTCTATATGGCCTTTTACTTTAGGTATTTCAAATCTATCCTTTTCCTGACTAATTGAAGGTAATTCCTTTATTCCTTTTTCCAATAGTTTATCATAATCCATATTATACTTTAGAAAAAACGACTTTTTAAAGGTTTTTACAACAATTTTACCTTTCCAGCAACATTCTCATAAATTTCCCCTGCTTTTATCAATTCTTGCACTATTTCCTCAGCTTCTTTTTTATCCAACCCAGAATTAACTATCACTCCTTCAATCTCCGCCCCATCACCATTATCTATACTCTTAATAGAGTCTAAAATTTTCCTTTTATTTTCATAACTATCATCAACTACTTTTTCCTCTTTAACAACATCTCCTTGAACAGAATTTACTTGCGGTTCAGCACTCCTAACAATAGTGGTTGGCTCAATCCCCAGTTCATTTTGTCTAACTTTTGCCCATAAAGGATCTAATTTTTTAACAATTTCATAAGAAATAAAAAACTGATTACCGTATTTTCTAGGCCTTCCAATAGCGATTATAACATTACCAATCTCTAAATCATTTAATTCAGCACTATCTTCTTTAAAAGCCCTTATTTGGATATTTCCACTACCATCATCTAAAGTAAGAGAACCTAAACTTGCCCCAATTTCTTTATCAATAACACTTGCAATAACATTAACCCTACTTATTTGTTTATCCCCAACTCTAATATAATTAGGTTGCCACCCCTCTTGTTCAATATATTCTCCATTGATCAAATCTCCAATTCTTACCTTGTAAGCAACCTGCCTTTGTTGCATTTCTTGTTGTTCTGGCATATTAACAAAAAATATACTTTAATTTAAATAAATTTATATCCTAGACACGAAATTTTGTTTTGGTTCAAATATCTCCCCTGAACGTTTCAATTTCTCAATACTCTCATTAACTTTATCTTCATCAATACCTTTTTCTTTAGCCTCAGCAATTATGTCTTCTATAGGAATAACTTTTCCAATTTTTCCTTCTAATTCATTGATAATTTCTCTAACCCCTAATATTTTACCTCTTTCACTAGCGGTAATTCCTGTACCAATTCTATCAATATCAATTTGGCCTGTTTCATAATCAAATCCAACTTGCATCAAACAATCTTTTAATATTTTGATAGCTCTTTTTGCATCACTTCTATCAACAGTCTTACTTAATCTTACTCTAGCACTTCCCTCTGCTAACCTTACTAACGCTTCTAGCTGTCTTGCAGAAATTGGAATTGGTTTTACCCCTCCTTCATCTCCCATAGTTGGCATATTTCTCAAACCAACATAAAATTTTTTAATTTCTTGAACAGAATCTTTAGTTAATTTAGGAGAAATTTTTTGTTTAACATAAGCAACATATTTTTTAATTAGATCAGGAGGAATATCACTCTTTAATCCTTTAGGATCTATTTGAATATCCAATACATGTTGCGCAATCTTCTCATCTTTATCTTTATCTGGCATGTCTCTTATTGTAAATATTAAATCAAATCTATTAATTAAAGCAGGAGGCATATTAATTTGAGAAGCAATCGGAGTATAAGGATCAAATCTTCCAAATTTAGGATTTGCAGCAGCAATTACAGTTGTTTCAGTTCTTAAAGTAGCTTGAATATTAGCTTTTGAAATAGTAACTGTTTGTTGCTCTAAAGCTTCATGTAATGAACTAGTATCTTCTACAGAAATTTTATCTAATTCATCTAAACAAGCAATACCCTGGTTTGCTAAAACTAAAGCTCCAGCTTCTAAGGCCCAACCTCTTAAAAATTCATCTTTAACAACACTTGCAGTCATACCAGCAGCACTAGCACCCTTTCCAGAAATATATCTAGCCTTAGGAGCAGTCTTAGAAATAAATTGCAGAATTTGAGATTTCCCAGCTCCAGGATCTCCAACTAATAAAATATGCATATCTCCTCTAGTTTTAGTTCCATCAGGTCTTATTTTCCTAACCCCTCCCATTAATTGTAAAACCACAGCTTCCTTTACAGAATCGTGTCCATAAATTGATGGAGCAATAGATTTTACAAATGTTTCATAGATTCTAGGATCTTTAGATAAATTTTCTATTTCTTTTACATCTTTCTTACTAATTTTAATATCTTCAAAAGTTTCCTCAACAGGAATTATAGAATTACACTCCATAACTAAATCATATCTAGTACTTTGTCCACCTGTACTTAATTGGATAACAACTTCTTTTACAGTACCAACAACACTTATCTTACTTCCAGG
>NZCU01000043.1 GCA_002688395.1 Nanobdellota archaeon | reverse complement strand
TGTAATTATCTTATAGTATTCTATATCTGATTGTGCATTTACTATAGTAGTCCAAAGAAACAATATAATTATCAATCCAATAATTACCATCCATCTGTATGCACTCTGTTCCTCATCATACTTCATACTATCTTTTACCTCCAAAATATGGAACACCATGACCTTCTTCAATCAATTGATTGTTAATGCTTTTCTTAATAAAATCTTCATCCCATTCTGCTTCATTACGATCATAATAAAATAATTCACCTAAGCATCTACCAAATTTACCTATTCCATGTGACTTTAAAATTACTTCATTTCCGTTTGCTTCTAATATTTCTATTAATCTTTCTTTTGCCTTCAAACCCCTTGCTTTTTCTTCTAAATCTCTTGTGCGACTTTCTGGAGTATTAATTCCATATAATCTAATTCTAATTTTTCTATATACAGAAAACCCTAGATCAACCATTCCATCTACTGTATCCCCATCTATCACTCTCATAATCTTAACATTATATTCAAACATTACACACCCTATCCATTTTTTCTCCTTAAAGAAGGAATATAAAAAGTATAAATAACCCTAGAAATAAAGCTATAATAAACATAACAGCTAATGTTCCATATAGAAATAAGCTAACAATAAACTTAATAATAAATTTAATAAACTTAAATATCAACTTAAAGAGGAACATTAAAGAAACGAATCTCTAAAGAAGCATGGTGTTCCTTCCCCCATCCAAGCTCCTTTTATATTGAATTCAAAATATTCTACAGCATCATCATATTCCATTCCATCTTGTGACATCATTTTTTCTATCATGGTATCGCTATCATACAATAATACGGCATCCATTCCAAACCGTTCCACAATTCCACATATACAATCATCAAAACCATCAACCTTCATAGCTCCTTCTGGCAACCATTCTTGTATATATTCTAACCACTTAGGTAATTCGTTTGCTTTTATTAATTTCTTTTTCTTTTCTTTTATCACATCTATCACACAATATCCACCCTATAGTTGTTATGATTGCTATAAACAATCCTGAGTAATAATTAAAACTTAATAATAAATTTTCGATACCTTCTTTAATCAAAAACATAACCCCACTAAAATAACCAACCACTTGTAGTAACAACATGAAAAGACTAACGTCTTTACACGATTTATTCTTCCACATCTTAACGATTTGAGGCATGAAAGAACTTGTAAATGATATGGTTAAAATTATACCATATATCAATTAAAAATCCTATAAATATAAATAACACCATAATAAGAAAATATGGTGGCTAAAAATGCAGTTACTATCCAACCCAATATATACCTGATGAGGTGAGCTTCTATTATAGAGAAGCCGAATATTTTCCGTATCCAATTAATTATCCACCTGTTCGCTTTCATTTTTTTGACCCAATTTTATTTGAAGTCTTAACAATTCTTTCCTCATTACACCTTTATAAAGATCCATTTCTTCTGTAAGGGATCTAATTTCTTCTTTTAATTCTACAATGATTTTATCTTGACTACTTACCTTCCTAACTGATTCATTATACATAGTAAGATACATAGAATCATGTTTCATGTTTACAACTCTGTAGTAAACTTATCAGATGTGCTTATTGTTAAACCACCCAAATCCAAATTATCTTTAAGTTTCTTTTTGTTATGTTCCAATTCTCTATTATTCATAACACGAATAATTTCATCTGTCATTACCTTTAAGGTTTCCTCTATATTGACAACAACTTCATCAACTTTATATTTAATTTTACAACCTGGATTCAAACAATCTACATTAATTTCTATCATCTTCACTTCCTCCGAATTTAGGACTTATAATTTTATGAGCATTTATTTCATACTCTGGAAAAAAACTTTCTTTAACCCATTCTTGATATTTTATTATCATATCTTCTTTATTAGTCAGATCAGGAATTTCTTCTGGATCAAGACCAATGTCAGATAACGCTTTCATTATCTTATTTTGCTTTTCTTTCTCTTTTATTTTCTCCTCTATATATAGTATCGACATAATCTTAATATACTTTAGTAAAAAAGCTCCTTTATTGTAAATATTTTTGTCTTAATTGCGTCTGGTGTAATTAAGATCAATTTTCTATCTCTCCATTAGCCCATTGCCTTCGTGCTTTCCCTAATGCTTCTAACGCTTCTATTTTATCCTGAAGTAATTCAATAGTTCTATCCTGCTCTATTATTTTTCTTTCAAGCATAGAAACATATTCATTAGCTGGATTCCAATCTACATCTGGATAATTAGATGCTTCACTCCAAGCAACCCTTAGTTTATCAGCTTTCTGTTGTGGATTTAAAATATTTGTCAACTTTTCCATTTGCTTTAATTTCTCCTATAGTTTGAATAACATCTTTCGCTTCCGCTATCTCCAACAATAGATTTTTGATTTCATCAGTAATAGATGAATGATCTCCAACACCAACAGGGGATTCCAAATAAACAGCAAGATTTGCTTTTGCTTCTGCCATTCTCCCTATATAAGATAATTCCACAGAATTAATTAATTTAGTACCTAATAAACTCATTAATGTCACTATTCTCCTTGTTTTTTATTTATAAACATTTGTGCATCTTTTTTAGTAGAAAAGACGCTTATCAACTTATCTTCACAACTCCTATAGCCATCTTTTTGTTGAAGCACTATAAACACTTTATATCTTCCAAACTTTTGTTTTATACAGTATAGTGGAACAACATCGTCATTCGACATTACTTACCTCCTTTTTCTTTTTTATAATCATTTGCATGAAAACCTTCACCTTTTAAAATGAAGTTGCACCTTGATATTATTTTTTTTACTTGACCTAATGATTGTACAGGGCAATGTAAACCACAAAAACTTAAAGCCTTATCATGTATTGATTGATGTACTGTGAATTGATATCTGCATTCTTCACATCTGTATTCATACAAAGGCATATTATTCCCCTCCTTCTATTCTCGAAACTACATCTTCTATCTTTGTTATTAATTCTATCATATGTTTTTCATTTGTAGTTATTTTCTCTTGTAATATTTGCTTATCTAACTCAATCAAATCTCTATGATCAGTGTTTTCACAAACATCTAAATAATTCTTTAGTAGTTCTTCTTTACGACCAATAAGATTTTCTTTCTTACTGTGTAGTTTTGAAATTCGTTCTCTTATTTCTTTGTTAGAAAGTTTAGGCATAATAAGTTTCCTCCCATAGATCCCTATCTTTAAAGATATTTATTGTTAATTGATATTGTCTAATAGATTTTCCAATAGTTTTAGATGCTTCAATGTTTATATCTAATTCATATTCATCAAACATTTCAGACAAATTCTCCCTCAATAATTCTATATCTAAGGAAGATATTAATATTCTATCAAGTGGTTTTGAAAACGACTTAATGATTTGAACTCCAACATATTCATCAGAACCCTCATATTCAATAAGATTTGAAATTTCAAACTCAACACCAAGAGTAGTGATATCTATTTCTAGATTTGCAACATCACTTAAATCCATCAAGGACTTTTCGTACATCCTCAATGATGTTTCTATTTGTAGATTCTGCGACTTTATAGTTTCGTTCATTTGCTTCTATTATCTCCTTTAAATCATTTTTTTCTTCATCTTCTTCCCACACAATATCTTTTAACAATGGACTCGTTCCATCTTTAATTCTAGTTATCAACAAGGGTAAATGAAATTTTATAAAGTCTTCTTCTTTGCCCTTAAAAACCTCATCATTCTCCTGTATCTCTTTCCAAAATACATAAAAATTATTTAGTTTTTCTTCTACTACATCTGGTGGTAAACCAGCATCATAAAGGCATTTCCACAATAAATCTTTATCATAACAGGAAACTTTATGCCCATTCCAGAATTCAACTATTCCAATAAATGATTTTTCCAACCCATACAATACTATAAATGGGTAGTTGAATTCATCACAAAATTCCTTTACTTTCTCCTTATTCATAATTTTCATTCTCTATTAATTCAGCTTTCATTTCTATTTGTATATCTATATAAGACTCAAGAACATCTAGAATAAAATCATGCACTTCTCTTTGTTCATCTGTATCTAAATACTCTATCATCTTATAATAAAGATCCTCTGGCATATCCAAATGTCTAATTAACATTCATCTCACCTCATCATACAACTCATTAAGTTTATTGAAGGATGTTTCAGTTAAGGAAATTTTAGCTTTTTTAAACATATAATCTAAAGCATTTGTTTGTATATTTTTAGATTCAATATTAGAGATGAAATCATTAAAATTTCTTTTTTCAATAACATTAAATGTATCTTCTATAGCACATTTAAACTCTTTATTTTCAACTACCCAATGTTTCTTTTCCCCTTTCAAATTACACATTGCATATCTAGGAATAAATACAGGTTTTGGTTTATGCATTCTAGTTACAGACCCTGTGTTTATAAACCAAGTATCATCTAAATATATAGGTTCGTGTCCATTATGAATATGACCATTAAAAACAACATCTAAGTTTGTATTGAAGTCATCATATGTCGTTACAGCATTATAAAAATCTATATTGTAGACCATATCATGTATTAAACCAAGATGAAATTCATTAGTTGTTCTATCAACTATAAACTCCTTCATTGGTTCTTTATCTATTGTTTGTTTGAAATGTATTCTAAAGTTGTCGTAATCCATATATTCATCATTTTGTTTAAACAATTTTATTTTCTTGTAAGTTTTCAACAATTTACAAGTATAGCCTAACCCTGTTGTTTCTAAAGTTTTATAATTATATCCATGTAAATCATGATTCCCTGGACATAATATAAAAGGAATATTTAAACATTCTGCAAAATTAGTGAATGTATTCATGGTTGTAATAGCTGGAGTATGTCTATCAAACATATCTCCACTAGATAGTGCGATATCTACATCTTCACTACATACATCTATCAATTCCTTTAATTTAAGTTTCTGTGTTTCTGGTAAATTATCAACCCTATTTACATTAGTTTTACTTACTAGGTGAACATCTGTAAAAAAAATTGCTTTCAAATACTTTCTCCTTCATTCTCCTTTTTATCTATAGCGTTTCGCTTAACTTTCCTAAAAAGAAAAAAGTTCGTTAATAATTTATCTTTAATTTCTTCAGGTATTTCATCGTCACTGTAAATCCTATCGTATTCAAGATTATAGAAGTCTGTTATTTCATCAACATTTAAATAAAATATTGTATTTGAATGTAAATCTCGATTACCAAAGCTAATAGGGTTTAAAGCAGGCAACTTTGCAACTAATGATGTTGGTATGCCTGTTTCTTCCACTCTAATAAAGACTTGTTTCATATTATCACATATAACAGACTCTAAAGATTTAAACTCACCATTATCACTCAACACTATCTTCCCTTTTTGTAGTCCTTCTTGTTCTTCGTGCCTTTGGTTTTGGTGGTGCATCTACTGCTGGATTAGGTTCTTCATACAATTCTATTAAATCCAATAATTCTTTAATAGAAGTATAGGGGTTATCATAACCAAAAATACCACTGGACTTGATCTTTGACAACAAGTTGCCCTCTTTAAGATTACTTGCTAACTCTTTAATTTTTACTATTGACATATTACATCTCCTTTATTCATTAGTTATTTTTTCTATAAATTTCTCAATTACTTTCTCAACAATATCATCCATATAGTCTTCTGCTTCATCTGTTATACGAATGATTACTTTCTCAACAATATCATCCATTTGATCGTCAAGTTTCTCCCAAATAGCATTTACAATCCTTGAAGTTAAACTAGCCATTTATCCACCTAAAAATCCTTTCATTGAATCAGAAGTCATAACCTTTCCAAGATTACTAATTTGACTGCTTTTTTGTCTTTCTTCATCAGGAATGAATTTTGCCCTTTCTTCCTCATCTGTACAAGAAATACCAATGTCAATACCATCTGTCTGTGGTAAAATTTCATTGATATATTTATTGGTTAAAAGAAATTTCTCAACTTCTGCTCCACTTACATCTGCCAACACAACATCATTTACTTGTAATGTAGGTTGTTGTGTTTGATTAGATAGTTGTATCATTTCTTGATAATTATCTGCCAAACTTAAAGTCTTTTCTTCATAAATAATACTATATTTATTCAATACAGATCGGACACCTTTACTCCATCCACACTGTTCTTTTAAGTATGCAGTTATTTTAGGTCTTGAACTCATTATTATATTCTCCTTTTGCTATAATTTTTTTAATCTTATTTATTAAAATCCTTTTTCTTCGGTTCGTTTCTACATTATAAATTGTAACATAGTCATCTAAATCATCCCAATGAAAATTAACGGCATATCCATTTAATTTAACTTCATTCTTGCCGTGTAAAAGAATTTCCAACAATCTTCCTTGTTTAGAAAACGCCTTGAGCATTTGTAGCATATTATCTCCTTTTAACAATCATTATAAAGTGACATAACATATAACACATAAAGACTCTCTATTTCTGAGGGTTCTTTATCTTCAACTTCTATCCTTAAAGATTTTAATACTAACTTCTTGAAGTTTAACTTTTTTGCCTTCTCACTTGCTTTACTAATTAATTCTTCAAATTTATCTTCCCCATAATTTACCATAATTGAGCTACCAAAAAAAGCATAATTATTGAAATAAAAATACCACACGCTAAACTAAATATCCATTTACTGCTTTTCATTTAAACCACCCTCCAATCACATCCCATTTTATCATCGTAGATAGAACAACGATAAAAAATATTATAGAACCAATTAAATTGGCTTTCCAACTATCATCTTGCATTAATATCTCCCAACATACTTTAAAAAATGACCAAAACTAAATAAATCCTTAATGATAGTTTTTAATGGAGGTAGTTTTGATAAACCAAACTCTCTTGAGTCAATCCCCCATGCTGTTTCTATCCTCCATAACACCCATTCTTTTGGTGGAACAGGTAAAAAGGGATATCTACACCACCATTTCTTTCTTCTAACTCTCCAACCATACTTAATCAATACAATTAATATTGATATTTTAATTTCCATTTCTTCATTTCTCCCCATGTTGTTACTAAACTATTTTGAGGTTTAATTTCCAATTCAATACCACCGTAATATCGTGTTACCTCAATTGGAGTCAACGGTCTATTATAGATAGCTATCTCATCAAACCTACCAGAGAAATTATGATTTAAATTATTATCAGTTGCAAATCTGATCGGACTACCACTAACAGATGGTCTTGACACATTTGTATCT
>NZCU01000042.1 GCA_002688395.1 Nanobdellota archaeon | reverse complement strand
ATTTTAAAATCTTTACTCCCTAATCTTGCACAAGCAATTATTTTAGTATTAACCCCTCTTTTCTCTAAATATTTAACACCTTCTTTAATACTCAAATATTTATTTTCTGCAGGATTTAAATCTAATAAAAATAAAGTATGTGTATTTATCATTTGATTATCATTTAAAATTCTAATAGGCCCTTCAACATTTTTATTATCAAAAGGTATAGAAGCTACTTTCCCAAAGTTATATAGTATCAATCCAGTAATACCAACAGCCGTTAATATACTAGCATTATTAATTACTTTTACATCAACATCATTATCTTTAGCCTCATTAAATAAACTAATATGTGTAGTGGCGGAAAAAACATCTCCAATAATCAAAAACGCAACATCTTTATCTTTAGCTTCTAAAACATTAAAATTTTCCACAAATTCTCTTCCAACTTTTTCAAAATTATCTTTCATATTAATCTTAGAAGTGTAATTTTCTAAATAAACTTTATCACATTTCTTTATAATTTCACTACCTTCTACAGAAATACTTTTCTCATTCCCTAACCCAATTCCTATTAAATAGAGCATATTTCTCCACCTAAACCTCTTTGCATATGTTCCTTAATTTTAACATTATAAAATTCCTTTAATTTAATCCTTCCTTCAACACCAACAACTAACGGATAAGTTCCAAATTGTCTTAAAAATGTTTTATTTCCATCATAAATTTCAGCATAACAATCATTTAAAATTGTATTAACAGGAACAACTTTCTTTAACATTTCATTATCTATTTTATTTCTAATTTCATTTCTCCATTTCCAATAATGTTTTTTATTTTTTCTTAAAAATTTATTTCCAGCTTTTTCCATTAAACTAGTTCCCTTAAAAACAGCAGCTTGCCTAATATTTATTCTTCTTAATAATAAATTACTTCTTAAAATTTTATCCAAATATTTCATATTTGCTTTATGTGTTTTTTTACTTTCTCCAATTAACCCAAATATAATATTTATTCCAGGTAAAAATTTGGGCAACCCATCTTCCCCAATTTCTCTACCATATTTATTTATTATTTCAATAGCTTTCATAGCAACTTCAGGAGAAGTATTTAAAGTATTTTCTTTAACAACTTTAGCATCAAAACTTTCAACACCAAAAGCAGCAATATTTCCACTAGTACAATATTTAACAATTGCCTTAGTAATTTTATGATCTTTATCCATTAAAACTTTAACAGGATTAACATTATCTATATGCAATACTTTTATTTTCTTAAACTTTTTATTAATATTTTCTAATAAACTAACAGCTTCAGGATAAGTGTAAAAACATGTTTGTTTCCCTAATCTAAAATATCTAGCACCTAAATTATAAAATTCTTCAATTTCTTTTAACACATTTTCTTTATCTCTAAATTCAACTCTATTCTTAATTGGCTCTAAACAAAAACTACATTTCCCAATATCACATCCTCTTCCAGTTTCAATTTCAATAACTCTAGGTTCTTTAATCTGAGAAAATATTTTCTTAGCTCCTTTAACAGAGATTTTATCAACTTCCTCATATCCAAATCTATAAAAATTAGCACTTACTTCATCAAAAATATTATCTTCAATTTCCTCACTTAATTTTCCACCAAATAATTGATTTCCAAATATAGCAGGACCAGTTAAAATTTTAAAACATTTCAAATCCTTTATCAACGGAACAACTTCTTTCAAAGTTCCAGGTATAGCACTTAAATATTTCCCAGGAACATGTACTCCAACTATAACAATTAATATTTTAGTTTTATCTAAAATTTTACCAACATTATTTTTAGTTAAATTATAAGTTGAAATCTGAGATTTATCTCTTAATTTTATCTCTTTTACATTTCCATCATATTTTTTATGCAATCTTAAATCATCTATAGTTAGATAGTTAACTTTACCTTTCAAATACCCAGCAATATATCTAGGATAAGTTCCTAAATAAGGTGGAACTCCTAAACCAGCAGCTTCATCCGTATAGCAATCTAATATAGTGTACATAGTATATTTCACAAAAATAAGGTTTTTAAAGTTATTTAACCAATTTTTTAATATGAAATTAGAGCGAATTCTAAGAAATACATTAATAGGTAGTTTAATAGCTGGCTCTACTATTTTTGGTTGTGGAAAGAAAGAAAATCCTATAATTCCTGAAAATAAAGCTCCTGAAACAGAATTATCAGCATTAATAGTATCTGATGATACAAAAGAGGTAGAAATTGGTGATGAAACTGTTGAGTATAATGTTTATTTTTATGTTCATGGTACTGATGAAGATGGAAGTGTAAATAATTTTGATTTTAGAATAGAAGGGTCTGAAACTTATTCCGACTGGACAAACACAGGATCAAATGATAATTTCATAAATTTGCCAGAAGGAGATTACGTATTACATACTAGATCTATAGATAATGAAGACGCTGTTGATCCAACACCAATAACAAGAAATTTCACAGTATCTCCATCAGATATAATAACAATCCCAATAGAAACAGAAGAATCAACTAATGTTTTCGAAGGAACAACTGAGAATGGCTTAGTTTCTTTCATAGATTCAACAAGTGAAGATAATCAAGCAGCAATAACAATTCTAGACCAAACAACTAACCTACCTTTAGAAGCTGAAATGGTGGTTACATATTATGATGATCCAGAATTTAAAGTTTTCAGAGCTTCTGATCCTAACGAACAATTTTTACCAACAATGGGACTATTTGAACATAACTCTCCACATACCTTAGTAACAAGACCAGTAAAAGATGGGTTTGTCCATATTCAAACTTTAGAAGAAGAGGAAATTAGAGTATTACAAAGATGGGAAATTCAAAATCAAAATTTAGGTTGGTGGACAACTCATGAATATTTAACAACAATTGATGATACAGAAAGATTAGAATTAAAAGAAAAAAACTTAGCAATTGTAAGATTAGTAGATACATCATATAATTTAGTTGGAGTTTCATTACCAATTTCATTTGAAACTTTAGCAGATTATTTTGATCCTTTTAGAGATAAAGCAAAAGCAAAAAGATGGGATGTTTATGAATTTAAACATGGAACTAGATTTAGAGATTCAACAGGAGATGTGGAATTAGTCCCCAGTAATATTCCAGTAATAGATTTAACTTCAGTAGAAGTAATTGGAAACGAAGTTACAGTTCTCTGGGATTCTAGTGATAAAACAACATATGATATACCTTTTAATTTGCCAGCTAAAGATGATCTTACAGTTTTATTAGGTCCAACAGAAAATTCTGATTTACAATATACAATTATAGTTACTAACAATAGAGAAGAAATAGAAGGAGAGGATTATTTTAATGGAGCTACTGCTATATCTTCACCAATTCATAATTTAAGAGGATGGGAATTTAATTTCATACCAGATGGAAGCTACACTGTTTTTGCCGATGTAACTGATGAAGTTGGAAACACATCTAGATCTGATACATTAGAATTTATTGTAGGAGAAGAACCACAAGTTGAAGAAATTCCAATTGAACCAATATTCTTTGAAAACACAATAGAAATTCTAGAAACTTATATTCATGAAGATCTAAAATCCTATCCTCAAACAGAGGGCCTAACTTATGATGGAGAGAATTTCTGGTTTATAGAAGGAACACACACAATCCATAAAACTACAAAAGAATTTACTACTCTCAGAACATATGATCCAATAACACCTGGAGGCATTAGTGATTTAGCATGGCATAACAACAATCTTTATGCTTCAAATGGTAATGAAATATATAGATTTGATGATTCTCTTAATGTAATAGAAACAACATGGATGAATTGGCACCGTTTTGAAATACAAGAGTTAGAATCTGCAGGAGATAGATTATGGATGCAATTTGATGATGAACTAATTGAGCTTGGAGAAAATATGGAGATAAATAATTCTTATACAACAGATACAATAGAAAAAAAGATGGGATTTCGTGGTTTTGCATATGATGGAACAGATTTTTGGATGGCATTTAAACCTCAGAAAGTTAGGCAAAGTCCACCTGTATTATACAGATTATCAAAAGAAGATTTTTCTATAAAAGAAAAATACGAATTGCCATCACAGATAGGCCATATAACTGGGTTAGCTTATGAAAATGGAAATTTTTGGGTTCTTGGAGGGAAAAAATTAACAAAATTAAGAATAAATGATTAAACCGCTCCCGCCGAGATTTGAACTCGGGTTATAGCCTTACTCCTTTTGTTCAAGCTTTTCTAAAGCTTGTTGAGAGGGCTACGTGATTGACCGGACTACACTACGGGAGCACAAAGAAAAACTAATTTTTTAACTTAAAAACCTTTTCAAAAACTTTATAAACCTAAATACTATACAATACACTATGACTTTAACATTTGGGGCTAAGGCGTTTAATGACGCTGGCTGTATTCATTTACAATAGTCAGAATTCTATAAATTTATATAATTTAAAATTTTCAATGGAGATATGGTGGATGTAGTGAAGTGGTTATCACGCAAGCCTGTGGAGCTTGAGATCGGGAGTTCAATCCTCCCCTTCCACCCGTTTATATATATTATAAAATATATTTTACATTCAAACGACATACTCGCCATGCCCTCGTGAGCTTTTTAAATAACCAAAGCTTAATTGTTTTAATGGAAATAGACAATAGAATCAAATTTCCTCAAGGAAAACAAAAAGCATTTTTACTGGAATCAAAGAAGGACTTAGAACTAACTTGGTTAGAATTCGCTAACAAATTAGATGTTGGTTATAATACATTAAGAAAAAATTATGCTATGGAATATCGGTATCTCCCTCACAAAGCATTTATTAAAATCTGTCAATTAAGGTTTATTTCAGAAAAATATGTTTCTTCTAATTACCATACTGAAATTCTAAATTTTTATTCTGGGTTTGGTAGCATAAGAGCTAGACTTCCTTCCAATGTCAATATTACTTTTAAAAAAGACATTCCTATACTTGACGTTTCTCAAATAGAATTAAACAATTATGACAAAATTAAAGGTTTAAAATTTCCTAATAAATTAGTTCCAAAGTTGGCCGAGGAAATTGGTATACATATTGGAGATGGATTTTTGTCAAATAAGAAAAAAGAATATAGGTTAAAAGGTTCTAAAGAAGAGAAAGATTATTATGATAATTTTATTAAAAAACTCTATAAAGAATTATTTAATATAAATATAAATTTAAAAGAATATGAAACAACATACGGATTTGAAATTTATTCTAAAGCTCTATGGGTATTTAAAAACAAAGTGTTAAAAATTCCAGCGGGTAGAAAAAACAGTATTGAATTTCCTAAAATTATTAATGTAAATGATATTGAAATTCTTGCTTCTTTTATTAGGGGATTATTCGATACTGATGGATGTGTAAATTTTACAAGTAGATATGGATATTACAAGCATTATCCTAGAATCGGAATAGGTTTAATTTCTAAAAAGATAATTGAAGGAACTGAAAAAATACTTTACATGATTGGGTTAAAACCTTACAAATATAAAGACAAATTAGGATATTGGCATATAGATTTAAATGGTTATGAAAGATTAGAAAAATACTCACAATTAATAGGTTGGAGTAATCCTAAACATTTAAAGAAAGTAAAAGAATGGAAGAAAAGATACCCAAAATTAGCTAAAAATGTAAAAGCTTGATTTTTTTCCGATATGCTTATAAATTAAAAGTCCCTTTTTCTAACTATGACATCAGTCAAAGGATTTCGGGATTTTTATCCAGAAGAAAAGAGAACTTTAAACTATATTTTTGATATTTGGAAAAGTGTAGCACAAAAATACGGCTATCAAGAAATAGACATACCAATCCTAGAACCTGTAGAAATTTACAATAAATCAGGAGAAGAAATTCCAGAACAAATCTACAGCTTCATAGACAAGGGAAAAAGAGCTCTAGCCTTAAGACCTGAAACTACCCCTAGTGTAGCTAGAATGGTAAAACAAAAATCAAGTCTAAAAAAACCAATAAAATGGTACTCAATTTCTCAATGTTATAGATATGAAAGAGTTCAAAAAGGAAGAAGTAGGGAATTTTTCCAGTTTAATTTGGATTATCTAGGAACAAAATCTATGGAATCAGATGCAGAAGTTATAACTACATTAATTAAAATTTTAACATCTTTAAAATTAACAGAAAACGATTTTTGTATAAAAATAAGTAATAGAAAACTAATAAATGATTTATTTAGAAATTTAAAGATTCTTTGTGTAAAAGATATCGCAAGATTACTAGATAAAAGAAGCAGAATTTCAGATAAAGAATTAAAAACAGAGTTAGTAAATTTAGATTTAAGTAGTAGACAAGTAAAGGGAGTTTTAGATTTTTTAAATTTTAAAGAATTAAAACAAATAAAAATAGAAAGCGAAGGTTTAGACGAGTTAAAAGAATTATTTGATATTTTAAAAAGATACAAACTTACAAAATTCTTAAAGTTAGATTTATCCATAATGAGGGGTTTTGATTATTATACCGGAACAGTTTTCGAAGCTTTCGATAAAAAAGGAGACTTAAGATCGATAGCAGGCGGCGGAAGATATGATAATTTAGCAGGTATGCCAGGAGTTGGTTATGGTTTTGGTGATACAGTTCTAAATATTTTTTTAGAAGAAAAAAAACTTCTACCAGAATTAAACTCAGAAACAGATATTTTCATAATCCCAATAAAAAATTTAGACAAATGTATTCCTATAGCAGAAGAATTAAGAAAGTCCAATATAAAAGTTAATCTAGATTTACTAAAAAGATCCATCTCAAAAAATTTAGATTATGCAAATAAAGAAAAAATTCCTTATGTTTTAATTATAGGAGAAGATGAATTAAAGAAAAACAAAGTTAAATTAAAAAATATGTTTAGTGGAGAAGAGAAACTAACTTCTGTAAAAAACGTAATTAAAGAAATTCAAAATGGAACTTAACCTTAAGAAGCTAAAAAAAATAATGCTTTCGGAATATGTAAAAACGCAAAACCATTTCAAAGAGAAAAAAATATTTTGGACAGATACTAAATGCTTACCTTAATTCTTTCAGGCGGAACAGGAAAAAATAAAGAAAAGAGTCTTAATAAATTATTTTTAAAATTAACAAAGGGAAAAATACTATACATCCCAATAGCAAAAGAGACTAGATCTCATGAAGAAAGTTACAAATGGTTTACTTCTAACTTAAGAAAAAAAGATGTTACTATGGTTACAGATTTATCTAAAAAAGTAAATTTATCTAAATTCAAAGGAATCTTTATAGGTGGAGGAAACACATTCAAATTGCTAAGGAGAATTAAAGAAAATAAATGGGGGTCTAAGTTAAAAAATTTTAAGGGAATAATTTACGGAGGTTCCGCAGGAGCAATAATTTTTGGAAAAGACATAAGTTTAGCTTTATACGGAAAAATTAAAGATAAAAATAAAGTAAAACTAAAAAACACAAAAGGATTAAATTTAGTTAATTATAAT
>NZCU01000041.1 GCA_002688395.1 Nanobdellota archaeon | reverse complement strand
CTCACTCCAACTTTTTTCTTTACAGCAACTTTACTCGCAACTCTTTCCTTTAAAATTGGAATAGACATGTAAATTTTATGAGCATTAGGATTAGTTCTTAACTGATCTTGTACAGGAACATCTAATAAAGGTTCATATTCCACCCCATCTAATTCCGCTCCTCTGAATTTTTTAATTATTTTATAACCTATCTCTAACTCCTCTAATAATTTAAGCCCAGCCTCAGCTAAAATTAAAACCCCTTTAGAAGTTTCAACTTTTACATAAGTTCCTTCAGGGTGAACAGCTACAGCAACATTACTTACTAATGTCCAAGGTGTTGTAGTAAAAACTAACAAATATTCATTTTTCTTTTTTAATTTAAACTTAACAAAAATTATAGGATCTCTTAAATTCTTATAAGAATCAGTAACTTCATATCCAGCTAATGCAGTTTCACATCTACTACACCAAGTCACAGCTTTTTTCCCTTCATAAATTAAATCTTTCTCCCATAATTGCTTAAAACTCCACCATCCGCTTTCTAAATATTCATTCTCATAAGTTAAGTAAGGTTTTTTCCACGCATACCAACTTCCCAATAAATCATAGACTTTCATCCATAAATCTTTATTAGTAGCAGCCCATTTTTTACATTCTTTAGTAAATTTATCAATTCCTAACTTCTCAATATCTTTCTTACTCTTTAATTTTAGTTGTTTTTCCACCATATTTTCAATTGGTAACCCATGAGTATCAAAACCTGGCTGAAATAACACATTTCTACCCCTCATAAAAGCCAATCTAATATTCAAATCTTTAAACACAGTATTTCTAATATGTCCAACATGAGGAACAAAATTAGCATACGGTGGTCCATCCAATAAAAAATAATTCTCACCTTTAGAATTTTTCTTTTCTAACTTATCTAAAAGCTTAATCTTCTTCCAATTCTTCCCAATATTATCTTCTATTTCTTTAAAATTGTACATATTCAAACTAAACTAAACTAAATTTAAAAATTTAATGTTTTTATCTATTATCTCACATAAATCTTTATAAACCTAACTTAAGCTTTTTATTATATGCAAGATTCTTCAATATGGACAGAGCGTTATAGGCCAAAAACGTTTAATGAAGTTATAGGACAAGATTCAATAGTTGCTAGAATATCTTCCTTCGTAAAACAACAAAACTTACCCCATATATTATTCTCAGGACCAGCAGGAGTTGGAAAAACTACTATTTCTTTAGTAATAGCAAAAGAATTATTTAAAGATACATGGCAACAAAACTTCCTAGAATTAAATGCAAGTGACGAAAGAGGTATTGACGTTGTAAGAAATACAATAAAAAATTTCGCTAGAACTAAATCTATTGGAGATGTTCCATTTAAAATTATTTATTTAGATGAATGCGATTCTTTAACCAGAGAAGCTCAACAAGCATTAAGAAGAACAATGGAAAATTACACTTCTTCATGTAGATTTATTTTAAGTTGTAATTATTCCTCTAAAATAATAGATCCAATTCAAAGTAGATGTGCCATATTTAGATTTAAACCTTTAGAAAAAGAAAAAATAACTGAAATAATAAAAAATATAGAAAAAAAAGAAAAATTAAAGATAGATTCAAAAGCAATAGATGCAATCTATGAAATATCAGAAGGAGATGCAAGAAAAACAGAAAATATCCTACAAAGTTGCGCATCTGTAAATAATAATATAACCAATTCTTTAGTCTATGAAATTGCTTCTGCTGCACAACCAAAAGAATTAAAACAAGTTTTAGAGTTGGCAGTAAATAAAGATTTTACAAACGCAAGATCCCAATTACTTGATGTAATGTTAAAACATGGTTTATCAGGATTAGATATAATAAAACAAATTCAAAAAGAAATTTGGAACCTAAACCTAGAAGATAATAAGAAATTAAAATTAGTTGAAAAATGTGGAGAAATAGAATTTAGAATGGTAGAAGGTTCTGATGAATTCTTGCAGCTTGAGGCACTCCTCGCAAGTTTTATTTGATTTCACTTGACATACTCGCCATACCTCCGTGAGCTTTATAAATAAAAAAAGCTTCTTTCAGGATAAGATGCAACTTAATAATTACCTAGAAAAATTGTCTAAAGATCCATTTAATGAGAACAATAGTCCCATATGCGTGTGGGGGTTGGGTGGATTGGTTTCTAATATCTATAAAGAGATAAAAGCAAATTATAACAAAAACATCTTAAAATTGCTTAGTGTAACTTTGGATGTAAAGTCCCAAAATTGTAGAGATATCTATCATTGGATGAAAGGTAACAATCCAATCCCAGTAGGGAAATTCCTAAAATTATTAAAATTGTGGGAGAAAACTTGTAATAAGGGGCAAAAAGATTCTAAGAAAATATTAGATGAAGCTTTTATGAAATCAACATATTTCTCTACAAAAAGGGGAAGAAAACTTACTTTGCCTAAGATCCTAACGCCGGAGCTAGCCTACCTTTTAGGATACATTGCTGGAGATGGACATCTACTAGACCCATATAAACATATGGAAAAAACAGGAGATTTCGAATTTAAGGTAGAGATTACTTCTGATTCGCATTTTGTATTGCGTAAGATATTAGCTCCATATTTTAGCCAAGTTTTTAAAATTGAAGGGGGCTTCTACAAATATAAAGAAAGAAATGCATACGAATACTATATTGGATCAAAAATCCTCTCAATGTTTTTAAATCAAATCTGTGATCTACCATTGGGTAAAAAGGCAGGTAAACTGAAAATACCTAAAATGATTTTGGAATCTAATAAGAAAAAAAAATTTCACTTTTTAGCAGGATTTTTTGATTCAGATGGATGTATAACTACCAATAAAAAAATAGGATTTGGGTTGGGTAAAAGTGAGAAAATATTTCTTGAAAAATTAAAATTCTTTTTAAAATCTTTGAATATAAATACCAGAAAAATAACCAAACTAGGTGGACAAGAATTAAAGGGTTGGGAAACTTCTATTAGCTGGGACTCTTTACCGGAGTTTATCAGCAATTTGCCTTCAAAGCATCCTGAAAAATCAAAGAAATTAGAAAAACTGAAAATGGAGTTGGTAAAAAATGACTTTGCTAGTTGATAAATATTCTCCAAAATCCTTAAACGAAGTAATGGGACAGGATCAAGCAATTCAAAGATTAGAATACAATATAAAAAATAAAATTCCTTCCTTAATCCATGGAGAAACAGGAACAGGAAAAACTTCTTCTGTTTATGCCTTGGCCAATGACATTTCTTTCGAAGTTCTAGAAATAAACGCGAGTAATCTAAGAAACAAAGCCCAAATAAATTCTATAATTGGGGGGGCAGCACAACAACAAAGCTTATTCAAAAAAGGAAAAATAATTTTAGTTGATGAATTAGATGGAATCTCAGGCCAAAAAGATCGAGGAGGACTACAAGCATTAAACAAACTACTACCCTTAATACAACATCCAATAGTATTAATTTCTAACGACATTTGGAATAAAAAGTTCTCTACAATAAGAAAAAAATTCGAATTATTAGAGTTTAAAAGAATACATCATGAAATTATATTTGAAACATTAAAAGAAATAGCATCAAAAGAAAAAATAAAATTCAATGAACAAGATCTAAAAACCTTATCAAGATCAGCAAAAGGAGATTTAAGAGCAGCGTTAACAGATTTACAAATTTCAATAGAAAATAATAAATTAAATTTAAATTTATTATCAGAAAGAGAACAAACTCAAGAAATATTCAATGCATTAAAACTAATCTTCAAAACATTAGATCCTAAAATTGCCTTATCTGCTTTAGATAATTTAAAAGAAAACCTAGATGATTTTTTTATGTGGTTAGATGAAAATATTGTAAGAGAATATTCTAATGAAGATTTAAAAAAAGCATTTGATATAATTTCAAAAGCGGATATTTTTCGTGGAAGAATTAGAAGACAACAATATTATCGTTTTATGGTTTATCAAATAGCTTTCTTAACAGCAGGAGTTGCTTTGTCTAAAAAAGAAAAAAACCCAGGCTTTGTAAGTTACACAAGACCTAATAGAATCTTAAAAATGTTCATATCTAAAATGAGAAATTCAAAAAAATTAGCAATTTCAAAAGCTTTAGCAGAGAAAACTCACACATCAACGAAAAAAATAATGCAAAATTTCGGTTATTATAGAAATTTTTTAGCAAATAATGATATTATTAATGAATTAGAATTAACAGAAGATGAAATAAGGTTTCTAAAAACATAAACCTTAAATACACCTTTTAAATTTTTAAATATTAAAATGACATTAATATCAGAAATACAACCAAGGCAAGGAAAAATAGAAATTGAATCTGCTGAAATAATCTCAAAAGACGAACCTAAAGAATTTGAAAAATTTGGAAATAAAGGAAGAGTTTGTACATGTACAATCAAAGATGATTCTGGAGAAATCAAATTAACTATTTGGAATGATGATGTGGATAAATATGAAGTTGGAGATAAAATAAAGATCGCTAACGGTTACTGTGGGGAATTCCAAGGAGAAAAACAATTAACTGCTGGTAAATTCGGAACTTTAGAAAAAATAGAAGCTTAATTTCTAAAATATTTTTCTTTAACTATACCAAGTAAAGCATCCACTAAATCGGTTCTTGCAAATAAACCTCTCATACTTTTTAATTTTTTATATTGTGTTGCAGCATTTAGTCTTGTACTATTATGCCCAACATTAGTAATCCACCATTCTGCAAGGTATAATGATTGATTCATATTTGTATTAACTAATTCCACACTAACATCTCCAGATTTTTCCTTTTCAAAATGTCTTAGGACTCTTGACCATAAATCTGGATTTCTCTCATGACTATCATATATCTCTTTAGGAACAAATGCAACTGTTCTATCTTTCCCAAAGTTAACAACTCTACCATATCTTGGTGTATGATGATGTTCTATTGTTTCTACTTCTTCAGGATCAATAATAAATCTCCTAGTCTTTGCTTCATCATCAGACTCTATAGAAAACATTTGCCTTGGTACTATAAAATCTCTAAGAGGAAAAATACTTTTATATTGTTCAGTACCTTCTCTAATATTATGAATTCTAATGTAATCATCTCCAACATCATGTAAGAGTGAAGCTTTAACACCCCTTTCCAATCTCATTTCTAACCTTTCCATTTCTTCAGGCTCTAAATCTTCTACCCTTCTACCATCAAGCACAGCTCTATATTCTATAGCAGATCTTAAACCAGCAACATCTGTTCCATGCTCAAAAGACTCGGGTCGATAAGTAAGCCATAATAAAACTGCAGGATCTTCACAAGCAGGAGATATAAGACCATTATACAAATTAGTTCTAAGTTGTCTATCATTTAGTAAATTTCCCAATCTAGCTTTTTCTTCCAGTTTTTTACCAATAGCTTTTTCTTCCACATTCATAGTTCTGAGAATTAATCTCAATTGTTCATTTATTCTTCTAACATCACCCAAGACACCTTCTCTATAATCCCTTGCCATAGGCTTCAATCTTTCAAGTGTTTCTACACCTTTCCCATACATTGTAATAAAGCTTTTTTTTTCATGCTCTCCACCATCAAATTCAAAAACTTCTACAGGATCTGATCTAGATTTACCATTTTCTCTTTGCAAATTACCAGAATCTTCTTCACTTTTAAGTCTCTCTACTATCTCCAAAGTTAAATTAGCACCAACTCTAGCAGCAATACCTCCGAAACCATATACTATCCTTTCTGCAAGAACATAAACAACATCATCTTTTAAACCCCTTTCTAATTCTTCTATCTCCACAGTCCTAGTTTCAGGTAATTCTTCAGGTTTCATTTTACTATTTTATAGTAGTATAGTTATTTATAAATGTAACTCTTTTAATTTACTAACCCTCTCATTTAATGAGGGGTGTGTAGAAAATAATTTTAAGAAAGCCCCTTTGGTAAAAGGATTAACTATAAATAAATGTTCAGTTGCTTGTCCACCAAATCTCATTGGATGATCTTTAACATTACTATGTAATTTCTCCAAAGCATTAACTAATCCATGTTGACTATGAATAATTCTAGCTCCAGTTTCATCAGCTATAAACTCTCTTGATCTAGAAATAGCTAATCTAATTATTGTAGCAGTTAAAGGTGCAATTATTGCTAAAGCTAACAACTCTAAAATATTACTTCCTTCACCATCTCTTCCACCAAATCCACCAAATATAGCTCCCCATCTCGCCATAAAAGCAACATAAGAAATAACTCCTGCAATAGTTCCAGCAACAGTTGAAATTAATATATCTCTATTTTTAATATGAGCAAACTCATGAGCAATAACACCTTTTAATTCATCATCATTCAATAATTCTAATATCCCTTTAGTTGCAGCAACAACTGCATGACTTGGATTTCTACCAGTAGCAAAAGCATTTGGATTATCACTAGGAATTATATACACTTTAGGCATTGGAACTCCAGCTAAATCTTTAACTTCTCTAACAAGTTTATACAATCTAGGCTCATCATTTTCAGTAACTTCTTTAGCCCTATACATCATAAGAACCATTTTATGAGAAAACCAATAACTACCAATGTTCATAGCCACAACAAAAATTCCAGCAAACATTAATCCACCTCTACCAAAAAAACTTCCAATAACTAATAAAACTCCTGTTAATATTCCTAATAATAGTACAGTCTTAATTTGATTACCAATCATAACATCATATAAAATAATTAAACTTAAAAAATTACCGATATCTTTAAATAATAGTTTTCCATAATACATATTCTATTAGAGGTTGATAAATGGCTACAGAAGTATGGGTAATAAATGTTTTAGGAATTGTTTTCGCAATTGTAGCAGCCTTATTAATAATAGTTAAAATTCTTCCAAGAATTAGAGATGTAGCAGATCCTATAATAGGAAGTGAAACAGCTATAAATGGTTTAATGTCATTACTAGTACTTTTAGTTTATATTTTACTTTTCGTAGGAATAATTGCCTTAATAAAAAATATAGATAATCAATATTTAAATTTCATTTCAGTATTAGACCCAGGAGTTAATTTATTTGTATCACTCCTTCCTTACTTTAAATGGTTGATATTCGCATTAGTTTTAGGTTTATCAGCAAAATACATGAAAAAACAATAATTTCTTCTTATGGCATATGATATAATTGTCGGCAGAAACAAAGAGGATAAAGAAAAATATGGAGATCAAGGATTAATTCTAGTTGGTAAAACTTATGTAAAAATGGGAAGAAATGTCTCATTATCTAATCCAATTTATGTTGATATTGCCAAAAGTCATGTTATCTTAGTAACTGGAAAAAGAGGATCTGGAAAATCCTACACTTTAAGTGTAATAGCAGAAAGTATAGCTAATTTACCACAAGAAACTAAAAAGAACCTATCTGTAGTAATTTTAGACACGATGGGTATTTTTTGGTCTATGAAATTTCCAAATGAAAGAGATGCTAAATTATTAAAAGAGTGGAACTTAGAACCAACAGCATTAGAAGATGTTCGTATTTTTACACCATTTGGATTTTTTAATAAACATAAACAACAAGGAATCCCAGTAGATACTCATTTTGGAATACAACCAAAATTATTAACAGCAGGAGATTGGTGTAATACATTTAATTTAAACATTAATTCTCAGGAAGCAGTTTTAATTACAAGAGTCTTAAAAAAATTAAGAGGAAATTACACAATACATGATCTTATAATGGAAGTTGAATCAGATCAAAAATCCACACCTGCTACAAAAAACCTAGTAGAAAGCCTATTCGAAGCCTCTTTAACATGGGGATTATTTTCCGAAGATGCAGAAGAGTTTAATGAATTAATCCAACCAGGAAAAATTTCTATAATTGATATTAGTTGTTATTCCTCAATAGCTGGAAGTTGGAGCATTAAAAGCCTAGTTACAGGATTAGTAGCTCAAAAAATTTTACAGGAAAGAATGTTAGAAAGAAAAAAAGAAGAAATAAGAGAAATAAAACAAGGTTTTTCTCCATTTAAAAAAACAATAAGAAAATCAAAACTCCCACAAGTATGGATGTTAATAGATGAAGCACATGAGATGCTCCCAAAAAATAAAACAACACCGGCAACCTCAGCTTTAGTTTCTTTATTAAGAGAAGGAAGACAACCAGGAATTTCAATGGTTTTAGCAACTCAACAACCAGGAAAAATTCATGATGATGTTATAACTCAATCAGATATTGTTTTATCTCATAGATTAACAGCAAAACAAGACATAGACGCATTAAATCAAATGATGCAAAGTTATATGGAACTAGGAATAACAGAGCAAATTAACGACTTACCCAGAGAAAAAGGTGCTGGAATTATTTTAGATGATACATCTGAAAGAATATTTCCTTTAAGAATAAGACCTAAATTAAGTTGGCATGCAGGTTCTTCTCCAAGTGCAGTTCCAGAAATAAAAAAAGAAACTATTTGACCTTATCTTCAGCAGCATCTAGAACTTTCTTAGAAACCTTTACCCCATTCTCTTCAACAATTTTTAATAATTTTCTAATATCTTCTTCGTAATCTTCAGCAGCCAATGTTCCTTCAGATTTTTCTAAGTTTTCCATTAGTTTCACTAACATACCTTCAATATTTTTTGCACTTACTTTTAATTTTGTCATTATCTTTCTCCTATCAAATCAGCAGCACTTGCGCCTATTATTGCAGGTATTGAAACAGCTGCTACTTGTTTATATATTTCAATTGAAGTTGCATGTTCTGTTAACCCAAAGATAAATAGCACAAAATAAACTACAGCCAAACTAACAACATAAATAACAGTTATTCTTGCAGGTATAAAACTTAATATCCTTATTTGTTTTACTTTTTTAAAACCTGCAGCATAAATAAAAATCATTCCTAAAATATAAGCAGTTACTAATAGTGCTGTTGCCCTTGTAACACTTAAATTTTCAGATAAGTGTGCTCCTTCTAAAAAAGCAAAATGGCTAACAACACCAATAAAAGCACCAATCAAAGCTTTTCCAAAATCCTTAGTAGTTATTTTCCTTAAAGGACTTCCTTCTAAATCTTTTTTTATTTTTTCAATATCTTCTTCAACATCTTTCTCTTGTCTTGATTGTTTTTTATCGCTTTTACTTTGAGCTTTCTCATATTTCAAAATTTTATTTAATTTATTTTCAACTTTCTTCAAAGAATCCTTCTTAGAAGTCTTTTTTTTACTTACTTTCTTCTTAGCCATGCATTATCTAAATAAGTGTATATATTTAAATTTTATCAACAGAAACCTTTATAAGCAGTTTATTACTAGAGAATAGTAAAATGAAAGGATTTAGAGTAGCAGGATTGGTAGGTTTAGTTGCTTTAGCATCTCTAGTTAGTCCTAAAGAATCAAAAGCAGATGCTAATATTTCTGTTAGTGGTGGAGTGCAAATACCTTCAGAAGAGGTAGCCTCAGATAATTTCTCTTCAGGTTTTACTTTTGCAGTAGAAGGAAGGTTAGCAAATCCAAAAGCTTCTTTAGAAATGGGATTAGCTTATTATAATTCACCAGGAGATTATTTTTCTTTTACTGATAGAGGATTTTTATATAGAAGATCAGGATCTTCTTCAGAATTCTCAAGTGAAGTTTCTATTAATGGAGGAGCTACAAAATATTTTAGAGGAAGAAGTAAAACCTCTCCAGCATTAGGTATAGGGGTGGGGGTAAAACATAGTATTCTTACAGATAAAGAAAATACTAGCGAAACAGGTTATAGAGAAAGCTCTTCATCAAGAACTTCAATTTTCAGAGATATAATTAATGGATATTATTTAAGAGTTATATTTGATTTTCCTTTTGATAGAAGTACCCCCGTAGATCATTCTACTACTACATCAAAAAGTGAATGGGTTAAAAAAGTTGTTAAAAATTCAGCCCCTTCATGGTTTCTTAGGGGAGAAGTTAGAAATATTGAACAAGATGAAGGAGATTACACAGGGTATTCTCTATCATTAGGTGTTAATTTTTAATATCAACACAAATTCTAAACTTACCAGGACCAAAACTTCCACATTTAACAGTTTTTAAAATTTTAAAATTATCTAATTTAATATCTTCTTCAGGTTCAAAACTATAAAAGTGAATTATTCCTTTTTTATTTAATTTCTTAGCAACAACATCTAAAAATTTTTCAGCATTTTTAGGTAAAGGCATAATAATTCTATCAAACTTCTTTCTTATTTTAGGTAATACTTTTTTAACATCACCTTCATAAAATTTAATATTCTTTATTTTATTTAATTTAACATTCTCTTCAGCATATTTATGAGCTTGAGGATTTATTTCAATACCACAAATTTCTTTAGCTTTAGAATTTTTAGAAATAACAATTGGATAAATACCAACACCACTTCCAATAACTAAAACCTTTTCATCTTTTTTAACTTCTTTAGCAATTCTTAATCTTTCATTACTTAATCTAGGAGAGAAATAACAATTTTCAACATTTACTTTAACTTCAACATTATTTTCTTTATGTATAGTTTCTTTTTTTCTTTCTCCAACTAAAATTTTAACTTTTTTAGTTCTATAAGTACCAGAATGAAATTTAGTTTTAAAACCAACAGTATTAATATTTTTTAATTTCAATACTTCTTCGGCTTTCTTTTTATTAATTTCTTCAGAAAAAATTACAATATCTCCAACAGTATCAAAGCTTGTCATAATAAAATAAAAAAAGAAAAAAGGTATAAAAACCTTAGTTATTGCCTAACATATATCTAAGATCTAAACCAAATGAAGCTCTATCCTCAAATTCTCCACCTGTTAAAGCTTTACTTATACCTCTAACTTCCATAGAAGGAACTACATGAAGATTATCAAGTGCTTTAATTTGAACACCTAATCCTGCAATTCCAGGATATTCATTTCTACCTTCTACTTCTCTAAAAGAGCCTCCCAAATTAGCTCTTAATCTTAGATTTTCATTTCCAATTGATCCAGTAACACCAGCACCGAAACCTTCGCCTTCAGCACCATAAGGATTAAAGAAGATTCCTAATCCTCTACCTTTATCATCTAATCTTTCAAAATTAATTACAGGATAAGATGATTTTGTGTCATGAGTATATCTAAATCCTAATCCTAAATTATCTTTTCTTCCATTAGCACCAGATCCATCTTCTAGACTAGTTATTCTACCTTCATGATTGTCTAATCTAAGTGCATGATTAAACAATATTTCACGATGATTACCTACAGATTCTTCAAGATCAGAAGGTTCACCGCCCATCATATCTCCAAGAGTTACATTACCAGCATCTCTACTAGTATCTTGAGTTCCATAGATTGCATCTTGAACAGCATCTGTAAAGTAAACAACATCTCCTACTTGTAAATTTGTAGGATCAATATTTTCTACAACTTTACCATCTCTAAAAACACAAACTTTGTCACTTAGTTCTACAGCATAGTCATTAGTGAATTCATGACCTTCACTTCTTGCAAGATCTAAAATTCCACCAGCAATAGTATTTCCTGATTTAACTCTAAAAGCATCTTGTTTTCCATCAGGTTTACTCCCATCTAATCTTTCTGCCCATTCATAGAAATCATAATTTCCATTATATTTCCATTCTGGTTTTTCAGTTTCTTTTGGTTTAGGAATTTCTTCTCCACCTTCTGTATCTCCAAGAGTTACATTACCAGCATCTACAACATCATCTAAAACTCCTTTAATTTCTTCATTTTGTTTAGAAATATAATGATGATGTCCACCAAGCTTATCTACTCCCCTATCTAATTGTACATTAGTACTTTCAGCTATAGCCTGAGTAGTTTCAGTAGTTTCCCCAATAGCACGTAATTGTTCTAAAATATCATAAGGAACAGTAACAGTTAATCTATCTAAACTATCTTGCCATGTACTATCTTGCTCAGCTAATTCTATTGCATGTTGTTCTTGTAATTCTTCTACTTCTGGTGAAGGTCCTCTTAATGTATAACCTCCTAAAGCAATAGCACCTCCAGCAACAACAGGTAATACATATTTTCTTAAGAATCCTTTTTTTCTAGGATTTTCATCCATTGGTTCATCATCTTCTACTTCAGGAAATTCATCATCCCCATTAGTTTGTTCTTCATCTCCTTCTAATTCAGGAAATTCTTCATCATTGTGATTTTCATCGTTTTGTTCAGCCATTTTATTTGTCTCCTTTATATGTTTATTATTATCACTATAGAGTACTAAAAACCTTTTATAAACCTTTCTATTATCATTTATAAGTAAAATTAACTACTTTTACCCTCAGAAACATTTATATACAAAAACTCCATATTTTAATAAAAAGAGGTTATATGAATGAATAAAAAGACGTTCTTAGTTTATCCATTATCTTTCTTACTTTCACTACCTTTTGTTTTAGCTCAAGATACAGGTAGATTCTTTGATCTTTTAGGAAATACTTTTAGATCTTTAGTAGCTCCAGGAGGACTAATATCCTCAATTTTAACCCTTCCAGTAGGAGATAATGATACAGTTTTTAAGCTTGCATTATGGATTGTTTTATTTGTAATATTCTACTATGCAGGAACAAATTCTTTATTCAAAGAACCCAATCAAAGAAAAGTTGCCGGTTTTGTTGCAGCTTTTATTGGTTTAATAGGCTCTTGGTTTTTTAACATAGAAATGTTAAGAGATATAGGAACAATATATTCTACATTAATATTTTTCGCTCTTTATTTAATTCCAGTTCTTGGTTTTTTATATTTTATGTATGGTGATTGGGGAGGCAGAGAAAATATATTTAGAGATCCTACTCCTTTTAATTTTGCAATAAAGGCTTTTTTCACAGCTATTTTAATTTGGTTGATAGGAACTCTAGCAAAAGTTTCAAATCTTTCATCATTTTCGGGAGGGAGACAAAAAGCTTTATCTGATGTTTTATTTAATCAAGTATGGGCAAAAGATATAGCAGTATATTTCTTCACAGTGTTAATAGTAATGTTTGTTTATTACATTGTTAGGTTAATCTTTAGTTTAATTTCTGGAAGTGGTGTTAGTGGACATGGAGTATTAGGTTCTGCATCAAAAATGGGAGGATCTATAGCAGGAGGATTTGCGAAAGGATGGGGAGGAGCTAGTGGTGCAGTAGCTAATAGAGTAAAAAAAAGATTAGAAAGAACAAAAAAAGAAACAGAATCAGGAATTGCAGGATTAAGAGAGTCAGAAGATAGATTAGAAGATGCTCTTAAAATAATTGGAAGAAAACAAGGAGAAAACTTAGATAGAAAAGAAAAAAAACAAATAAAAGATATAATAAAATCTGCAGGAACTTCAGAAGAAAAATCATTACGTAAATTTTTGGGTAGAATTACAGAAACATTGGAAGCATCTAGAGAGTCACTCAGACTTCATCAAGAAAATAATTTAATGGGAAGGTTACAAGAAATCTCCAGATCTGAAGAATTAGATTCATACCCTGGAGGAAATGAAATTAAGGATGAATCTCTAAGTTTAATAAGAACTTTACCAGATTTATTTAACAGAATAAACCAACTTGATGAATATTTTAAAGGAACTTTTGGAGAACATAGTGGTATTTTCCAAAAACTCCTAGCTGATCTAAAGGGTTACTCTGAATCAACAGATAAAAAATTAAAAGAACAAGACCATGATGGATTAGCACACGATATTCAAAGGATGATGGAGATAGAAGATAACTTAAGAAAAATCCTTGAAGATTCTACAGGAAATGAAGAACAATTAAGAAAATCTTGGGTGGAATTACAAGTAGCAGACAATAAAATAAAAAAAATAATGGGAGCACTAGAAACAATTTCAAGACAAAACAATGAAGGACAATCCTAAATAAAATCTCCCAAACCTTTCTGATCTTTACTTTTATCTTTTTTCCTTAATTTTTCTAAAGTATTTTGAACCCTTTCCTCACCAAAATCATGTTTTTCTATCAACAATTCTTTAATCTTATCTTCATCAATTTTATCCCATTTTAATTGATATTCTTTCATAACAGGCATTGATTTAAAAATAGCATAAATTTTCTTCCAATCAAATTCAGCTTTAACTTCTTTAAATAATTTATTAAAGTCACTTTCTTGCTTAACTAATTTCAAAGCAGTCTTAGGACCAACTCTAAAAACTCCTTTATTATAATCGGTTCCAACTAATATAGAAAGGGCAATTAATTTATCTCTATCAATCCCAAGTTCATTTAAAACTTTACTCAACTCAACAACTTCTGGAGTAGTTTTAACAGTAGCACCTCCAGGTAATTTCCTTCTTTGACTTAAAGTTAAATTAGTAATCACTTTAGGAGCACCATATAATAAAATATCAGCATCACTTGAAGCAACATAATCAACTTTTTTTTGTTCAGCCATAAAAGCCATCTGTGCATCGGCTTCACTAGGAGCTTGAATAACTGGTAAACCCATAGCCTTTAGCAATTCTTTACTCTCATTAACAATTTCAGAACTCATTCTAACAGTTTGCTTACTATATTTTCCCATAGCTTCTACATCATCTTCCTCTTTAGCCTTTTCTAATTTATCCTCAGCAATTCTTTTTCTATGTTCTCTTTCTTCTTGTGTAGAAACTTTCAAACTAGGAGCCTTTCCATCAAAAACAACAACTAATTTTATTCCTCTCAACATTAAATTACTAAACCTACTCCATATACCAACTAAATGACTAGTAACTCTTCCTTCATTATCCATTAACAATGTGCCATCACGTTGGCGAATGGAAGTGAGAAATTGATAAAGAGTGTTCGACATATCTACTGCTATTTTTTTATCCTTTAAATCATCAAAACTTATTTGTTGTTTGGACAATAAGTTTCCTAATTTTACTCCCATATTATAATTTAAATAAAAAAACACTTAAAAAATTACCGATATCTTTATATCTTTCCTATATTTTTTTAAAAATAAAGATGGTGATTAGGAATTTTAGTTTTGATCATAAAGGTGGATTTTACCATTATAGAGTTCATTATGAAAAATTAAATAATTTATGTAACAACGGCTTATCCTCTTTAAAAGATTTTTTAGAAGATGTTTTTACTAACTGCCCAGATAAATATTTTTTCCAAGGACCAAGATCTTCATCATTAAAATTTAAATTAAATAATTTAGATTTAAAAAATGCACCAAATCATGAATTATGTATATTAACACATCATGGTTTAGAAAAAAATAACGATAGATATTCTACTAATCACTCTAAAGTTCAAGTATTTATGTTAGAGTCTGACAATTCAACAATAGCATGCGAAACTCCTATTTGGTTACTCCCAGAAGAATTAGAATTATACCAAGAAATATTTAATTCCTCAGAACCTCTAACAGGACATATTGATTTACTAAGAATTCAAGATGATAAAATTTGGATATTAGATTACAAACCAAATGCAGCAAAAGAACAATTTGCAGCAACTCAAGTTTATTTCTATGCATTAATGTTAAGTAAAAGAACAAATATACCTTTAGAAAGTTTTAGATGCGGTTATTTCGATGGATTAAATTGTTATTTATTTGACCCAAATATCTGCAACTTACTCCAATTAAAACCTATTTCTGAGTTTTTGTAAAAGAAAATAATGATTTCTGTTTTTTAGCACAAATTGGAATCAGAAATTTAAGTTTCCTTATAGGATCTTCGTTCCATTCTATCGAAAGCAAGTTCAAATTCAATTTTTTATATATTTTAAGTTTTCTAGTTTTCCTTTCTAAATATTTTTCATTGTGATAAATTCCCCAATATTCAATAAACAAATCTAGCTCAGGAATATAAAAATCACATTTGAATTGTTTATTATTAAAGTCAAATACTTTTTCTACTTCATGATTAATACCATTCTCAAAAAGAAAATTATCCATTAATAATTCAGGATAACTTCTCACTTTATCTCCGTCATTGCAGACCAATAACTCTTTAGAGCCATAGAAATTTTTTCTAAGAAGCACTTTCCATTTTTTTAGATAGTTCCCTATAGTGCTATCTGCAACTCCATATTTCTTACCTATTTTGTATGTAGAATTTCCAATTTCATACATATTTATGATCTCTTCCTTATATATTTCAATATCGAATCCTAAATAATTTGGATTATCAGAACCTGTTGCCTTCCCCATGCGATTCAAAGACATTTTTTTTAAAGTTTCTTTGGAATGTTTTTTACCATAAAAAGGATTATTTTTTCCAGAAAGTAATTTGCTTAATTTTTTCCTAGTCTTTTCAGAAATGGGAATCCCTTTATTTCGAGCAGGTATACCCTTATTGCCTTCACTTATCTTCCTTCTATGTTCTTCAGATAGTTTCATACCTTTTCTGGCTTCAGGAAGTTTATCCGCATATTTTTTAACCCTCAAATCTGTTTCTTTAGTCAGCCCTTTATTCCACGCTATCTGGAGGCCCTTCTTACCTTTGTTCCAAGGTCCATGCTTTTTGTTATATTCAACAAGCTTTAAAGAATTTCTTTTACCATTTTTTCTCCAAGCAAGAACAGACTCTTTTTTGTACATAATAATTTATTAATGGTTTTTTAGTTTATAAACTCCACGAGGGTGTGGCGAGTATGTCGTTTGAATGTAAAATATATTTTAAAGAATATAGATTTATCTCAAAAACTAAACAAATCTTTCTGTTTACTTCCTTCTAATAATTCATCAAAACTAATATCAAAGAAATCTAATATACTGTCTGCAATTGGTTTAACTTGCTTATTAATATAGTGCTTATAGTCTAACTTATGTCTAATTTGTTCCAAAGGTTCAGGTCCATCCTCAGTTATAACATATTCTATTGATTTTCCTTTAAAATTCTTTAGCAATCTTGCCGCTCGCACGTGAATGGGCGTAATCTTGATATATTCATCTAGTGGTTTCCTAATTTGTTTCCTATAAACTAATAATTTATCATGTTTACCTTTCTTAATATCATCAACAAATTTTTTTATATAACCTTTAACTTCTTTTTTATGAAATACTCTATCTAATAATTCCATTTGAAATTTCTTAGCTAACTCTGTCCAATCTCCTCTAACAGCTTCCATCCCTGTAATTTCTATTTTACCTTTAGAATTTAATCCAGCATACCTTTTCTTAGCACCAGCTTCACTTCCTCTTATCTTAGGCATTAAAAATCTAACAAAACATTTCTCATATTCCAATTCCATATAATTGTCTCTTTTATAATCTTTAACAAACTCTTCAAAATACTTATTCAAATCTTTACTTAATTTATCTCCAACCTTATCAGCTTCCTTTAAATTTTTAGCATTACTCAAAATAAAAACAGAATCAGTATCTGAATAAATAACTTCATAACCTTCTTCCTTAACTTTTTCAGCAGTTAGTTTAATAATATGTTGGCCAAAATGAGTAATAGCATTAGCAACTTCTAAAGAAAAAAACCTACAGTTAGGATTAGCCAAAACCCCAAAAAAACTATTTAATAAAATTTTAATAGCATGTCTTTGTAATTCATTACCTCTTTTCTTTGCATTGTCTCTAGCTTTTAATAAATCTTCAACAATCTTTCCAATAATACCTTCTTGATTTTTAAAACAAGCACCATTAGGAGCCTTAATCAAATTCTTTCCTTTACAATTTTTAACATAACTAAAAGGGTCTACATTAAAAGTTCTCATTATACTAGGATACAAACTTTTAAAATCAAGAACAAGTAAATAATCATACAATCCTGGTTTAGACTCCATAACATATCCTCCTTTTATTCTCTCATCTTTAGGTTTATAATGTCCAGTTGGAGCAATATAACCTCTTTTTCTCAAAGCCCTTAAATATAAAGAATCTAAAGAAGCAATACTCGCATTTACCCTATCCATTGGCATTCCAGTTAACATACTTCTCTCAATAGTCATCTCAATAGCCTTAGTTTTTTTAAGAATCTTAGTAACTAATCTAGCATCATTTAAATTATATTTAGCTAATTTTTTCTTATCTTCCTTAAACAATCTCTCAATTTCTTTTCCTTTTCCTTCTGTTTTAGAAATTAACTTCCCTTCATTCAAAATTTTTCTAGAAACATCTTCTAATTTATAGCTACTTAAATTAACAAAACTCATTCTTAACAAATGTATCCCATCTAAAACAACCCTACCAGGAAAATCAGCTTTCGAATCCCTAAAAAAATTACTTTCAACTTTAACTTTACAAGCCTGATTTACTCTTCCTAAAGTAAAAGGAATTTTATATTCCTTAAACTTATCTTTTAAAAAGTTCAAATCAAAATCAATCAAATTCCAACCAGTTATAATATCAGGATCTTCATCTAAAATTATTTTTTTAAACTCTTCCAACATATCCTCTTCATCCATATCAATTAACACTTTCTCAAACTTATCAGAATGAATAGCAATGCTATACAATTGGTTTAATTCACTATTGGTTTCAATATCTATAGAAAATACTTTCAACTTAGGAAAGAAATTACTTGGTTTTATCTCAGGATCTTTGTAAATTTTATCAATAGATTCTCCCATCTCATATTCTCCATCTATTTCAACACTCATCATGATATCTTTATCCATCAAATATCTATGAGGGAACCTAACATCAGCTTCATAACATTTAATCTCATCTTTTTCTAACTCTCTTCTCAATACAGGAACATCCTTAGGAGCATCAAATACTATTCTACTCAATTTTTCCTCATCAAAATTTTTCATCTTAGTATCTTCAATCTTAAACTCTATTTTTACTTTCTTAACATCTTTAGTTCTAACATAAAAATAAGGTTCATATTTACTCATTGATAAAAAACTAGTTCCATCTTCTAATTTTCCAAATAACCAAATATAACTTTGCCCATCAATAATCCTATAACTAAGATACAAAATAAAGCCTTTCATGCTTATATTTTAGATAAATAGCTTTAAATATTTTATTTTTCCTTCCTAAATCATGACATATGAAAAAGCTGGTAAAATAGCAGCAGAAACCTTACAATATGGAAAACGCTTAATTAAAGTTGGGACTCCATTAATTGAAGTTACTTCTAAAGTAGAAGAAAAGATAGCCGCATTAAAAGGAAAAACAGCATTCCCACCACAAATTTCTATTAACAATATAGCAGCACATTACTGTCCAGATAAAAATGAAGACACTGTTTTCAAAGAAAGCGATTTAGTTAAATTAGATTTAGGCGTACATATAGATGGCCATATAGCAGATAATGCTTTAACAGTTAATCTTGGAGATGATAAAAATCTAGAAATAATAAAAGCAAGTAAAGATGCACTAAAAGAAGCTTTAACTTTATTTAAACCAGGAACTAAAATGAATGAAATAGGTAAGGCAATAGAAGAAGTTATAGTTGGCTATGGATTTAATCCAATTAAAAATTTATCAGGACATGAAGTTAAACCATATGATTTACACGCCGGATTAACAGTTCCAAATTTTGATAATAAAGATGAAACTAAATTAAAAGAAAACCAAGTGTTTGCAGTTGAACCTTTCGCTACTACAGGAGATGGTTATGTTAAAGATGGAAAAAAATCTGGAATCTATGGATTAACTCAAGTTAGAAATGTTAGATCTGGAAGAGAAGTCTTAAAATTTATTGTTGATAATTTTAGAACTTTACCCTTTCATAGAAAATATATTGTTGAAAAATTTGGAGACTTTAAAGCTAGTTTTGGATTAAGAATGCTAGAAAAAGAAGAAATATTACATCACTATCCACAATTAGTAGAAAGATCTAATGGTCTAGTTTCTCAAGCAGAACACACAGTAATAGTTAAAGACAAACCAAAAATAACAACTAAAATTTAACCAAAGTAATTTGGTGCCTCTTTTTTAATTGCAGCACCTCTAGCAGTTCTCAAATATTCTTCCTCAATTTTTTTATAAGTTTCTAAATCATTCTCACTAACACTAGGTCTTATTTTTTTCATAGCTTCTTCAAAATGTTTCATAGTAACTTCTTTTGCATTAATATTCTCTCTCAAAGCCAATATAGCAGCTTCTCTACATAAATTTTCAATGT
>NZCU01000040.1 GCA_002688395.1 Nanobdellota archaeon | reverse complement strand
TCTTCTTTTCATCCTCATTAACAGTAACTATTAAATCCGGCAACCCAGTACCTAAAGGAACAGGTTGATTTAATATAACATTTTCGATAACAGAATTAAGTCTATCTTTCTCTCCAATCATTGCTGCATTTATTAAATGTTTAATAGGAGTTTCAAAACTAGCCCTAGCAAATACACTTTCTTTCTCTCCAGTTAACCCAGTTCTAGTAATTCCTCTAATAATTCCATGTGAAGTCATAGCATCTGCAATTAACATAATGTGTCTAATATCAACATCTAACCCTTGATTATTAATAACTTTTAAAGATTCATTAATTATTGCTTGTCTTGCTGCTTCAATTCCAAGAACTTTATTAACCTCATGGATATCATTAGTCATAACTCTACTATCATCAACTTCCTTAATAGCAAATACATCTTTTAAGTTACTTCCAGCAGTTAAAATAACAAATTCTCCCCCTCTCTTAACAGGCAATACATGAGTAACACCTTTAACTCCCGATATAAAAGTATCTTTAGCTTTCTCCTTTAAAGTATAAATCTCATTTAAAGCTAAATCCTTTCCTTTAATAGTAATCTCACTTTTATTAATTCTTATTTGTGTATTTTTTAATTCTTTACTTGAGCTTAAAACAGAAATTAAAGCAGCTTCACTCATACCTAAATTTCTTAATTTTTCTTTATCTAAGATTACTTTAACACTTAATTTAGTAATATCAATTAAAAATTCAGTTACAATATCTCCTAACACAGTTTCTTTTAATTTGTAAGCAATTTTTCTAACAACTTTAGCATCTTTACTAGCTTCTTTTTTCAAATAAACTTCCATAGCAGGAGTACTAGGATTTTTAGTAGCATCAAAGATCTCAATTAATCTTGGCAACCCCAAAGTAACATTCATCTCTGCAACTCCAGCGAAATGTTTAACATTTAATGTCATTTGCGTACTTGGCTCACCAAAACTCTCAGCAGTTATGATTCCTATAGCTTCTCCAGGATCAATTAATGCAGTTTCATATTCTTTTTTAATGCTCTCTAAAACTTCTTTTAATTGTACACTAGATAATTTCCTCTTACCAACTTCTTCCCTAATCTCACTAATTATAGGAGGTGGTAAAAAATCCTTATATTCATCAATTAAGTCGCTCATTTGTCGCAAATGTTCCTCACAATTCTTTTAACATTAATACTTCCACCTTCAGTTCTTGAAATATCTAACCCATCATCACCATAAGAAAATTGTACAATAGATTGGTCAGAGCTTCTAACAGTACCATCATATTCAATCTTAATATCTTGTAAAGCATTAGCTAATCTTCTATATAAATATCCAGATTTAGGAGTTCTCAAAGCTGTATCCATTAAACTATCTCTACCAGTCATTGCATGAAAGAAAAACTCAGCAGGATTAAGTCCATGTTTATATCCATTTCTAATAAATCCATGTGGGCTAGCAGTTAAATCTCCTTGTTTAAAAATACTCAAAGTTCTATTAGCATATCCTTTATTTACTCTCTCTCCTCTCAAAGCTTGTTGTCCTACCAAAGCAGCAATTTGAGCTAAATTCATAGGATTTCCTCTAGCTCCAGAATTTGCCATGATCATAGTGGGATTATCTTCATCACTATTTTCTAAAACAACATCCCCAGCTTTATTTCTTGTCTTATTTAAAACTTCTAAAATCTTAAGCTCTAATGTTTCTTTTAAAGTTTTACTCGGAAACGCTTCTAATTTTCCAGCATCATATTCTTCTATAAGAGAAGTTACTTTTTTTTCAGCATCATCAATTATTTTTTTAATCTCTTCCATAACACTCTCACTTAAATCAGTGTCAACAACACCAGTAGAAAATCCAGTATCTAATAAATACCTAATTCCTAACATAGAAATATTTCCTAATATCTTAATAGCTTTTTCAGGGCCGTATTGAGCATAAAGAGTCCTTAATATATGTCCACTCCCTTCTCCAATATAACTTTTATTAATAACTCCACTTAACAAATGCCCATTTTTAATAAAAATACAAAGGTCATCAGCACATTTATCTTTCCCACCTTTCATACACTTCTCACAATCTTGATGATAACTAATAAAGTCAAAATCTTCAGGTAACAAAGCCCCAAATAATTCTTTTCCTGTAACAGTTTTAGTTTTAGGTACTCTACTCACATCCTCAACACCAATACTTAATAATAATCCAACAGCTTCTTCTCTTGACATAGTAACATTTTTAGTAAGCACATAATTTCCAGTAATAGCATCTTGAATAGAAGCAATAATATTCAATCCATTCTTAGGAGTAATAATCTGTGTCTGTACTTCCATTAAAATTTCAGCTTCAGCAATAGCTTCTTCAGTTTGAGGAATATGTAAGTTCATCTCATCCCCATCAAAATCAGCGTTATATGGTGTACAAACACTTGGATTCAATCTAAAACTTCTTCCAGGTAATATCTTTACTTTATGACTCATAATACTCATTCTATGTAAGCTAGGTTGTCTATTAAACACAGATAAATCACCATCCATTAAATGTCTCTCTATCATAAATCCAGGTTGTAACTCCTCTAATAATTGTTCTTTAGTTTCTTCAGTAATTTTTTTCTTTTTACCATCAGGTCTTAAAACATAATTAGCGCCAGGATAAATTTCAGGACCTCTTTTAACAAATTCCTTTAATCTTTCTATATTCCATTCAGTAACTCTTTCAGGTACAGATAATTCCATAGCCACTTCTAAAGGCACACCAACTTCATTCAAAGAAATCATTGGGTCAGGACTTACAAGTGTTCTAGCAGAATAATTAACTCTCTTACCAGTTAAATTATGTCTAAATCTTCCTTCTTTACTTTTAATTCTCTCAGTTATAGTTTTAAGCGGTTCCCCACTTCTATGTCTAGCTGGTGGGACAGCAGCAGTATTATTATCAAAGAATGTAGTAACATGGTATTGTAATAAATCCCATAAATCCTCTACAATAATCTCAGGAGCTCCTGCATTAATATTCTCAAATAATCTTTGATTAATTCTTACAATATCTCCTAATTTATGTGTTAAATCATCTTCTGATCTCTCACCAGTTTCTAAAGTAATACTTGGTCTTATTGTCACAGGAGGTATCGCAAGTAAAGAAAGCACCATCCATTCCGGTTTACACTTTTCAGGATTTAATCCTAATAAACTTACATCTTCGTCATTTACTCTTTCTAATCTATCTTTAATTTCAATTGGAAAAATCCTTTTATCATTTTCAATAATAGTAGTTGGTTTCTCTAAATTAATCTTAAATTGTTTAGCTTTACAATGGGGACACTTTCTAACATTTTTTAATTTGTTAACTAACAAATTTATCTCTTTTCTCTTAGCATTCATTCCTTTTTCTTGCTCTAATGTATCTACTTTCTTAACAAATTTCTCTCTTGCTTCATCATCTAATAATAATTTATTACATTCTCTACATGTACTTCTTAAAAATGCTAATAAAATATTTATACCTTTTAAGTGGATAACAGGCCTTGCTAATTCAATATAACCAAAATGTCCTAAACATTCTTTTAATTTTCCTCCACAAGTCTTACATCTTAACCCAGGATCAATAACTCCTAATCTAATATCCATCAATCCTCCATCTACTGGATATCCTTCTTTATCATACAACTCAGGTGTTACAATTTTAACAGTAGCCATTTTCCTAATATCCATCGGACTAAGAAAACCAAATTCTATTTTATCTACAACTTTTGAAACATATTCTTCTGCCATTTTAGTATTTACTTTTTAACATCAACTTAGGATGTATTGCTAATGATTTCAACTCATCCAACAATAATTTAAATGCGTAACTTAATTCAATTGGTGTTATTGTAACATTATCTCCACATCTTGTACAATATTTTCTATTTCTAAATAAATCATTAATAGCCAACATTCCACATTCTTCACATATATGAATAATAGTTTTATCTGAATCAAATCTTTCCTTTAACAATAATGAAGCTCCATGAGCTACAAAGCAATCCTTCTCCATCTCTCCTAATCTTAATCCTCCACCTTTACTTCTTCCCTCAATAGGTTGTCTTGTTAGTAATTGTATCCTTCCAGAAGCCCTTGCATGTAATTTGTTAGCTACCATATGTTTTAATTTCAAATAATACATATTTCCAATATAAATTTTAACTTTATATCTTTCTCCAGTTATCCCATTATACATTGTTTCCATTCCATTATCTCTAAATCCACTTTCAAATAAAGTATCTCTCAAACTTTTTTCAGGTTCAGCATCAAAAGTACTACCATCGATAAATCTTCCACCTAAAGCTCCAGCTTTTCCAGCTAATATCTCAATCATGTGACTAACAGTCATTCTTGAAGGAATTGAATGAGGACTATGTAATATATCAGGAGTTACTCCACCACCACTAAATGGCAAGTCAGATTGATTAGTAGTTAACCCAATAACACCTTTTTGACCATGTCTTGAAGTAAACTTATCTCCAATCTCAGGAACTCTCTCATCTCTTAATCTTACTTGTACTAATTTATTTCCTTCTCCATTCTCAGTAACAACAACCATATCTACAACTCCAGCTTCTCCTTGTTTAACAACAATAGAACTTTCTCTTCTTACATTTGCAGCAAAGCTAAATTCTTCCATCTCTCCTAAAAATCTAGGCGGACTAGTTTTCCCAATAAGAACATCATCAGATTTTACTCTAGCTCCGGGATAAATAATACCATCATTCTCTAAATATTTATAATCATCTTCAGCCCTATAACCTTTTATTTCCTTATCAGGCATTCCAATTTCATCAATTAAACCGCCAGAATATCTTAATTCTTCAGCATTATAAGGCCTAAAATATGTACTCCTAGCCATTCCTCTTTCAATAGAACCTTTACTCATAACAATAGCATCCTCCATGTTATATCCATCATAACACATCTCAGCAATCACAATATTTTGTCCAGAAGGATGAGTTTCATAATTAGAAATGTCATGCATAAAAGATTTAACTATGGGTTTCTGTGGTGTATGTAATAAACTTACATCTGTATCCATCCTTAAAAGGAAATTAGATACATACATTCCTAACGCATGTTTCTGATTTTTACTTCCACCATTTAATTTAGAAGCAGCATCAAAATTAGCATAAGGTACTAATGATGTTGTCAACCCTAAAATTGTAATAGGAGCAATTTCTAAGTGTGTGTGTTCATTAGTTAAATCCTCTTCTTCCAAACAAACAAAACTATTTTCTTCTTCTGCAGCATCTAAATATTCTATAACTCCATCTTTAATTAAATTATCCCAAGAAATTTCATCTTTTTTTATCTTATCAATATGTTCTTTAGTTAACAAACTTTTACTATCTTTAACAACAATTAAAGGTCTTCTAGCTCTTCCTTTTGAAGTATCAATACTAACCTCATTAAATTCTTCATTATAAAATACATTTAAAGTACTTGGAACTTTACCTTCTCTTCTATCTTTAACTATAAGACTAACAAAATCTTTAGGATTATCTATTTTTCCAACATATTTTTCATTTAAATAAATATCAGTCATTTTTACTCATCCCCATACTTTCTAAATGTTTTAAAATTTTATTAGAATCTACTTCTTCATGAGAAACATCACATAACATAGATAAATTTTTTCTAAGTCCAATCGGCGTCCCTTCCGGGGTTTCAATAGGACATAACCTACCCCAATGAGTTGAATGCAATGCTCTTGCCTCAAAATTTTCTTGACTTGCACTTAATAAGGAAATAACTCTCTTTAAATGGCTCATAGTTCCTAAGAAATTTGTCCTATCAATATTTTGACTTATTCCACTTCTACCACCAGGCCAATTTCCAGTTGCTAAAGCACTCATAATTCTCCCACTCAATAACTTATCTCTTATAATAATTTTAATAGAATGGAACTTTCCCCTCTTCACTAATCTTTGGAAATTATATAACATATCATTAATTAATACTCTAAAATTAACCCTAAATAAATCTGTTAATAAATCTCCACTTAATTTAATTCTTTTATTCATATAATGGTCCTTATCACTCATACTCAAACCATCTTTACTAACCATCAAAAATTTCTTAACAATTTTACATAAATTATAAGCTTTAGAGATTCTATCTTCTTTAGTAATTCCTAAATGAGGCAATAAATATCTATCTAATTGTTCTAAAGTTTTCTCAATCTTTATTTCTTTAGTTTGAGTAATCCCAGCTTCTTTAGCTAAAGAATCTATAGCATCATCTTTAGTTTTCAAATGAATACATTTATACAAATTAACAAAAATATCATCATATGATTTATCATCAGATATAATACTTGTAATATCCTGATCCTTTATCAAACCTAAAGCTTTGATAATAGCAACAATAGGTACTCTCTGAAATCTTGTAAAACTCAAATAAATAACACCATCTTTCATTTGCTCAACTAAATGTGGTATCCTCAATCCACCACCTTCAGAAAATATTCTAGCTTTATATTTGCTAGGCCCAATAGAAGTTTTATCAACAAACATTCTATTACTTGCTAAATCTTCCACCATAACTAAGATCCTTTCATTACCATTCAAAATAAAATAACCACCAGGATCTTCAGGGTCTTCTCCTCTTTCAATTAAATCTTCTCTTTTTAAGCTATGTAAATGACAATATTTACTCTTAATCATCAAAGGCATTCTACCAATTTCAGAAGTAAAGCTTTCAACTTGCACACCATCAATATGTGCACTAACTTCTAAATAAATAGGTGCAGAATATGTTAATTTTCTTAATCTAGCTTCAGCAGGATAAACATCTCTCCTACTTCCATCAGCTTCAATTATTTGCGGTTTTTCTATCCATATTTTATCTAACTTAATCTTAAATTCTTGAACTTCTTGAGGAATAACACTAGGAACTATCTCTCCCATGTCATCAATAATAGATTGTAATTCTTTAGCCACAAAATTATCAAAAGATTTTATATTTGCCTCTACAAAAGAGTGCTTATCAAAGTAATTCTCTATCAAAGTTTTATAATCACGCATTTACAACCACCCTATAATATTTAGAATTGCCTATGGTAGGACTTTCTCTTGTAACCTCAACTATATCTCCTGGTTCAACATCAAGATCAACAACCCCAGTATCTTTATTAAAAATAACAGGCAACTGCTCTTTAAGAATATTATATTTTTTCAATAAATTCTGAGAAGCTTGTTCACTTAATTTTGTGTGTTTCAATAACAAAACATGTCCCTTGATATCCTGCTTCTTCTTCATTAAGTAAACCCTCTAGCTCCTTACATCAAGCCATCTATCTACTAGTATTTATCTTCGTAGAAAGTAATAAGTTGTATGAGCATTCACTAAAAACGAGCTTTCCACATGCTTATAAATGTTTCGGTTTTTAGAAGCGGGCCCACGGGGATTTGAACCCCGGACACCTAGCTTAAAAGGCTAGTGCTCTAACCAAGCTGAGCTATGGGCCCATAAAAATTAAATAGAAAAAGTTAATTTAAATAAGTTTTGTTTAATTAGGAAGAACCTCATTAACAACTACAAGTACTGTTACTTCTCCTTCATCTATAGCCTTAATAGCAATACATATATTTCTTTTTTCTTCAGCCACTTGAGAACTAACAATTTTTACATCAGTTCCTTGGCTAACATCAAGAGTTACATACTCTTCTTCGTCATCTTTCTTTAAACAATTAAAATCATCCATAACTTCAACTTCAATTTGTGCACCATTTGCACTAACATCTATATCATAACCAGTTCCACTATTTTGAGTAAAAAATACTTTCGCAGTATCAAAAGTATCTCTCCCACCTGTAAGATATTTATTTTTATTGATTAAAGCATTAGGTTTAGTAAGATCAAAAGAAACTTCTTTTTCTTCCATCACATCTCCTTCTTTATCTTCCATTACTTCTTCCTTCTCTTCCATTACTTCTTCTTTCACCATATCTTTATCTTCCATTACTTCTCCACTAGAATCTCCACAACCAACTATAAAAACTACAGCTGCCAATAAAAATAACATCATCACTTTTTTCATAATAAAACTAATTTTTTTCTCTTCTTTATATAACTTTTGATTATGAGAATAAAAAGCTTTAAAAATTATTTAAACATACAAAAACTATGACAAAAAAAGAAAAAGAGTTTATTGAATTAATGTTAAAGAAATCAAAAGAAAAAGATGACACTGAAATTAAATCTCCTTTCTCAAATTTAAAAGTAGAAGATGTAGAAAATTTAACTAAAGAAATAATGGAAAAAAAGCCTAAGAAAAATTAAGCTTCTTCTAAAAAATAAAAAAACGCCCTGACCGTGATTTGAACACGGGTTATAGCCTTGACAGGGCTATGTGCTAGACCGGGCTACACTATCCTTGCCAATAATCACAGTATGTAATTATTTAGGGCAATATGTAAACCCATCAGGGCAAATT
>NZCU01000039.1 GCA_002688395.1 Nanobdellota archaeon | reverse complement strand
CTTAAAAACAACCATAACAACATTAGCAGGGTCCATTGCAACTAACTCTAACTTATTATTATCAATCTTAAAACTAACCTCACTTACAAGCTCAGAAATAATACTTATAGGCTCTTTTAATAATCTAGATTCTGCTAAAGTTAACTTCATATCTCAAAACAAACTTAGTAGATTTATAAATTTTAATATACTAAAAACTATACTTTTCAAAAGATTAACCAAGCTGGTAAAAAATTAGCTACAACATCCCAATAATAAGGAGCAGTTACAACAAGTACAGAAACAACTAAAGTATGGAACCAATGTTCAGCCATACCACCACTAACCCCACCAGCAAAAACCTTTCCTTTAATTACCGAGCTTACAGCATGTATTTTAAAATTAAGGATAACTCCAACTAATATTCTTCCAAATAAAACATCACTTATCAAAGGAATATTTCTAGCTCCCAATGTAGTAATCTCTAAGAAAAAATCCCAATTAAACACAGCAAATAAAGCAATTATCATAAATATTACAGCATGTATTCCATGTCCAAACCAATGACTACCTCTAAAATTCTCATCTCTATGAATTAATATTAACTCATAAATTCCCAGAACCACACCTAAGATTATAACTGGTTGAACAATTAAAGATCCATCTGCCATAACAAACTTTAATCAAAACTAATATATAAAATTAACTAATACTCTCTCCATCTATGTCTACATTTTATACATTCAAAAAATCTTGTTTCTGGCTCATCACTAGCTCTTGTTTGTAAAGTCCAAAATTTAGCCTTCTTATGTTCGCATTTAGGACATTCAGCTTCTATCTCAGGATTAATATCTAAATCTTTATCAACAACTTCTAAACCTTTCCCTGTAGTTTTAAGTTCTTCTTTAATAATAACACTACCTTTAGTTTTAGCACTCTTCCCACAACTACTACAAACTAATTTTTTCCTATTCTTATCAGGTAATAATAAAGAACCACAACTTTCACAAAAATCTATCTTAACACACCCCCAACTAAATCACTAAAAACAACTTTAACCCATCCTAAATAAGGAACTCTAAACACAGCTTTTCCAAAAATTTCATCTTCTTTAATATCTTTCTCAAATGATTCAGATCTTATATTATGATCTCCTTTTGTTGTTACTCCATTTTCATCAACTCCAACAACTCTATGAATAATAGGAGCACTATTTAATCCAGAATCAAAAACAATTACATCTCCAACATTAACATCTTTCATTTTAACACCATATAATACCATAATATCCCCTTTGTTAAATCCATTACTAAAGGAAAAACCTATAAAGCTTTCCTTAGATATGGCATTATCTTCATACCACGCTCCACATATTTCCCAATAATCATCAAAATTTGTAATTTCTTCCTCTAAATTATTATCTCCACATAAAACTTCTTCTCTATTATCATTCCCACAATTAGTAATTCCATGTTCCATACTACAACTTACAACAGCAACAACAGGAAAACCAGTATTCAATGCAAATCCCAAAGCAGGAAAAATGATGAATTTTACAATAATAATAGCAAGAACAACATTAACAAGCCAACTGAGTAAGCTATCATCTTTCCAGATGAAAAACCATATTTTTTTCCAATTCATCAAAAAAGTAACCCCTTATTATTTTAATTGTTTAAATTTAGTTAAAAATTCACCCATAGTTTTTTCCAATCTTCCAGCAGCCTTTTTTAATGAAGCTTTAGGTTTTTCTCCATCTGTTTCAACTACGAAAATAGGATTACTTACAAGAGAATGTTTAATATGATATCCTGAAGTTTTAACATGACTATCTTTCCATAATTCCTTAGATAAAGGATTTGAAAAAGTATGTCCCTCTCCACTTAACTCAAATTTTATCTTCTCTTTAGTTTCTTCAATAATTTTTAATTCCATGTACTCATATCCTCTAAAAATTGACTTTTAAACCTTTCGTTTTACTTTAAACCCTTTTGCCTTTAATATCTTAATAACAGCGTCATCTATTCTTTCTTCACTAATTTCCCCAGTTTCTACAGCATTCTCTATTATACTAACAACCTTAAACAAATGCCAAGGTTCAATTCTAAAGTCTAAAATAACATCATTTCCAGCATTAACTAAGTCTATATACATAGCCCTTTCATCCCTACTATAAACTCCTTTTAATCCATTCATTCCAACCTCATCACTTAACACTAACCCATCAAAATCTTTTTTTAATCCATTAATCACATTTCCACTAACAACACTAGGGCTAAAACCAGAATCAACTTTTCCACTAGTAACTAAATGACTAACCATCACAGCTCCAACATTATTATTTGCAGCCCACTTAAAAGGTTCTAAATCCTCATCCTCAATAACAGAAAATTCAACAGATTTATGAGGATCTCTCCCAATTAAAGTTTTCCCAGGGTAATGTTTAGCAGTAGCAATAATTCCTTGCCCTTGTAATCCTCTAATATAATAAACAGCATTTCCAGCAACGTTATTACTAAAACTTCTACACCCCCAAATAGTATCTTCTTGATCTACAACAGGAGAAAAATTAATATTAAATCCTAATTTTTTTAAAATTTCCCCATGGTTTTTTCCAACAGTATAAGCATCACTCTCATCTTTAATTTCATTAAAAGCAGGGAATTTCTCAAAATTATCAAAGGGGTTCCAACATCCTTCTAAATCTATACCAACAAAAAAAGGAATCTCCATTTCTTTCTGAAAGTAATCTATCTCAGTTTCATAAACATCTTCATTTTCTTTTTGCCAAAAATAAATCCCTCCAATATTCATTTCCTGCAACAAATCTCTATTTTCTATTTTAGCCAAAGTAAAGATCATTTGCCCAATTTTCTGTCTAAGAGTTAAAGAATTCAAATTAATTACATTATCCTCAATTTCAAAATTTTTATCTTCTAGAGCAATCCCTAAAACACTTAACCCAACTAAATCTTTATTCAAATTAGCAATTCCTAGTAAAGAAACTATAACTAACAAAAAAATTGTAATTTGTTTAGTCTCAATATCTAACATTATAACCTCTTTCCTTACAATAATCTAAAGCATCTTCCTCAACTGAAATTACATAATCACCATTAACACATACTCCATCCTCACAACTTAAAAACTTAGACATTTCACTACAACATAAATTAACATCAGAAACATAATTTCCATTAACTTCACATCCTAAATTTTCAGCAACAACGTTTCCAGAAAAACTTAGAGGATAAAATAGATTAACAACTAAAACTATACCTAAAAAAAGGAGAATATAATTCACATCTCTTAGTTTCATCTAAAATAAGAAGTAATATTTGATATTTAACTTTTTTCTTTCATTTAAGAAGAGAGAATACTATCTATTTCATCAGCATCTCTTAAACCTTCATAAACCTCATCTCCAACAATTAAAACAGGTAAGTCTCTATCTTCAAGTTCATATATCTTCTTTAATCCTTTAATAACACTATTATCTAAATTTAAATCAAATGAAAATATATTAATATCAGGTCCTCTTTTTTTCATATAAGTTAAAACATATCCTTGTCTCTCACGATTATCACAATCTCCCAAATTAGAATAAAAGTATAAAATAATAGGAACATCATATTTACAATTCTCATTAAAATCTTTTAAAAATAGCCAATGCTTAATTTCTAATAAAGAATAGTATTCTTTTAGTTTTAAAACATCATTATTCAGTTTCCCTAAAGAATTCTCCATACGAGCCAAAGTATCACTCATATCATACAATTCATTCCCTAAAGTATTCAAATCAGGAACATCACAAGTACCTTGACTTGCTAACGCATATTGTAATTCTAATCCTAAAGTTTGTGTTCTTAAATCTTGTTGGATATTAGAAATCTCATCTAACTGTGCCCTACTTATACTCTGTCCAAAGAAAATTCCAACTACAAAAATAAAAGTAGTAGTGACTAGAATACTAAATAACTTTAATTTATTAATTCTTTTTCTTTCCATAACACCAATTTACCAAACTACTCTCCTTTTAAAAACTTTGTATCCTATAGAAACTATCCACCAAAAAGCAAAAAACAGCCAATATATAGATAAATACAAAGCATAAGAAACTCCAACTTTAGATTCTTCTTTAGAATATTTTTTTGTAATGAGCACCATAAACAAACCTAAAAATAAAGAAAACAATGCGAGTACTCTTAGTGGATTAATAGTAAGAAAAAAACTATCAAAGGGTTGATTATTTAGATAAGGTAAAAAATCAAATCCTATAACAGAAAAATTAATAAAATTATCAAAAGATCGTGAAATAAAATTTACAAAAGTATAGAAAAATAAAATAATAGATAATCCAACAGAAACAAATGCGCTTGGTAAAACTAATAATCCTAAATTACCATGTTTAAATCCAAAAAGATCTTTATAATTAAATATATTATTGATAAATCCAACATACCATCTTCTTCTTTGTTTTAATAAAGAATTAAAAGTACTAGGACCAACAGTATAAACATTGGCATCCATACAATTCTCTATCCTATAACCATGTCTCTGCATTCTTAATGCAACTTCAATATCTTCAGTTAAATTACCTACTTCATAACCCCCATATTTATCAAAAAACTTTTTTCTATAAATAGTAAAAGGTCCAGGAGTTACATGAATACTATCTAAATAAGCAAAAGACTTTCTTAAAAAAACACCCATCATATACTCTATCTTCTGCATTTTTTGTAAAAGAACATTATCTTTCCAAATTTTAATAGAAGGGGTAACAGCCATAATTTGCTCATCATTAAAATAACCAATCATTTTCATCAAAGCATCACTTTTAACAAAACTATCCGCATCCAAACATCCCACTAATTCACCTTTAATGTTTTTTAAAGCAAAATTCAAAGCTGTCGCTTTACCGCCATTTTCTTTAGCATAAACTTTAACTCTTTTTTTTTCAAATTCTTTCGCAATCTTTAAAGTATTATCAGTACTTCCATCATCTACAATAACAATCTCAATTTTATCTTTGGGATATTTTAAATTAAGTAAAGAATAAACAGTTCCTTTAATCGTAGTTTCCTCATTATAAGCAGGAACAATAATAGAAACAAAAGGAGTTTTTTTAGCAGTTCTTGGTCTTAATCCATTTAAATTTTCAAAAAATGTAAAAAGAAAAAATATGCCAGTAAATAATCCAAAATAAACAGCGGTGTAAACAAAAAACGTCCACAACATTTTAACCTAAATACCTCCAAATTTCTATATCATTTTCATATATTTTCTCAAAATCTTCACTATATTTCAACAAAAATAATAGTCCTTCTTCCTCTTCACTCCAAACTAATCCATGCTTCATTTTATTATCTACCAATATATAGTCAACATTATATTTATTTAAAATGTTTGTAGCAATATTAAAGTCCCTAGTCCTAAATAATTCATTCACATCTCTATCTCTTTCTTCAATATTCTCAAAATTCACAAATCCATCAATAACGTTTTTCATTCCAGAATAGCTAATCCAGTGTCCATTAGAATGGTGAGAAAGAACAACACTACCTCTAGGCAACATTCCCAATGCCGTAAATAATCCTTCATTTGGTTCTTCTTCACTTAAAGATTTAACAGAAGAAATTCCTGAAAATAATAATCCGCATATCAATAATAAAACTGTTAATTCTTTTATCAATCCACTTTCCCATTTAGCACTAACTAAGTTATTCAAATTAAAAGCTATTAACAAAGAGAATGGAATATTTAATAAAAATATAACCCAACTAAACTTCAAAGAAACTAAAAATAATAAAAATCCAATTATATACAAATGGATAAGTTTCTTCTTTTTCCAAGAAAATCCAAATCCAAATAACACAATAAAAATACCAAAAATACTTAGTCCAATATTACTCCCAAAATCTGAAATAATATTCAAGTTTATTCCTCTCAGCCCAAATAATAAAATAACAAAAATAAAAGAATAAATAATCAATAAGTATTTTTTACTTTTAATATATAATAAAACAAAAATAGCAATAAAAATAAGGAAAAGAAAATATTCGTAATTAAAAAAAGGAGTAATTAAAAAAACCACTGCAGAAATAATATACTTCTTTTTCAATAAAAGCCATATTAAAAGCAAGGTTAAAAATACAGGGATTGTAAATTTATTAACAACACTAAATAAATATACAAACGCAGGAGAAAAAATTAAAATAGGCATAGCTAACATACTTTCATCTCCACTATAAGATTTCAATATTAAATGAATTAAAACCAAACTAACAACCCCCAATAATAAAAATAACAGCTTAGCAGAACTTTCAACACTACTTTTAGTAATAAAAGCAACTCCTGCAATGCTATAACTTAACCCCTTCTCTAAAAATTCACTTCTCCCAGAAAAACTAAGTTCATCATAATCTATTCTACCATTCTCTAATAGTTCACTAGAAATCCTTAAATGATAAAATCCTTCATCTCCAATCATAAAAGGAGTTTCTCTAAACATTCCTGGAAGTAGTAAAACTAACACTCCCAAAACTAACATTACTAATAAAAAGTATTTACTAGCATATAACTTTGTAAACTTTTGGAGTTCCAAAAAAGATTCCCTCGAAGCAACTTTCGTCATCTAACCATTTCACCTTTCCAAATTTCAATTCAGTCTCTATAGGTACAAAAATATAATCTACGTTGTGTTCATGAATTAAATTTAATGCCTTTACCTCAGATTTAGTAGAATAAATAGTCTCAATATCCTTAAACCTTTCTGAAGTATCTGGAGCTAGTAAAAAACTACTATCAATAACATTTCTTTTTCCAGCAACAGAAGTAATAAGATGTCCTTTTTCTAAGGGTGCCAATATAGTTACATCAGGCAAAGAATTTTCCCTAATCCAATCAAGCACTAAAATTTCATAATTAGTAGGAGTAACTTCATTAATATTTTGTGAAGCATCAATAAAGCTAGGTAAAACTAAACTTAAAACTACAACAAGTACAGAGAAAACAGTTATAGAATTTTTATAATTAGAAAATTTCGTTTTATCTATATATTTCAAAAACAACTTAAAACTAATTCCAGAAACAATAAGTAAAGCTATGCCTAGGAACATAAAACCTACTTCAGCTTTTATCAATCTAAACCACAATAAAAGTAAGGTAGATAATATTAATGAGCTTAACAACATAACTTCTTCATTTTTCTTTTTCCATCCCCAAATAATACTAACAAAACCAAAAATAAGTAATAAAAATCCAACTTTCAAAACAGTTTCTAAGAAACTAAAATTAAAATAACTAGCCAATACTTGGGTAGGCACATTATTTCTAATAACATCAAATCCATGAATTAAAAAAGCATTTTTGTATATTAAAAATTCAACAAAAAGAACCAAAAAGATTGAAAAAATAAGAACTTCATTCTTTATTTTATTAATTTTAATACCTTCACTAACCATTAGAATTACAAAAAACAATAAACTAACTAAAAGTAAGAAAGCAGAAGGATGTAAAACAGCTAAGAAAAAACTAAACAACGCAAATTTTCCAATATTTTTTCTCTCATTTATTTTAATAAATAAATAAAGCAAATAAAACACCAAAGGTAATACTAAAGAATAAACAGAAATATTGTTCAAAGCTTCAACAAAAACAATAGGAACAAAACCAGAAAGTAAAGAAACAAACATTGAAAGGTTTCTATCTTTAACTAAAAGGTTCGTCAATCCAAACACAACAAAAACAAGCAAACTAATAAAAAAGTTGGGTAAAAATTTTAGTACAAAATCCAGCGGCAGAAATAAATCAAAAAAAGCAAGTACATAATGATAAACAGGAGAATATAATAAATCTCTACCATTATAACTCAATTGATCATAAAACAACGGCTTCCCAGTCTCAGAAATATGTTCAACTAATCTATAATTAAGATAACCATCATCATTAAATTGTGGTGTTTGAAAAGCAAAATATAACCTAGTACCTAAAACTATTAAAAATATTAAAAATAAAATAAATAATTTTTTATTTTTTTCTTTCATTAAACTTTTTAACAGCCTCATCAAATTGTTGATATTTCATAAGATTACAAAGCTCATCAAAGTCATCTATTTTTATTAATTTTCTTTTCTTTTTTTTAGTTTCTTTTATCTTTTCTTTTAGAGTAGTTGCCACAATTTTCCCTCTTAAATGTTTAATATCCTCAATAAGACCCTTATTTAAATGTTCTTCATTTACTCTACTAGATAACAACAATAAATCTGAGAGTTTCTCTCCAAGTAGTTGTTTATTATTACTCTTCATCAATTCTTTAAGTTCATCAACTCTTATTCCAAGAGCTTTATTAATCTCCATAAGAAGTAAAATAACAATTAAGGGATATAAATCTTTTGATAGAACTAAGAAAACAGCTTTTTAACAACCAAAGTACCATAACTCCCTTTTTTTAAATAAAACTCCAAAACACACTTAAATTTCTTTTTATTTCTTTCATCTCTACTATATTTATATTTAAAATTTTCAACTTTAACAAATATTTCTCTATCTTTCCCTTCACTTACTAAAAAAGGCATCTCTTTAAAAATAAAATTTTCTTTCTCAACATCTTCTTCTTCCAAAATATTCATATAAATCTTCTCAATAGTTTTATTCTCAAATTCAGTATCAAAATTAATTAAAGGAAGCTTAATATTTTTCTTAGATTGTGTTAAATATTTATCTAAAGCTTTATTAAACACATAACTTTGAAAAGAATTCAAGGTAAATCTTAATAGTTGTCTATCAAATCTAAAAACTTCTCCTTTATTTTTTAAATTTAATAATTTACATAATTCTTTATAATCTCTTTTTAACAAAGCCTTTCCAATCTTAATATTTTTATTACTAAATCTTTGCGCATCAAAATAATTCTCAATCTTACTTAACTTTAAATTTTTTTTAGTTTCTAAGTTCCTAACAATAATCTTAAATTTATTGCCTTCCAATCCACCTAGTTTTATTGGTTCATCTCCTTCTCCAATTTTTTTTAGTTCAATATCTTTAATTTTAACATTAATTTTTTTAGCATTTTTAATAGAAATATATTGTTCAGTTATTGCTTTCTTATCCTTTAAACCAGCATATTTTATATTTTTCCCTTTAATTCTTAACTTCTTAGCTATTACTCTAACAGCATCAATAGTATTCCAATCCTTCTTTTTCAATAAAAAATAACCATATCCTTTTCCTTTTGGTAATTTCAAAACTTCTTTTACAAAAAAATCTTCAGGTTTGTCTTTAATCTTATACATTTAAACTATACCCAAAATAATCATCATAAGGATTCTCTATCTTCATCATTCTATCAACAGAAAAATTCTCAAAATATTTTCTAAAAGGCCTCATAGAATTACCATGTGCAGATATCGCAACATTAACTTTATTTTTTTTAACAAATTTCAATAAATCTTTAATAAAAGCATTAACTCTTTTCTCCACCATTTTAATACTTTCACCATTAGGCGGGGGGACATCATAGCTTCTATGCCAAATATCATATTTTTCCTTACCGTATTTTTCAATTATAGTTTTATGATATTTTCCGCTTAAGCTACCATAATCTCTCTCAATAATTCTATCATCTGTTATAATTTTATCACATTCAGGATGAAATCTCAAAACTTCTTTTAAAGTATCTTTACTCCTACTTAATCTACTTTGATACGCAACTTGAATTTTTTTCCCTTTTAATAGATCAGCAACTTTCTTAGCTTCCCTAATCCCTTTTGGTGTTAATTTAGAATTTATAAATCCTGTAAATCTTCTAGATTTATTATATGTAGATTGACCATGTCTAAACAAATAAATATAACATTTCATAAATATTAAATATCTTCAAAAGAATTTAAACTTTTCTAATATGACTTCTAAACAATATAAATCTATTTTAAAGAAATAAAATAAAAAATCATTATGGCAGAACTAATTACTTATGAAACTTTATTTGAAATTTTACAAAAAGAAAAATCAAGAAAAGAACTGCAAAAATTAGAAAATAATTTTCACAAAAACTTCTTAAAATATTTAGAAGAAAAAACATCTATTCTAACCTCCCAAAAATCAAAAGACTCTATATTCTCAAGTGAAGTACAGAGAACAGAAAAACAAGTAGAAAACATAAGAAGAATAATAAAAGATCTCTACGAAAGAAGAGAACGTAAAATAGTAGAAGCATCTTTATTCTCTATAAGAAGTCCTAAAAATTCCACACATTTAGAGTCTGCAATGTTAGAAGAAGAATTAAATTTATTTAATGGATTAAAAGAAAGTCTTGGTAATTCAAGAGAATCTATTTTAATAAACCTACTTAATGGAAAACTACCAGAAATGAAAGCGAAAGCATTAAAAAGCAAAATTAACAAAAACAATAACATCCTCATAAAAGTAATATCTCCAGTCCCCAAGTTTGTAGGAACAGATAATTTTGTGTATGGACCTTTTGAAAAAGAAGATATAACATCACTTCCAATAAAAGTATCACAAATATTAATAAATAAAAAAAGAGCAGAAGAATTAGAAATAAAATGAAACAACCAAAAACAACAAAACGTTATTGTCCTAAATGTAAGAAGGCTACAGAACATAAAATAACACAAGTTAAATCAGGTTCAAAGAGAGGAACTTTAAAAAGAGGATCAATACAAAGAGCGCAAAAACGTTCAGTTCCAGGAAAAGGGAATAAAAACAGATGGGGATCAAAACCTGCGAAACCAAAAAGAACAGGTGCAAAAACATCTAAAAAAACAAATACAAAATATACATGTAATGTATGTAAAAAATCAACATTACAAAAAAAAGGAATAAGAACTAAAAAAATAGAATCAGAATGAAATCCATTGAACCAGAAAGCAAATACATAAAATTGAGATGTAACAAATGTAAAAACGAACAAGTAGTATTTGGAAAACCATCTTCAATAGTAAAATGCTTAGTATGTGATGTACCTATTGCTGAACCTACAGGTGGAAAAGGAAGAATAAAAGCTAGGATTCTAGAGGTATTAGAATAAATGTTCTATAAAAAACAAGGATTACCAGAAGAAAATGAAATTGTATTATGTACTATAAAGAAAATTCTACCAAATTCTGTATTTGTTGAGCTAGATGAATATATCAAAAAAGAAGGAGTAATACAAATATCAGAAATCTCTCCAGGAAGAATCAGAAACATTAGAGACTTTGTAAAGGAAGAAAAAAAGATAGTATGTAAAGTTTTAAATGTAAACAAAGAAAGAAATCATATTGATCTATCTTTAAGAAGAGTAAACCAAGCACAAAGAATAAACAAAAATAATGAATTCAAACAAGAACAAAGATCTGAAAAAATTCTAGAAGCTTTAGGAAAACAAAATAAATTAACATTAAAAGACATTTATTCAAAAATAGGATTCAAAATCATTGAAAAATTTGGGAACTTAACAAATGGTTTTCAAGAAATAGTACAAGATGAAACAGCATTAAAGCCTTTTAACTTAGATAGTAAATTAGAAAGCGAATTAATAAAAATTGTAAGAAATAAAATTAAAATAAAAGAAATAAAAATATCAACAACATTAAAATTAAGAACTTCATTGCCAAATGGTATTGAAGCAATTAAAGAAACATTAAAAAAAATAAACGAATTAAGTATAAAAGACAAATTTGGTTGTGATATTTTATATGCTGGAGCACCAAACTATAAAATTTCAATAACATCTCAAGATTACAAAACTGCAGAAAAAGAATTAGAAAAAATAGCACAAATAGCAGAAGCCAGTTTTAAAAATTCAGGAACAATAGAAATATTAAGAAATGAAAAAAGAAATCCTTAAATGTCCTAAATGTGACAACTACACATTAAAAAATCAATGTCCTAAATGTGACACAAAAACACTTAGCCCAAAACCAATGAAATATTCTCCAGAAGACAAATATGGGAAATGGAGAAGAACATACAAAAAAAATGTCATTCGAAATTAAAAAAATTTCATCACCAAAACTGAAAGATCCTATTTTAATAGAAGGATTACCAGGAATGGGTAATGTAGGAAAAATAACAGTAGATTTTATGGTAGAAGAATTAAGAGCTAAAAAATTTATAGAAATAAAATCAAATACATTTCCAAATTCAGTATTTGTAAATGAAAAAAATCTAATAGAACTACCAAAAATAGAATTATTTTATAAAAATACTAAAAATAATTCATTAATATTCTTATGTGGAGATATACAACCATTAGATGAAAAAAATTGTTATAAATTTTGTGATGAAATTCTTAATATCTTCCAAGGATTAAAAGGAAAAGAAGTAATAACAATAGGAGGAATCGGCCTACCACAAATTCCAGAAAAACCTAAGTTATTCACAACTGGAAATGATAAAGAAATAATAAAAAAATACAAAACAAACCACATAAGCAGTAATATTTATGGCGTAGTAGGTCCAATAGTTGGTGTTTCAGGTTTATTATTAGGATTAAGTAAAGAAAGAAAAATCCCAGCAATATCTTTCTTAGCAGAAACATTTTCTCACCCATCTTATATTGGATTAAAAGGAGCAAAAAAAGTAATGCAAACATTAAGTAAAGCATTATCTGTAGAAGTAGACACAACAGATCTAGATAAGGAAATAAGAGAGATGTCTAATGAAGAACAAAATATATCTAAAGAATTAAAAAAATTCATTCCAAAATTACCAATGCAAAAAGAACCAGGAACAAATTATATTGGTTAAAACTCACTTAAACTTTTCTGTACTTTTATTTTCTCATTATTATCTAGTATGATTCTACCATAAACACCATCAGCACCAGGTTCTATTTTCAATTTCCCTTCTCTATTTAAAAGTATTAACCTTACTAATTTCTCATTAATAACAGTCTTCAATTCTTCCTCACTAACATTCAATAAAATATTAAATTCATTCTCAAATTTATTAATTAATAGATCATAAATCTCCCCAATTTTTTTTCCATTCAATTGTTTAACATCGTACACAACAGCGATTAATTCATGCAATGGTACAACTTTAACAAAATCCTTAGCGTTACTAGGTCTATATTCCTTTTCTTTAGATAACTCTTCAATTCTATATTCTACTCCTATAGTTAATTCTTTCCCACATTTAGGACAAATTTTGTTTAATCTTTTACTTTCATTAAAATCACAAAAAAACCCACAACTTCTATGTCCATCTACATGATATTTACCATATTCAGGGGCCACTTCAATAGTTTTATTTATTCCATCTCCAGTCCTAATCGCTTTAAGCACATTATCATAACTTAATTTATCAAAATCAAAAACAGTAGCCTCTCTCCCTAATCTCCAAGGCCAATAACTATGTGCATCTGAAAAACTTACAATATTTACATTCTCTTTTAATCTCCACAACATACTAGGGTCAGCGCTCATTCCACTCTCAATAGCATATATTTTATTCACCTTATCTTTAAAACAATCCTTAAGAGAATCAAAACCAGATTTACTACCAAAAACACCAAACCAGGAAGTCATACAATGCGCTGGAATAATCTCAATCCTATCATCAATTTCTTTCAATAACTCAACAAATTCAGGACTAGTCGTACCAAAGATAGGTCTACCATCATAATCTATCCTCCATCTCTTACCTAAAACATCTATAATTTGATTAGCAATTTCTACATTAGGTGCAAACATTAACAAATGAACAGCCCTTCTTCCTTCATCACTATACATCAAGCTAACTTCACTACCCCAAACAAAAGGGAACTTATTTTTACTCCATAAAATACCATTTTCATCTTCTTCTAAATTTTTCTTAATCTCAGAATTCCATATAGGATGTTGGAAATCCCCAGTACTTAACAAATTAATGCCTTTTATCCTAGCATATTCCTCTAATTTATCTAAAGTTATATTTTTACTACAAGCTCTAGAAAATCTACTATGTAATTGTAAATCTGCTATTATGTTCATAAATAAAAAAATAAGAAATAAGTTTAAAAAATTAACTAAATTCCTGCGGTTTTACTTTGGATTAAAATAGTCTTACTTGCCTCTTCTACATAATTATAAGTTAATGTAGCTACAAATCTATCTTCATAAGCCCTACCAGTTCCACCAGTATCTTTTGTACATCTTAATCTTCCTTTATTACTTCTAAGCTCAACTTGTCCTGTATCTCCAGTAGCACCTCTAAATACACAATCATAGCCAGGAACATTAACAGTTACTAAATCTCTGTTTACCAAAGGAACATTGACTGCATTGTCACAAGTATTACCAACAGAAATAACATCTCCATTTCCTTGGTTCTCAATATCTAATCTAACTCTAATACCAGTTCCAGTTCTAGTTTCCACTACACTAGTTACTTGAACAGGGGCTGCAGAAACATCTCCACTATCAACTAAATTCTCACTATTATCAATCTCACATTCAATAGTACCAACTTCATTTCTAGCTCCAGGAATACATAAATCATCTATTTGAACATTAGTTTCATAAGGATAACAAACCTGTGCTCTAAGGTTTGGACTCCAACTAGGACCTATACTTTCACTATCTTTTAATGTAGCAGTTCCTAAAACAACAAAATCAGAATCAGCAATATCTCCAGAATCTCTAACTCTATCAATTAATCCTACATTTGAAGCAGTAGCATCTGTATCAGTTAAAGTAAAAGCCCCTCCTACAATAGTACCAATTAAATTAACAACTGCTGTATTAGCAACTAATCTTGTTTCTCCATTATTAGTTAATTCAACTTCTATAGCAATAGGGTCACCTTGAAAATTTCCACTTAACGGAGGCGCATCATCTAAAAAAGCAATACTAACTCCATCATTTCCTCCAACATAAGGTCCTTCTCCAACAGCTGTATCTCCTCCAGTTCTATCACAACTTTGTTGACCACTAAGTAAGAAAACAACACCTATAAGTAAAACTACAAAAATAGATTTTCTCATTTTTTCACCACCTTTTTAATCAAAAAACACATCTTTTTTAAGCGTAAATCCTGTATTTATACTCTTTACATACCCGTAATTCATTTTAATATATAAAGGTACCGAATAATGATCTAGGTTAGAAACATCCGGACTATCACATAATATTCTTCCTTTCCCATTTCTCATTACAAGTTGACCATCTTTCCTTTCAGCAAATTTACATTTAAATGATCTAGATTCTCCAAACCATCCAATATCAAACACAACATCAGCATCTCTCTTATCCCTTTCAGAAAGAAGACAATTATCAATCTCATCCATATTTATTATATCTCCCCCTCCAACATCTTTAAATTCAATAGCATAACGTATAATATTTGTACTATCACTTTGTTTAACAATAGTATCGGTAATTGAAGTTACAGCTATTGGACCACCGTGACCTCCAGAAAAAGATTCCTTACCAACATCACATTCCCCTTCAATGATTCCATCACTTCCAGGCCTAGGTCTTACACAAGCTTCAGGATTTGCTTCAATATTTCCTTCATAACAAACCTGAACATTCACAGATTGTCTTGTATCACTTCTAACAGAAGTTCTTTTAGCATTTATATTATCCCATTCAATAACTTCTCTATCACCAATATCGGGAAAATTTTGTTTACCCCTAATAATTCCAAATTCTCTTGTGTTAGCACCACTAATAGTAAATCTTCCAGATAAAGCACCTAAACGTGCAGTCCCTCTCTCAATATTTAAAGCACCTTGATTATGTGCTTCAACAGTTACAGCAAAATTAGTATCTTGAAAAACATCATCAGGAGGAGATCCTTCAAAAAAGCTTAGTTCCAATCCTTTATTCCCTTTAAACGGATCTATTTCATCAACTTCTACATTATCTTTTTTTAAAAAACTAGAACCTCCAAAATTTGAACATCCAACTAAAAACACAAGTGCAAAAAGAACAAACAATATTTTATACTTTAACATGATAATTTATAGACTATAAAATATATAAAAAACTTTCTAATTCCTTATTCTAACTCTTTCTATAACTTTATATTTATATTTAAGTTGTCCCTCAATATCCCCAATACCAGATAAAATAACATCATCTCCAAGATCAGGATCAACAGTAAGTCTACATAGATAAAGTCCAGTTAATCCCCCAGCACCGTTTAATTGTTTTTCAATATCTTTAAAGTAATTAATACCATTAAAAGTTTCTCTAAAATTATAAACTTCTCTACCATTTTCTTTTCCTTTAGATTCAAAATATTCACAAGAACCTTGCTCATATTCCCCTGTAGTTGGAGAAGCTATTCTTGCAGTGTGTGTTATTCTCAAACCTTCAGGTAAACTAAAATCAAATGATTCAATAGTAACATTATTCTTTATATTTTCATTTTTAAATTGTATACCAAAAGTAGGTAATTCATTTTCTCCAGCGATCTCGCTTGTAAATAAAGGCTGTTCTATTATTCTCATAAAAGCCTTAACATCAGTATCAAAAAGAGCAGTAGATTTAATACCAGAAATATGTTCCTTATATTCTCCATCTAATAGATCATTAAATGCTGATCCTGGTCTGTGATAATATTGATCATAAAATTCTTCACTATTTCCTATAACAAATACTGGTAAAGAAACAAAAGGGTTTAACCTATAATTTAATTCAAAAAGAACATCTCCTGAGAAAAAGACTTTAGTATCTTTGGTGTTTTTTAATATATTTGCTTGTTCTCTATTGAACACACAAACAACATCTTCATAAGTTCTTTTATTTTCTTCTTTTGGGTTATCAAAAATAATTTTTTTCCCATTTCCATATCCTCTAATAAATCCAACTGCTGTTTCTTTTTTACCAATTAAAGAACAACCAACATCAGCTTCTATCTCATCAATTTTATCATCAAACTTACCTACAACAATATTAATAAATGCACCAAACTCATTTCCGAGGGCAGAAACATCTTCTCCTTCACCAATCTCAACCAAAGATTCTGTACGATATCCCCTACCTCTCTCAAACCAAATACCACTCCTCGCACCACTATTTTCTGGATCAACATTTCCTTCCAAATTAAAAGTTCTCTTACCTTGGATTAATTCAGAGCTTTCTTTTGCTTGCTTACCAATAAACCTAGTAGTATCTTGTAATGCTTCAGCAAATTGACTCTCTCTTATAGGATCCACAATTCTTTCTTCACAAAATCCACTTTTAAAACATCCACTAATAGTCGGCCAAAATAAAAAAATTCCAAAAAATACAAGAACCAATACAATAATTGATATTAAACCACTAGTGTGATGCTCAGAAGAAGATGATTGAAATGGTCTTTGAGATGCTCCAGAACCACTACCTCTACCAACATTAGCAATAGCACCTCCTGCTCTTTGCGCAATCTGTTTTTTAGCTTCTTCTCCTATTTGTTTTCCCAAAGGTTTAGCCATTTTTACTCTAGCTCTACTCTCATCTCAATAATATCAAAACTATTTCTTGGTCTTAATTTTATTAAATTGCTACCATCCTCTAAGAAATCAGAAATAGTAATTAAGAAAGAATCATCAAATGTATTAACCTCAATTTCTTCTTCATTAATAAAGAAATCAAAAGTCTTTAAATCATTACTTAAAGCAAAATCAAACACAACAAAAACATCTCTAATACCTCTTCTAGCATCCTTATAATCATCAGTATCAATAACAAAAGCAAATTCACTAGCCCTTTCTCCTCTCAATAAACTTTGCCATTCTATTTGTTCTAAAGCATAATCCCCTTCACCAGCAAATGTAACACTATTAGAACCTCCCCTAATAAGATCTCTATCAATCTCAATTTCAGCTCTTCTCAAATTACAAAATGGAACATCAGAATACACACTTTTTCCATTAACTCTAATATCTAGTAAATCTTTTTCATCCCTACTACAAAAAACAGAAAAACTCAAAATAGCTTTTTCAAGATCTCTTAATTCAGCTGCAGGAATAGATATTACTCTTTCAGATATTCTATTCT
>NZCU01000038.1 GCA_002688395.1 Nanobdellota archaeon | reverse complement strand
TATTTTTATTTAAAACTTCTAACAACCCATTAATCAATTCTTCCTCATTAAGGTTTATCTCAACTCTACCTAAATTTTTCTTAACAATTTCTTTCTCAACATCTTCAACATTACCTTTTATCTCAATCTCTTCTAGTTCTTTTAATTTCAATCCTTCAGTATGTTTCAAAACAGAATAAGCTCCTTTTTCTTCCATTAATTTGATAACACTTCTAACTTTAACATCACTAATTTTCCCACTTTCTAATTCCCCTTTAATTCTTAACAAAATTAATTTATCTTTAAACTCATTATTTTCAACTAATCTATATAACTCTTCATTAATTTCATTAACATTCTTCCCTTCAATAGTAAAATTTAATAATTCTTTAGTTTTAACTGGAACATAATTTATTTCTAAGCTATCATTAACAATATAAAATCCCCCATGTTTTAATTCCTCTAACTCTTTAAAATTATTAGGAAACAAAGGTCCTGGATAAGAAATAGTTCCATAATTTTCCTTTTTAGTATTAAATATATAATGTACATGTCCTCCAGCATAATAATTAAAATTCTTAGGCAAATCAACATAACTCTGCCCTTCCATTTTTTCCATGTCTTTAGGTTTAAATTCTTCTAAAGCAGTATGGAACATAAAAATCTTAAATCCTTTTTCATTCTCTAAATGTTCTTTCTCTAATTTTTTATAATCTTCTTTCTCTAACCCACTTCTTTTTCCCAATAATCCAGTTATTTTAACTCCAGTTTTATCTTCAAAAAATAACAAATTTCCATCCACATCATATTTATTTACATTAACAACCAATCCAGAATTCTCTAAAACATCTAACATAGTTTTCCCACTAGGAGAAAAATCATGACTTCCAGGAATAACATAAACTTCTATATTTCTTTGCCTAACTTTTTCCAATATATTAGCAACTTCTTTAATTAAATCTATATTTGGTAAAGCTGTATCAAATAAATCCCCAGAAATTAAAATAAAAGCAACATGTTCTTTAATACAATAATCCATTGTTTTTTTAAAAGAATCAATAGTTAAAGCATTTAATTTATCATCTCTCCACCCTCCGATATGACAATCTGCCATGTGTGCAAACTTCATATTAATAAAAAAATCAAACTTTATAATAAAAATACGTTATCTACATTATATATTTTAAAAAACAACTATCTTATCCCATTAAATAATTCTTTTATTTGCTCTAAGAAACTAAGAGTTTTTTCTTTCTCTCTATATTTTACCCCAATTAATTTAGCAGCTAATTTACTATAACCTTCACTAGCCTCACAATCAGGAGAAGATAAAAATACAGCATTTTTTTCAGCAATAGATTTCCTAATATTTACATCATCAACAACAGCTCCAATAACTGGAAACTCTAACATTTTTTCAATTTCAGTAACACCCATATCAATCCCATCTCTTTTAAATCTATTAATAACAACACCCATAACTGGTTTCCTCAAATCATTAACTAATTTAACAGCTTTCAAAGCATCAGTAACAGCTGGCATTTCAGGGTTTGTAACAATTAATACTCCATCACTAACTGAAATAGCTTTAGCAGCTTCTTCACCTAACCCTGCCGCTCCATCAACTAAAACATAATCCATAACACCTTCTAAATCTAATAAAGCATCATCTAAAGATTCTAAATCAATTTCATCTAAACTAGAATAAGCAATATCTCCAGGAACAATTTTAACTCCACTAGGATGTTTATACATAGCTTCCATTAATTTATTCTTCCCTTGTAAAACCTGGTGAATACTAACAGGAACAGTTGGAACTCCTAAATAAATTCCAATATTAGGAGTAGTCATATTAGCATCAATAATAGCAGTATTTTTTCCATAAGAATTCATAGCCATACTCAAATTAATAGTAGTAGTAGTTTTCCCAACTCCTCCTTTCCCACTAACAATAGTTATTATTTTAGTCATCTTTTTTTACTCAAATATTCCTCTACATAATCAATAAAGTCCAATGTTTTCAAATAATAATCCTTAAGCTTATCAATATTAATCTCATCAATTAAATCTCCTTGTTCATCATTAGCAATCATAGCAACACCTTTTCTGAATTCGCTTTTTCTTTGATGATCTGCCCTATCAACTCTCATTAAAAATGAATAAAACTTTAATAATTCTAATATAGTTTCATCTTTCTTAAAATTATCCCTTGCAACTTCTATCTTATTTTTATAAGTGCTTGGAATTTCTTTTATTTTCTTTTTCTTCAACAACCATTGAAACAATGCATCAATAGCCATTTCTATACTTCCAATTAATCTTTTAACAGTACTTTCAACAACATCCATAGTTCTTGTATATTTTAAAGAAACAAAAATTAGATGGTCCGCTCTTTTTAATTCATGTCTAGCTTCATCAATCATTTTAAAATATTCTCGACTTTCCTCAAGAAGCTCTTTGTTATTAATATATATTGCTTAATTTCCTGTACAGATATAGTTTTCATCCTATAATTTTCAGTACAAATAACAAACTTATCAGGTCTACTAAACTCAACAGGAGAATTTTTATGAGCCTCGATGGTATCTTTCAAATTACGAATCAACTCCACTTCTATATCAGTAATACCATACTTATTTATTAATTTATCCCGAAAAACCTCATATCTAGAGTTAAAATTCTCCGGAAGTGGAGATACTCGCTTATACAACCTCTCATATTCTAAAAGAGAGTTCATTCCATGCATCAAACTTATCCGAATATTATCTAAAATAGATAAAATAAGCTTATTGTCCTTTACTAATGGTAAAGTCATATAAGTTAAATGATCTGCCCTTCGTATAGATATTACAGCTTCTTTAGCCAATTCCCTATAATTCATACTATATAATAGTTAAATAAAACTATAAATATGTTATTATAATAGAAACTAGATTTAGCTTTTCAACTCTAAAATTGCTTTAGCTAAATCTCCTTCATTCCTTTCTAAAGCCTCTTTAGCCTCTTCTTCTGAACAATTAGTTTGTTCTTTAACTGTATTAACATCATCCTCATTAAAGGTTTCTAACCCTCTTTCTTCTACATCTCCAGAAATCTGAAAATTTTCCTTCCCCATCATCTCAATTTTAGCAACTTCAGGGTTTCTAATAACAATCTCTTTATCACTACATTTAATAATAACTTCAGAAGCATCTATATCTTCTTGTTTCATCCCCATCTTCTTCATCATCTGCTTCATCTGTTTGGGATTTACACCTGGTATCATGTTATATAATTACAAACTTTACAATTTTTAAGCTTTTCTAAAGAATTAACTCTCTCCACATTCTTTCTTTAAATTATCTAAAACATCATTTATAGCAAAAAATAAATTAAAATTAGTAACCTCAGAAGCATACCTCTTCCCACTTTTAACTAAAATGCCATTAACTTGAAATTTTTGACTTTTCTCCTTTTCATGAACACCCTTTAAATGAAGCGTTAATTTTTCAAAATCATGAAATTTATTAGCATGATTTCCTATCATTTTCTTTAAAACTGTCAACTCTCCAGGTTCTAAAGAGTTAAAATCTTTCAACTCAATCTTATCCCCAAAATTTATCATAAATTAATAAAAACAAAACTCACATAAATAGTTTTCTATGTTTAAAGAAATATTTATATACATTCATAATTTCATAACATAAATGGCATACTCTATAGTCTCACATTGGAAACGTTTTGCATCTTTCTTAATTGACTCTATACTATTAAACGTAATAATAACAAAACCATTAAGTTCAATCTTAGAAAACAACATCCCACAAAAAATAACAGATTTACTAACTTTCGATTTTAAAAATTTATTTTTAATAACCTTACTAATAAGCTTAATTAATTTATCTTACTGGGTAATATTAGAATATAAAATACAACAAACAATAGGCGGTTTAATCTTCAACATCTACGTAAAGTCTCAAAATAATAAATTAACATTTTCCCAAATATTTATAAGGAACTTAACAAAAATATCATCAATACTATTAATCATAGATGTTATTAGTATATTTACATCTAAAAAAAGACAAAGATTTACTGAAAGATTCACAAAAACAATAACAATTGAAAATGGGTAAAATAAAAACAATAATAACTGTAATTATTGCACTTTACTTAATCTCTTTTGTAGCATCAAAGCTATTAACCTCTTCTTCATTAAAAGATGAACTAATAACAAATGGTATAGCAATTGTAAAAGTAAACGGTCCAATTGTAATAAACGTAGGAACTAATATATTAGGACAAGGTCCATCTAGTTCAGATACAATTCTAGAAAATTTAAAAAAAGCAGAAGAAAATAAAGGTGTTAAAGCAATAATCCTAGAAATAAATTCTCCTGGTGGAACAGTAATCGCATCTAAAGAAATAGCAGATAAAGTAAAAAACATAGAAAAACCTACTGTCGCATTTATTCGAGAAGTTGGAGCATCAGGAGCTTACTGGGTAGCTTCTGCAGCAGATTTAATAGTAGCAGATGAATTAAGCATAACAGGAAGTATCGGAGTAATCTCTAGTTATTTACAATTCTCAGGGTTATTAGATGATTATAATGTAACTTATGAAAGATTAGTAACAGGTGAATTTAAAGATACAGGAACTCCATATAAAGCACTAACAGATAGAGAACGAAATTTACTACAAACTAAATTAGATCTTATAGAATTAAAATTTGTTGCTGATGTAGCCTCTAATAGAAATATGCCTTTAAGTGAAGTTCAAAAACTAGCTGACGGCAGTTTTTATCTAGGAATTGAAGCAAAACAAAACGGATTAATTGATTTAAATGGTAATAGAGACCTAGCAATAGAAAAAGCAAAAGAATTAGCAAATCTAACAAACGGAAATGTAATAGAATACGTTAAAAAGCCTTCTTTACTAAATATTTTTGAGAAATTAACAGCAGAATCCTTCTATTCTATAGGTCAAGGATTAGGCGAATCCCTAAAAACCAAAGAAGAATTCGCTATTTTAGCTAAATAATCTTAATTTTTACGAATTCTCACTAAATAGTGTGCTCAAATAGCAAAATCTTTATATAAGATAACTAATTTACCCTTATTATCAAGATAAAGGAGGTAATGCTAATGAAATTCCAAGGAGAACCTGAAGGCGGTGGAGAAGACCAAGGTGGAGCACCTGAAGGCGGTGGAGAAGACCAAGGTGGAGCACCTGAAGGCGGTGCGTAAATTTTTATAGTCTTTTTATTTTTTTTCTTTTTATTTTTTTAATAACAATCCAGCACCTAAAACCCCAGAATATTCTAATTTACTCCATTGAAGGTTTACTTTCTTAGGTAACATACAATATTTCTTAATTTCTTTTCTTAAAGTATCTTTATAACAATGCCCAGCATCTTTTAATCCTCCAATAAGCACAACAACTTCAGGGTCAAACACATTGACCAAACTAGCAATACCAATAGCTAAATTCTTTGCAGCTTCATTTAAAATTTTATGAGATTTTCTATTATGTAACTTATTTAATTCACTTGCTAATAATTCTTTACCAAATGCTTTTTTCGCATCTTTCTTAATTTTACTCCCACTAGCCCAATATTCTAGATCTTTACCATCTTGAATAACCATATGACCTGGTTCACTAGCATAACCTTGTCCTTTATACAATTCCCCATTAATTATCACTCCCCCACCAATTCCAGTTCCTAAAGTTAAAACAATAAAATTCTTCTTTTTAACCCCATAATATAACTCAGCCAAAGCAGCACAACTAGCATCATTCTCAATCTCAACTCTAACTTTAAACTTTTTCTTTAAAAAATTCTTTAAATTAAAATTCTTTAAAGGTAAATTAGGAGGGTTCTTAATAACACCATTTATCAAAGGACCAGGACTACCAACCCCGATACCTCTTATTTTTTCACTACCTTTAGCTTCTTTAATTGTGTCAACTAATTGTTTTAACACAACTTTACTCCCTTTATCTGCTAAAGTTTCATTATTCACTAATTTTACAATCTTCTTACCTTGCATTAATCCTGCTCTAATACTAGTTCCACCAAAATCAACAGCAATAATCTTCTTCATTAGTAATCTAAAGAGTTATCTGATATAAAAAGATTTTTATAAGATATATTATTAAGAAGTATAATGAAGAGACATAAATTCAAATCCCCATGGGGAATAAATGATAGATTTACTCTAAATGAAAAATCAACAGTAAAAATATTAACAATAAAACCAAGACAAGCTCCAAGTATACAATACCACCACAAAAGAGCAGAATTCTGGAGAATTTTAGAAGGAAGATGTAAAGTAACATTAGGAAAGAAAACTATAAGAGCTAAACCAGGAGATGAATTTTATATCCCAAAGAAAAAAATACACTCAATAGAAGCATACTCTAAACAGGTTAAAATATTAGAAATTTCTCTAGGAACTTTCGATGAAAAAGATATAGTAAGATTAAAAGATAAATATGGAAGAGTTTAAGTCTCTTTAGGTACAATTTGACCATCAATATAATCAACTTCTACAAGACAGTTATTTCCTGTTCATATAGGCGTACTTCAATTCCATTATCTTTCAAATGTCTATAAAAAGCTCTAGTACAAAGCTCACCTAATCCATCTATCTCAACAGTATGAGTTTCGCTAATCACAACAGCCAAACTATACTCCTTATAAACAACTGATGACATAAGTTTAAATATAAATGAATATTAATATATAAATTATTATTTTCTACATTAAACAAATATTTTTAAACTCTTTAATTCCAAATTTTATTTGAAATGATAAATTATGATGAATTAGGACCTGAAAAAATTCTAAAAGTCTATGATCCAAAAACAGGAATGAAAGGCTTTGTAGTAATAGACAATACAAAAAGAGGACCTGGAAAAGGAGGAATTAGAATGACTCCAACAGTTTCTGAAGAAGAAGTTTACAGATTAGCCAGAGCAATGACATGGAAAAACGCTTTAGCAGATTTACCTTTTGGTGGAGCTAAATCAGGAATTGTAGCAAATCCTAAAGAATTACCCAAAGAAGAAAAACAAGAAATAGTACGAGCTTTCGCCAAAGCCATTAGAGTAGTAGCTCCAGAGCAATATGTAGCAGCACCTGATATTAATATGGCAGAAGAAGAAATGGAAATAATAGCAAAGGAAATTAATGAAAAAGCAGTAACAGGAAAACCAACTTCTTTAGGAGGTTTACCACATGAACTAGGTAGCACAGGTTTTGGAGTTTTCCATGCAACAAAAGTAGCAATAGAACACCTAAACTTAGATATTAAAAACACAACTTTCGCAGTAGAAGGTTTTGGAAATGTGGGAGCATTTGCATCAAAATTCTTAACAGAAGCAGGAGCTAAGTTAACAGCAATCTCAGATAGTCAAGGTACAATTGAAAATCAAGAAGGGATTAATTTTAGTGAATTAGAAAAAACAAAAAAAGAAACTCACTCTGTAATTAACTATGAAGGAAATAAAATAGATTCTATACTAGATGCTAAAGCAGATATTTTAATTACTGCAGCCCAACCAGATATAATTTCAGAAAAAGATGTAGATAAATTAAATTTTAAAATAATAGTTCAAGGAAGTAATATTCCAATGACACAAGAAACAGAAGAATTGCTGCATGGAAAAAATATTTTAGTAATCCCTGATTTTGTAGCAAACTCAGGAGGAGTAATCAGCTCATATATAGAATACATCAAAGGTAGTGAAGAAGAAATGTTTAAAATAATTGAAGAAAAAATAACAAAAAACACAAAATTAGTTTTAGAAAAAGCAAAAGATAAAAACATACATCCAAGATTAGCTGCTTTAGAAATAGCAAAAGAAAGAATAGAATAAACAAAATATTTATATTCTTATAAAAAGTAAATAAGATTATTGCTAAAAGGATATATAAAACCCAATACACGTTAATCATTGAGGTGCAAAATGAAAAAAACTGTTATATCTGCAGGATTATTTATTTTAATGGCATTTCTAGTTGGATGTTCTAATGTAGTAGACACAAGTAAAAACACTCCAGATTCCACAAGTCCATTAATAGATGCACAATTAGAAGAAGGAATAAAAACCACTTCAAAAGGAGTAAAATATTTAGTTGACCCAGATAAAATAAGAGGGGGAGGCCCAACAAAAGGTGGAATAGGAATAGACAAAGGTATTCCTTCTCTAGCTAAAGAAAATATAAAATTCATTTCTGTTCAAGAAGCTGATGAATGGATTCAAGATAATGAATTAGTTCTTTCTTTATTATATAAAAATGAAAAACGTGTTTACCCATTACAAATAATGGTATGGCATGAAATTGCAAATGATATAGTTGCAGGAGATCCAATAATAGTTACATATTGTCCATTATGTGGAAGTGGAATTGCATATGAAAGCATAATAGAAAGAAATGGATTAAAAGAAGTTTCAAGATTTGGAACATCAGGTAAATTATTCAATTCTAATTTAATAATGTATGATGAAAAAACAGATACCTACTGGCAACAAATAGATGGAAAAGCCATAGTAGGAGAATTAACAGGTCAAGAATTAACAGAAATTTCAATAGATACTGTTATATGGAGAGATTGGAAAGAAGCGCATCCAGATTCTAAAGTTTTATCTCAAGAAACAGGAATGAAAAGAAATTACGGAAGAGATCCTTATGGAAGTTACTATGAAGATTCTTTTTTAATATTCCCGATTGAAAATAGTGATGATAGAATACACCCAAAACAAGTAATATTTGGAATAGAAATTAACGGCAAACACAAAGCCTATCAAGAAACTGATTTAGTATTAGCAGATGGAAAAATAGAAGATACTTTTAATGGAGTTAATATCTTATTAGAAAGAGATGATGCAGGAACAATTAAAATAACTAATCAAGACACAAAAGAAGAAATTATAAAAGAAAGAGACTTTTGGTTTGCATGGTACGCATTCCATCCAGAAACAGAATTATATAAAAAATAAAATGGAACAAAAAAGAGATTGGAATATATTCATAAGTAGTGTATTTTTTGTACTAGGATTCTCAGTAATATTCTCGTTAGTTGGAGTATTACTACAAAGTGTTCTATCTTCAATATCATTCACAGCACAAGCATGGCTTGGAAGAATTGGAGGAGTAGTAATAATAGTCTTCGGATTATACTTGCTTGGTTTAATAAAACCTAAATTCTTAGAAAAAGAACATAAATTACAAGTTAAAAGAAAATTTAAATCATCATACGTAACATCATTTGTTTTTGGAGCTGCATTCGCAGTTGGATGGACTCCTTGTATAGGGGCTGTATTGGGAGCAATATTAACTTTAGCAATAGCAAATCCATCATCAGCATTTTTCCTACTTTTATCCTATTCTATAGGATTAGGAATTCCATTTCTACTAGTTGGATTCTTCACTAATCAATCAAAAGTATATATAGATAAAATAATGGCCCAATCTTGGACAAAATATTTAACTTATTTATTTGGACTAATCTTAATAGTTTTAGGAATATTAGTATTCACAAGCCAATTAGCAAGATTCGCTAATTTACAATTCGCATCAAATATATTACTTGCTTTAGATTCAGATATTGCCATGTTTGGCTCTTTAAATCTAGGAATAGCCTTCATAGCAGGAATAGTATCATTCTTATCTCCATGCGTCCTACCTCTAATCCCAGCTTATTTAACATATCTAGCCTCAACAGCAATTAAGAAAGAACCTCAACAAGAAGATATTTAAAGAAAGACAAATTATCAGACTTATGATTCTTAATAAAATTTTAACTAAAAAGAATATTATATTAATCTTAATACTAGTTATAATAGTTTTAGCTATAGTTTTACTACAAAACACAAGAGTATCTCCAACAATAGTAAATACAGATCAAGGAAGTGGTATATTGAAAGAAGGACGTTATCCAAAAGCTCCAGAATTAAACGCTATATCTGGTTATTTAAATACAAACTCAGATTTAACAATAGAAAGTTTAAAAGGAAAAGTAGTATTAATTGACTTCTAGACTTACACTTGTATTAATTGTATCAGAACTCTTCCTTTCATAACAGAGTGGGATAAAAAATATAGAGATAAAGGTTTAGTCATAATCGGTGTTCATACTCCTGAATTTGAATTTGAAAAAAAGCGTGAAAACGTACAAGATGCAATAGAAAAATACAACATAGAATACGCAGTAGTGCAAGATAATGCATATGGAACATGGTCAGCATTCAAAAATAGATATTGGCCAAGAAAATACTTAATAGACTCAGAAGGCTTCATAAGATATAACCATATTGGAGAAGGAGCTTATGAAGAAACAGAGTTAAAAATCCAAGAATTATTAGCTGAAATAGGAGAAGACGTCTCAGATATGGATATTTCAAAATTAGAAGATAAAACTCCAACAAGAGAAGTAAGAACTCCCGAACTATACGCTGGCTATAAATTCGCATTATCAAGAAGCCAAAACGTAGGAAACGAACCAGGACTACAACCAGAACAAATTATTAACTATGGAACTCCTATAGAAATAAAACCAAATGTAATTTACTTAGCAGGTCCATGGAAGAGTAATCCAGATGATTTATTATCACAAGGCTCCTCATCAATAATCTTAGACTTTACAGCTAAATCTGTTAATATTGTAGCAGATTCTACATCTACACCAATAGAGATGGAAGTATTCATTGATAATAAATATATTACTAAAGATCAGGCAGGTGATGATGTTCAATTTAAAGGTGAGAAAGCCTTTATTTTAGTAGACAAACCACAATTATATAATGTAGTTAGAGGATCTTACAGCACAAATAAACTAGAATTAAAAGTAAATTCAGAAAATTTCTTCTTCTCCGCATTTACTTTTGGATAAAAAAATGAAAAAAAGTGAAAAAGAATAAGGATTTTACTCTAATTTACCAATTTTATACATTTTTGTTCCACATTTAGAACAAACACCTTTTACAGCGTCTCTTCCATTTTTCATTTTAACTTGTTTAGCATCACTCATTTCT
>NZCU01000037.1 GCA_002688395.1 Nanobdellota archaeon | reverse complement strand
ATTGATGATAAACGGGATATGATCCAAGAATCTTTAGAAGAAATGCTTGATTCTTGTGTGTATCTTGCATGCAAGATTATTCAATTAAAAAAGAAAAATGAATAAAGGAATAGTATACGCAGCCACTGGGGCAGATAAACACTTTAATGATGGAGTACAATCTGCCAAAAGTATTAAAAAGCTCCACCCTGAAATAAATATCACCATGTTTACTCATAAAAAAGATGATTCTATATTCGATAATATTGTTACGATTCCAGGGAATGAAATCCATAATAGAAATAAGTTCGAGGCAATGATAAATACCCCTTATGATCAAACCTTGTATCTAGATAATGATACTTACCTATTAAAACCAGTTATAGAGGACATGTTTTTACTATTAAAAAAATTCGATATGGTTCTAACTCATTCGCCCCTTAAAAGAGTAAATTTTATTATACCCGAAGTACCTAGAAGTTTCCCCGAACTAAATGGAGGGGTAATTTTGTTTTCAAAAACAGAACCAGTTATAAACCTATTAAAAGAATGGGAAAAAGATTGGAAAGCCAAAAAATTCACCAATAGAGATCAGCCCTATTTAAGAAAATTGATGTGGGAATCTGATATTAGATTCTATATTCTGCCCGAGGAATACAATCAGCGAAGAAAAGAAAGGGAAAAATTCATTTATCATAGAGGTTATCCACGGCGGGGCGGCCATGAATCAGAATTTACAGAATGTCGTGATGAAAACATATAAAGATGTAATAAAAAAATTAAAGGGCTATGAACAAATAATAGTTTCTGGACCTCAAAGAACAGGTACTACCTATTTTTCTCAGGTATTAGCTAAAGAGTTATTCCATAAAAGTAGGATAGATGAAGGGAGATTTCGTATTCGTAATGAAAACGAATTCATGGCACTATTAGAATCTAAAAACGTGGTCATTCAAGCTCCAGCTATGACCCACCTTCTGCACAGAATCCCAAAGATAAAATCTCTGATGATTATATTCATGCATAGGTCACAAGAAGATCTTAACGAGTCAGAGGATAGAATAGGGTGGCATCCTCATGAATTTGAAATAGAAAAAAGTCAATATTTAGCGGAGGGGTTTAATGTAGAAAAGTTTAGCCGAAATTCAGCTATGAAATATTCAATCTGGGAAAATCAAAAAAATTCCATTAAAAATGACTTTATTGAAGTAGAATATAATGTATTAAAAGATACTCCAGGATTTGTTCCCAAAGCCAGTAGAAAAAACTTTGGTAAAAAACAAACTATATTATGAAGGGAAAAGCTCCAATGTGTCAAAGATGTAGCTACGGGTTTAAATAATGGATTTAGTAGCAATTATGGTAGCTTATAAAAATGGGGATTGGTTAAAAGTAGGTCCTTACTCTTTTAAAGAAAACTTTCCTGACGTTCCACTAATTATTATAAATAATAGTGTTGAATATGATGCTGAACTACTTGTAAAAGTAGCTAAAGACTTAAACGTTGAAATAGTAGATAATGTAGAGTACAAGCCTTCACACGGGGGTGGCCTAGCATGTGGAGTAAAAATCGCTAAACAAAAAAAATATAGATATATGATGATTATAGAGGCCGATTGCTTATTCTTTGAAGGAGAAACCAACTTAAAAGTTAGTCTTAAACAACTTAAAGAATCTAAAGCTTGGGTAACCTATGTATTATCCACAGTAAATGGGCTACCCCATCCTGTAGGTAGTGTATGGGATTTAAAATTTATTGATGAAAAAAAGGATGCCAGTAGCTGGGAACTTCAACCTAAATCCGCAAAAGAAAGGCAAGAGTCTGGTATAGTTGTAAAAATGACAAATCCTTGGTTTTACTCACACTTTGATCCTAGTCATAAATTATTTTGGAGAGCAATAAAAGCGGGCAAGTGTAAAATAGTACAGGATAAAGGAGGATCAGCAGGGAAAGGACTAAAACATTTTTATAGAAGCGCAAATTCAAGAGTTTACAGGACTAAAGATGAAACACCTCAAACAGCGATAGAAAGGATGGAAAGGTGGAGGCCTGAAATGTATGGAATTTTAGCTAAAGTAAAGGAACTTATATGCACATAGTCAATTTTTATAACCTATTAGAGAGTATAAAAGCATTCCAAAACTTTAAAAAATTCAATGTATGGCTTCATGGAGGCACTATAGACCACCCAAAAGAAAAACCATGAAAATTAGTTTTATTACAGTATGTATGAACCGGTTATTTCATTTGAAAGAAACCCTGCCACTTAATATTGAAGATACGGCAGACTTAGATAGAGAGTTTATTATTCTGAATTATAATTCCAAAGATAGAATGAATGAATATCTTTGGAACCACTTTCAAGCAGAAATAAAAAGTGGCTTAATTAAACTATATCATACTAAAGACCCTAAGTTCTTTCAAATGTCTCATTCTAAAAATGTAGGAGCTAAACAAGCCACAGGTGATATTATAATAAACTTAGATGCAGACAACTTTGTTGTGAAGGGGTTTTCTGAATGGCTAATAAAAGTCTTTTCTAAAAATCCTAATTCAATATGCAGGCTAAATACTGAAGAGCTTGAAAATGGATGGTCAGGGGCAGGAAAAGTGGCTATCACCAAGTGGAATTTATTAAAACTTAAAGGTTATGATGAGGGGATGATTGGTTGGGGTTATGAAGATAGGGACTTATTAAGGAGAGCTAAAGAATACTTGGACTTAGAATATGTACCCATAAGCTTAGAATTTATAGATGTAATAGAACACTCTAATAGCTTGAGGTTTGAAAATTATGAAAAAGATGTATTAGCAGAAGAGGTTAATAAAATTCAATGTCCCCAAATCCATACATATAATGATATAACCCCTAAAGAATTCAGAATAAAGTATGATGGCTCTAAATATTTTGAACAACCCGAATTTGACTATTGGGCTAGAAAAACAGTTTATGATAAACAGGGTAACGAACATAAAGTATTAGCATGGAAGGATGACCCCGAGGCATGTGCTTATTTTGGATATGCTGATTGGAAGGTAGATACTCAGTTTAAAGATTTATTTTTTGTCGGGGATGAGGTATTTGATGAGCACCATAAATACCCCAACCATAAAAGAAAATTAAAACAAGAAGAAATAAACCCTGATGGGTGGGGAGAATGTAAATTAAAAAGACTATATGGAAACTTTAAATAAAGCTCACGATTTATCTGAACCCTTAACAGCACCTGTTAGACTAGATCTTTCTATTACAGAACAATGTAATACATGCTGCCCTTATTGTTGGCAACTAGAGCATACTAAAGTAGGAAATTTAACTTTTGAGGTTTTAGCCCCAGCTATAAAAGACTTATGTAGTTGGCGCCCTCTCTATTCTATAAATATTACAGGCGGAGAGCCTACTATATGGAAAGGGTTTGAAGAATTTATTTTTCTGTGTAAAAATGAAGGCGTCAAAAACATATGGATTAATACCAATGCCATTAGACTGGCTAATATGAGCTTCCTTAAAAAAATATTAAAGGCCGGTGTAACAGCAATTGGAGTATCTATTGATACTTTAAATCCAGAAAAGCACCTTGAGCTTAGAAGATTCCCCTTTAGTAAAATGCAAAAGGCCCTAGATAATTTGTATGAAATTCAAAATACAGAGGGCTTCAATTTTTATATATCCTTAAATCCCGTACTCAATAAATTAGTAACTCCCGAAGAAGTAGCAGAGTTAAAAGACTATGCTAACAGTCGTGAATGGGGTTTCTTTTGTCAAGCAGTCTTCAAAGGTCCCGCACTTGATAAATATGGAATCACTAAAGAAGAAAGAGATGCTAGGGATAAAGCTATTTTTGCCAAAGATGATTGCCCTGACCCAAGTCAGGGACTTTTAGAAGTGGTTCAAAACACTGATAAATTCTCAAGAGATACTCACCCACTACAAAAACCGGGGGCACGTTGTCTTAAAGGCCAGACTACATTAAAAATAACTTCTAATGGAAGTGTGCGGTTCTGTTGGAACGGGCCTAATCACATAGGCAATATACTTAACACCCCTATATTAGAAATATGGAAAGGGGCTGAAGCCAAAAAAGCAAGAGAATATATAAGAGAAAAAGAATGTAGATGCCTGTTTGACTGTGATATATATGAAAGTCTAGGGCTAGAATGGGTATATCTAAATGGATAAATCCTTAATCATAATACCCGCAGACTATTTCAGAGGTGAACTTCAAACAGGCTGGGCCAGCCTATGGGCAGAATGGCTTCCCATCGGCCCCCTCTCGGTGGCCTCTAATAACTCCCACAATACTATGGTTATAGATGAAGCAATTACACCAGACTACATTGATTACAATAATTTTTCTGATGATATAGAAGATATAGGTTTTTGGGTATCTATAGGTAATTATCAAACCGTATTAGAGAGAAGCAGATTAATTAGAGAATCAGCACCGTGGGTAAGAATAGGCTGGGGAGGACCATATTGTCATATAATGTGGAAAAAAATGATAGAAAGACCAGAAGTGGATTGGATATGTTATGGGTATGGAGAAGAAGCCTGGGAAAGAGTACTGAAAGAGGGATTAAATAAAGATATACCAAATATAGTGTATACGGAAGAGGGCGAGTTGATAGTTACACATCAAAAACTGAGAGACTTAAGGACCCTCAAAAAGCCCAATTTTGACCTATTACCTGATTTAGAAATACGTAAGAAATATTTTATGGAAGAAGAGGAACATTGTGGAGTAGGGATTCCAGGAGTAGATTATGAGGGATGGCAGATACTATCAATGATATCGGCAGATGGATGTCCAGTAGGACCACAGGGGCGGTGCACATTTTGCACTAGAGGGGAAGAAGCATATATAGTTCATGGGGCTGAGGTATATGCTAAAAATATAAAAGAATATATAGAGAAATATGGAAAAATTATAATTAGTGAAATATGTGATGATTTTATGAACAGAGGTTTTTTAAGAAACCTAGACAAAGAATTAACCAAACAAAATGTACCTCGTGATAAATTTTATATAGACTTCTGTTTTGGAAGCGTGGGGTTTTTAACTATTAGAGATAGAAAGAAAAAGAAAGAGTTTATAGAATTATTAAAGGCACTTAATATACGCAGAGTTTTTATAGGGTATGAACATAGAGTTCAAGAACAACTTGACATAGTTAAAGGAGGAATTAATCTCGAGCAACAGGATGAAGCAACCGATTTACTTTTAGAGGCAGGAATAGCTATAGATGCTGCCTTTCTTCTATCAGTACCCGGAGAAACTGAATTAACAATGGAGATAGTTTATAATTATGCAAAAGAGCTTAAAAATAAGGGCGGGGATAAAATAAGGATACGGCGCCAGGTATTGATTTTAATACCTCCATCAGCTCTGTGGCAAAAAGGCTTAAAAGACCCTCAATTCAAAGAGAAGTTTGGGGATACTGCCTTATTGGATATATGGGAACTGACAAAGGCAACTATTGAACTGTTTTATGAAGGGAAAAATAAGCCAGGAGAAGTTTACAAGTATTTTAATAAATTGGAGGAATTAAATTAAACGGGGCGGGACAGCCACTCATAATTATTCCTTAACCATTCTATTATCTCTTTATCATTTTCTAAACAAGCTTTAAAAGAGTTTCTAAAATCTCCATTAACAATGTTCACATCCCACAAAGTCTTTTCATGAACAGAAGGATGGATAACAGATTTACTAGTAATATAAAGGTCAATCCCAGCCTGTCTAGACAACCCGTGTCTAGGCTTATCTAGAAGACTATCAGGCATAAGAGGGCTTTCCTTAGCCATAAGTAAATTAGCCCCTCTCCCTACCGGCTTTAATAAGCCTAAATTAATAGTAACCTCAGCTCCCCACCAATCACTAAAAACTACCTGTTCCAAAGACTGAAGGTTAAAATAATGACCCTTTATAGGTATACCCCACTCCTCACGTGAAAAAGAAGACCCAATAGGGTGAGTATGAGAACATGATCGAACGGGTGATCCAAAACCTAAAGGGCGTAATATATTATTTTCTAATTCGTTAAGAGTCTCTAATCTGTTTGAAGAATCTATTACGGTATTTATAACAATATTTTTAAAGCCTAGAGATATAATATCCTCTAAGCTTCTTCGCGTCAATGCTACAGAATTATTAAGGTATAGTGTAAAACCCAGGCTAATATGTATATCGGGGAGCACCTGGTATAATTCAGACAGTGTTTTTTTAAAAAGGGTTGATTTCTCTGAATAATGTCCTGCAGTAGATAGCCCAAATATTATTCGGTCCCGCTCAAACAGCCT
>NZCU01000036.1 GCA_002688395.1 Nanobdellota archaeon | reverse complement strand
TGCAGTTGTTCTTAATGCGAAAATTTGTGTCATGGTTTTACTATTGTCCACATAATATGGATTAAGAATCCTAAGATTCCTATTATTACTATTCCAATTCCTGTAACTTTAACTATAACTTTGAATTCAGCCATAGTTGGCTTTTTTGTTATTTTAAAAACACGCTTAGATTGAGTTAAAAAGCTCTTAAAACGAGTAATTAATGATCTATTTTCTTCAGGTTCCATATCTAAAAATTAAGAAAAAATGAGTTTATAAGTTTTTTTATTAGTCTACAAATTCAATTCCTAGCTCTTCTTCTATTTCTTTTTTCTTTTTTCCAGGTAATCTTGATTGAGGTCCAAATATTTGAGGGGAAGAAACTCCTGTAACTATTAACATTGCTCTTATTGTATTTTCTAAATCATCTAAGATTTGAGCTCCCCATATGATTCTAGCGTCTTCATCTAATTTTTGGGAAACTCCTTCAACTACTTTTCTAGCTTCATCTAAAGACATATCTGGACCACCTGAAACATTGATTAATGCGCCTGTAGCTCCTGAGATGTCTACATCTAGTAAAGGGTTGGAAATTGCTTTTTCTACAGCTTCTACAGCTCTATTTTCAGTGTCGGATTCACCAACACCGATCATAGCTACACCTCCATCTCCCATGACTGCTTTAATATCAGCGAAATCTAAGTTAACTAAGCCTGTTTTTGTTACTAATTCGGCTATTCCTTTTACAGCATTTGTTAAAATCTCATCTGCTACTTTAAAGGATGTTTGTAAAGGTAAATCTGGAGCTAATTCTAATAATTTATCATTAGGGATTACAATTAGAGTATCTACAACTCTTTCTAATTTTTCTAGACCAATTATTGCGTTTTCATATCTTCTTTGACCTTCCATAATAAATGGGATTGTTACTATTCCTACTGTTAGGCATCCTACTTTTTTTGCTATTTCTGCTATAACCGGGGCAGAGCCTGTACCTGTTCCTCCGCCTAAACCACATGTGATGAAAACCATGTCAGCGCCTTGTAGTTTTTTCTTTATATCTTGTTCAGATTCATGAGCTGCTTCTTCTCCAATTTTTGGAATTGATCCTGCTCCTAGTCCGCCTGTTATTTCTCTTCCAATTAGAATTTTGATATCAGCATTTGTGTAAAGCAAATCTTGAGCATCAGTGTTCATTGCAACTGTTTCTGCTCCAGTGATTCCAACTTCTTTTACTCTGTTGATTGTATTATTACCAGCACCACCTGCACCGATTACTTTTATTTTTGCTTTTTGTTTTGATAATAATTCTTCTAACTCATGATCCACATCATCACCACTACTATGTTCTGTTTCTGTAGGGCTAAAATCTTCGTTAGAAAATGTTTCTTCTTTCTCAGAATCCTCATTTATGATAGTATCCATATTTTATAAAGAAAAGGCGCGTACTATTTAAATATTATTCTTTTACAACATTTATTTTTTTAATTATAGGTACTAACTCTAGTATTTTTCTTGTAATTTCTTTTTGTATATTTTCATCTACTTTTGCTTTGATTGTTAAATTTGAATCTGCTATTTCAACATTTGCATTGTGTAGATGGTAAGAATCTAGAATTGAAATTATTTTTTCTTTTGTATCTGTTATTAATTTTAATATTTTTATTTTATAAATTATATTTCTTCCGGATAAAGGGTTATTGAAATCTACTATGACTCTTCCAGGGCTTGCGGTCCTTACAACACCAATTGAGTTGTCTACATTAACATGTAATCCCGGATATGGAGTTATATTTTGTTTTTTGAATTGGGAAGCTGAGACTAATTGTAGTAATTTAGGATTTTTCTTACCGAAAGCTCTTTCTGGAGGTAATTCAACTTCAAATTCTTTATTTAATTCTTTATTTTCTAATTCTTCTTCTAATGATGGGAGGATTTGATGTTGGCCTAGGCATATTATTTTTGGAGCGTATTTTTGAGAAGAATTATGAAAATTGTTTTCTTTAGCTGTTGCTTCATCTGTTGTTTCAAATATTAAACCTGTTTCTTTAACTTTGGCTGTTAATTCTATTTCTATGAAATCATTTTTTTTAAACATAATAAATTTGGAAAATGTAAAGTATTTAAAGTTTTTGAGGGTAAAAGCATATATTTATAAATATTATACAATTAATTTCGAGTTATGAGTGGAACAAAACAAAGTACTGTTACTTCTTTGAAACCGGGAAGTTATGTTGTTTTTGATGGTGTTGCTTGTAGAGTAAATAAGATTGAAACATCTAGACCTGGGAAACATGGACATGCGAAATGTAGAGTTGATGCAAGCAGTTTAATTGATGGAAGTAAAAAAGTTATTGTTTTGCCTGGGCATGATAAAATAGATGTACCTATTATTGATAAGAAAACTGCACAAGTTTTAAGTGTTAGTGGAGATACAGCTAATATTATGGATGAGGAAAATTATGAGACTTTTGATATTAAAATTCCAAGTGATTTAAAGGGTAAAATTACAGAAGGAGTTAGTGTTATATATTGGGACATATTAGGAGATAAAGTATTAAAACAACTTAAATAAAATGGCAAAATTTCCAGAAGCTGCTGCAAGATTATTTCATAATGTATTTGTTTGTAAGAAATGTAAAACTAAAAGAAAAGCTGATGTTAGAAAAGTTTTAGATAAAAAAATTAGTTGTAGAAAATGCGGGGGTAAGGCTTTTAGATCCATTAAAAGTAAAAAATAAAAGAGGGTGAGGAATGTTAAATATTGATTTAATACTATTATTTGTTTTTGCTATAGTTCTTGGGATTGTTATGTATTTTAATAAAGATAAAGTTAAGTTAGAAAAGATAGCGTTTCCACTTATTTATATTTTAATGTATAAGACTAAAATTGGATTAAATTTGATGGATAAAATTGCTAAGAAATTTCCTAGATCAACAGCTGTGTTTGGTTTTTTAGGTATTGTGTTTGGATATTTATCTATGGCTTTTATTTTTATTATTTTAACTTTAAAAGTATACGATTTCTTATTTAGAGGAACTCCAACACCAATAGCTCCTTTATTACCTGGAATTCAAACTATTCCTGGAATTCCAATACTTAGTTTTTGGCATTGGATTATTAGTATTTTTATTTTAGCAGGTATACATGAATTTAGTCATGGGTTATTAGCAAGATTGCATGATATTAGATTAAAGTCAAGTGGATTTGCAGTTTTATCTGTTTTTTTACCTGTTGTACCTGCTGCATTTGTTGAACCTGATGAAGAACAGTTAAATAAAAGATCTAAGAGACAACAATTAGAAGTTTTAGCTGCTGGTAGTTTTTCAAATTATTTAACAGCTGCTTTATTTTTGATTTTATTTTTATTTGTTGTTGCTCCTGTTTTTAGTTCTACGATTGATAGTGAGGGAACTATTATTGCTGGAGTTCAAGATGGTTATCCTGCTAACTTAAGTGGATTAGGAATTGGGGAGAAAGTTGTAATGGTTAATAGTGATGAGATAGATGGTGTTGATGATTTCTTTGATAGTTTAGAGATGATTAAACCTGGAGATGAGGTTAATTTAGTAACGAATGTTTCATCGTATTCTATTGTTGCTGTTGATAGGCCTAGTTCTTTTATTGATAAAGTTATTTTTTGGAGAGAAGATAGGGGTTATTTAGGAGTTATTCCTGTTTCTATAACAACTGGATATAAAGAAGGGTTAGGAGTTGTTGGAGGAATATTATCTTGGGTTAGTTTATTGTTTTATTGGATATTTACAATTAATTTAGCTGTTGGAATGTTTAATATGTTACCTTTAGGCCCTATAGATGGAGGAAGGATGTTTTACATAGCAGCATTATTTTTTATAAAAGATGAAAGAAAAGCTAAGAAAGTATGGACATTTGTTAGTTTATTTTGTTTGGCTTTAATAATTGTAGGACTTATGCCTTTTATTCTTAAATTATTTACATTTATAATGAGTCCTTTGATTGGGTTATTTTAATCTTCGTCATCATCGTCTTGATAACCTTCTAAGAATAAAGCATCTTCTGCATCCATATCACCATTATCCACAGCATCATCTAATTTTTTTTTAGAACCATATTGAAACTCTAAGTCTTCATCTAGTAATTCTTCGTCGTCTAATAAATCATCGACCATGTTATCACCTCTTATGATAGCTATTTAAGAAATCTTTATATATAAATACTTGTTCTATATATTTTATATATCAGTATAGGGGTTGGTATTTTGGAATATAGAAAACTTATAAAATTTGGGAACTCTTCTTTTATTATTAGTATCCCAGGAAAATGGTTGAAGAGGAATAAACTTTCTAAAGGTGATGTTGTTTACTTAGAAGAAGATGGAGAATCTAGATTAATTTTATATTCTAATTTTGAAAAAGAGAAAAAAGAAAGTGAAGCTTTGATAGACACTAAGAATAAAAATATTGGTAGAGTTGTTGAGGAAATCTATAGGGCTTATACTGATGGTTTTGATGTGATTAAGTTAATTGGAGATGATATTAACTTAATATCAGAAAATATTAGGAAGGTTATGAATAATTTTGTTGCTGTTGAAATTATTGAACAGACTGGAAATAAAATAATTGCTAAGAATTTTTTAAATATTAAAGATGTTAAAATTAAAGATGTTATAAGGAGAATTGACATTATCTTAAGAAGTATGCTAAGAGATTCTATTGAATGTATTGGGGAGAATAAATGTGATGGGATTGTACAAAGAGATGTAGATATTAATAGACTTTGTTTTATGTTGGAAAGAATTTTGAAAACAGCAATGAATGATCCTGAAATCTCTAGGAAAATTGACATTAGAGGTATTGAGTTATTACATGTGTGGTATATTGTTATGAATTTAGAAAGTATTGGGGATGAAGTTAAAAGAATTTCTAGATTTCTAGATATTATTGATCTTAATACAAAACAAATGAAAGAGATTAAAATTATTTATGAAAATATAGAGAAGTCTTATTTGGATGTTATGAAAGCTTATTATAAAAGCGATAAAAAATTAGCTTTTGATGTTAGTAACCGGAAAAATGAGTTGCACGAACAATGTAATAAGTTTTTTGAAAAAAATCAAATACTTAGAGTTGGTGGAATGATTGAAAAAATGAAAGCTATGGTGTCGTGGATTAAGACTATCTCTTTAGTTTCTTATGAATAATTCATGAGGCTTGGAAGAAACCTTGCATAAATGCTTCATCTATTGCTTCTATTTCATCTTCATCTAATGCCGCATCAACCTCTTCTTTTGAATAGATGTCCATCTTTATCACCTCCTTAATGGTAGATTTTGAATTTGACGACTGAATAATTTCTCTATTGTTTCATTATCTAATTGAACCATTTTTAGCCTCCTTTTTCCAATAGTTATTTATTGATTCTTGGGACGTCTTATTTATGAACATTAGATGTTCTATCTTAGAAATTCTATCTAAATATTCTGGCCATTCTAGATATTTTTTTCTGAAAAAGATACCTGCAGCCTCTTTAAAATATGTTTTTATCATTTTAAGAAATATGAAGCCTTGCAGTTTTAAAAGGCTCACGGGGGTGTGGCGAGTATGTCGTTTGAATGTAATATATATTTTATATACTATATTTTCTAGAACTCTATTAATGGCTTTATTTTGAAAGATCTACCTTGTATATTTGTGATTTCATCTACTTTTACTAAGTTTAATTTTTCTAAATTTTTTATTTTTCTTTGAAATGTTCTTTCTGATTTAAGACCATTAGCTTCTTTGTAAATGCTATATATTTCTGAAGTTGTTTTATCTGAATTTGATTTGATAATGGATAATATTTGTTGTTCATCTTCATCTAATTCAACTGGTTTTTTGAAATCTTTTATTTTACTAATTGCTGTTTCTACATGTGAATTTTCTATTTTTTTTGATGAAGTTGATTCTGCTATTTCTGCAGATTCTTTTAGTAGAAACAATCCAGTTCTTAGATCTTTTAACTCATGAGTTTTTTGTGCTATTTTATTTACTTCATCTAGAGAAATTATGTTTGAAGGGAAAGCATATCCTATTCTTTGTTTTAGAATTTCTTTTGTTTCTTCTAGAGTGTAGGGTCTGAAATCTAATTGGTCTGGAATTAATCTTGATTTTAGTCTATTATCTAATCTGTATAACCATGTTTCTTCATTTGTAATTAATATTATTGTTTTTCTAAATAAGTTTTCAACTAAACTATATAATATATCTAGCTCTTGAATTTTATCAATTTCATCAAATATTAATACTGAAGATTTTCTATTTAATTTTTCAGTTATTATAGAAATTAATTCATCAGTTCTTTTGTTATGTACAAATTTATAATCTAAGGCTTTACAAATTTCTAGAGTTATTTGATATGTAGAATTTTTCTTCCAACAGTTTATATATATAGGGATTATATCATCTGTTGTTTCTTCTAGTTCCCTTAAAACATTTTTACATGCTAATGTTTTTCCTATCCCTGGAGAACCTTTTATAATTAAATTTTTACCAGAACGTTTTTGGAATAATGGTTTTATACATGTTGCTATGTATTGATTTTCTGATTCTCTAAACGGAATTTGTTTAGGTGTGAACTCTGGATCTAAAGCTACTTCGTTTTTGAATAAACTTTCTGAGTCTTTTAAAACATCTTTGAATAAATCTGACATAATTATCATATAATGAAACAAAATTATTAATAGTTTCGGTTAAATATCTTCAATTCCATCTTTTGTTAATGCAGTTAAGTTAATTCCTAGTCCTAATTTTAGTAAAGAAGAAATTAAAGCCATATGTTCTTTTCCTGTTCCAGATACCACATTAAGATAAACTTCTGGTTCTTTAATTAAATCTTTAAGTTTTGAGGAAATATCTTGTTGTAATTCTTTTATTCCTTGATTAGGATCTACAATTACTAATGTTGTGGAATCATTTTTTGTAAAATTTTCCTTTCCAAATTCATTTGTAACTAAAATTATATTGTCCCATTTACCATCTTCTATTAATCTAGAAACATGACCCCAAGTTCCTTTTCCTGTTGATAAATTAGCTACTAGTGTTGACATAATTTTTTTATGAGATAAATTATTT
>NZCU01000035.1 GCA_002688395.1 Nanobdellota archaeon | reverse complement strand
TTTCCTTAAAATTATGTTAAAACCTATTCCAAAGATGAAATATGTGCCAAACCATCCTATTCCAAAAAGTAAATCTCCTTTTGGAACATAAACTTCCCTTAACCAAGGAAATAAAATAATAAAAGGAACAAAAGTTATCAACATTGGCTTTATCTGGTGTTTAAAAGATTCCATCATTTTACTAAAAGATTGCTTCTGTAACTCCATCATTTTTGTAGGATCATCCTTGAATTCTTTCATCTCTGCTTGAATATCCTTCATCTCTTGTTTTAAGTTTTTCATAGCTTCTTGATCTGTAAAGTACTTGTAAATCAGAGTGGTCATTAGCATAAGTAAGAAAGATATAATTACTAACCCTCCCAAAGGATGCCAATCAACCAACCATCCAAAAACCGAGTTTAATGCTCCATCGAATACCATTTTATTTCCTTAACATTAATTTCTATTTTTAAACGTTTCTACCCCATCATCTTCCTTAAAGCAGGGTACATGTCCATCATGTGTTGCTGTGCTATTTCCTCATATAATCTATAAATAATCATAACTGTAAGTAATATTCCAGTCCCACTAGTTAAAGCACCAATTACATCTGCAGACGCAGCTAAGAAACCAACCGTAAGACCTCCCATAATTGTTAATGGGAAAATATATCTTTTCAATATACTTTCTAATACTCTCTCATCTCTTCTAAATCCTGGAATTTGCAATCCAGAATCCATTATTTGTTTAGCTTGAGATCTAGCATCCATTCCAGCGGTTTGTACCCAGAAAATACTAAATAATACTGCACCACCCATCATAAATAACGCAAAAGTCCCAGCTTGTAATAAACTAAACCAATTAAATACGCCGCTAGTTATAAACGCAAAAAACTCATCTAATAAATTTGGAGAAAATGCCCATCTCGATAATCCAGAAATGGGAATATTTCCAGCATACTGCCCAAAGATATGGAGCGAAATCCAGTGCATGACTCCCGATGTTAGTCCTTTACCTTCAACACTACTTTGCATTAATCTAGCCCATAATTGCACATTAGCTAATAATGCCGCAACTAATATAACGGGGATATTCGACGTGTAAATAAAATTCAACGGCCAACGCACCCCATGCCCTCTCACTCTTCCAAACGACAGCGGAATCTCAACTTTCATAGCTTGGGCATAAACAGCAAATGCAAATACCAAAACTGTTGCAATAATACTCGATATAGCTCTAACAGCATTTAATGGATCTCCACTAGCTAAAGATCTAAAGAAAATCCAAATAACTCCTACAGGAGCTTGACCTGTTCCAAAAGCTATAACTCCACTTTGAGTTAAAGGAGAGAATGCCCTTACAAATACTTGGCTTGAAACTCCAGCAGCGATAAATAAGCTTATTCCAGATCCAAATCCCCATTTATTGATAACCTCATCCATAAATAATACTATAACTCCACCTAAAATTAACTGAGCAACTAAAATTAGTTGTGCATTTCTAAAGGCCGCGGGTGCCAAAGCCAAATCAGGACTTAAACCTCCTAAGAAAATATAAATAATTGCTTCAAATACTATGAAAAATAAAGCTAATGTCTTTTGTAATCCTTGAAAAAATACTCTTCCATCATGTGTACTAGTATCTAATTTCAACAATCCAGAACCTTTCAGTAATTGCAGAACAATAGATGCGGTTACGATAGGTCCTATTCCTAAGGATAATATAGAACCAAAACTAGCTCCTAATATAATTGCTAAAAATTCAAATTGTTGTAAAGAGTTTGGCCCCAAACCCCAAAGTTCAATATTAGATAATATGAAAAATAAAACTAAGATGGCTAAAGTCCATTTTAATTTTTGTTTAAACGGTAATCTTTTTTGTTCAGGACCTTTTATCTCTGGTAAATTCATTAATATGTTTTTAACCAGTGACAATTTCCCCACCCATCTTTTCTAATTTTTCCTTTGCATTTTTAGAGAAGAATTTTGTTTTTATTTTAAATTTATTTTTTAATTTCCCATTACCTAATAATTTATTATAACCTATCTTACCAAGATCAATAGAAATAATTTCACCTTCTTTTTTTGCAAATCCTTTTTCCATAAACATATCTAGTTTAACTTCTATATCTTTTAAATTTATTCCTTTTATTTTAACAGGTTTATACTGAATGTGAAATCCATGTTTACCAAAATAATCATTACCATACTTTTTCAAAATTAATTGTTTTTTATGTGCAGCTCTTTTACCAGTACCAGCTAAACCTCTTCCACCTCTATTACCAGCACCTCTTCTCTTTTTCATACTACCACAACCATGAGTTTTACTCCCTCTATATTTTACAACTTTTTTTCTTTTATGAGTTGTCATCTTAAAGCATCCTACTGATTAATTCATTAATTTTTTCTTTTCTATAACCTAAAGCTCCACCTAAACTATAAGGAACTTTAATTCCTTTTCTACCAAAACCTTTTCTTGGCATTCCTAATCTGAAAAATGATTTTAATCCAGGAATAGTTTTTAACTCTTTTTTAAATTCAAAAAATTCTTTTGAAAACTCATCAATACCCAATTTAATTTTTTCCTTAACATATTCTTCATTTAAGGCTTTATTGCCAGGCAATCTACCTCTTTTCAATAATAATGATTTAAAGGTTTCTTCATCTATCTCTCCCCAAGTAGAATAATCTTTTATTTTATTTAACATACCTAAATAATCTTTTTTATTATTAATAATAACACAACCATTTTTCCTAAATAATCTTAATTTTCTAAAAGTATCTTCTATTCTCTTATCTATATGAACTATCCCTCGAATCCTAATTACTGCAATTCTTTTACTCTCCATCTTTAATCTTTCCTTCAACGATACCTCCTACTTTGACATACCTCTCAGGGATTTTAGTTCTACTTAGATTTTTTAAAGCATTAAAACAAGCTAACATTAAATTGATTTTACTTTTAGTTTTACCTTTTGTTTTAGAGTAAACATCTTTTACCCCAGCAAACTCTAGTAATTTTCTACATTGTTTCTCAACACATAACCCCACACCTTTAGGAGCAGGCATTAAAGTAATCTCAGCACTTCCACATTTACCTTTTATTTTAAATGGAATAGTATGGTTTCCACCACATCCACATTCCCAACTTCCACAACCTCTAACAATTTTCTGAACATTCAATTTTGCTTGTCTAGTTGCTTTTTCTCTAGCAGGCATAGTTTCCTTACTTTTTCCTTTCCCAATACCAATATATCCATTTTTATTACCTACAATAATCATAGTAGCAAATTTCGGTTTATTTCCTTCTTTAGTTTTTTTCTGAGTTTGTCTCCAAATACTTCTTTTTCCACCACCGAATTTACCTTTACTTTGTCCTATCTCTATCATTTCTGATTCTAAATTTGAAACAAGAGTATCAACAATTCCATCTTCTAAAATATTCAAACCTTTATTCAAAATTTCATCAAGTTCTTTTATCTCTCCTTTTTTGACTGATTTGCCTAACTCAGTTTTAGGAATCCAAGCTTCTTTATCAAATTCTTTCTGCATCATCCTTTGTTGTCTTTGATCCCTAGCCATTTTTCTCTCCTACAATTTTATTTTTTACATCTAAAAATGTTTTATGCACTTCTTCAGAAATTACCTTACCATTAAATCCTTCTTCATTTGGTAAAATATCTTTAGAACAAGAAATGTTTAATCCAGAATCTATAACTCCTTTAACTGCAGAATATTGTACAGAACCTTTCCTAGATCTATTAAGACCAATATCTAAAATAGCTTCACTAACATCTTTATTTTTAGCTAATTTTCCACATAGTAATCCAGAAAGGTATGCAGTAGGGACATTTCCTTTATTTAAGTTCCATCCATATTTTTTAAGCGAATTGCTATGTACACTAATCAACACTTTATCTCCATTAGGTTCATATTTTACAATTTGTAACAATATATTTTTAGAAGACTTTCTAACCACTAATCTTAATTTACCAGATTTTAATAATCCTAATCTCTGTTTATAATCAGTTTTCCCTTTCCTTTTCCTTTTGTAAGGCAATATGACTAAATTACTCATCATCTCCTCCTTTCAATAACTTATGCTCATTAATGTATAATTTTAAGTGTCTCTTACTTCTAAAGAATCCACCTTTAGATTTCAATATCAAATTTCTATAATTTTTACTTTCAATCATATTTTTCACTTTTAATTCTTTCAAGAATTTTCTTAAAACCCTTATCTTATTAACCCAAATTCTCTTAGGTCTTAATCTAGCATTTTTAGTACCTTTCTTAGTTCCAGGACCCTTTCTATTTCCTTTCTTTTTCTGTTCTTTTATTTTCCTAGCTCTTACTTTTGATTGTGATAAATATGGTTTCTTTGAAACAGCACCTTCTTTAACCAAAGACCTCATATCAGTCTTAGTGATAGCTTCTTTGATATCATCTAGTCTTTCCTCATCAAACTTCACTCTATTTGATCCTACTTTCATAATATCTGCAGCAATCCTTTTTTGTGTTTTTAAGTTCATTTTTGTTTAGGTGCAGTAGCCCTTTGAATTTGTTGTGTTGGTGCTTTTTCTGCAACAGCTTCCACAGGCTTTTGTTTTACTCCTTCTGTTAATTTTTTACTTACTTCTTTTTTCTCTTCCTCTTCACTTTTTTCTTCTTTCACAGCTTCTTTCTTCTCTAATTCATCCTTAGTTTTCTGTTTTTTCGCTTCTCTAGTTTTCTTTACTTCTTTTTTCTTGCTTAGTTTTTCTTCAACATCTTTCAAAAATTTATCAACATCTTTCAAATTCAAAATTTTAATTTTTAATTCTTTAGCTTTCTTAACTAAATCCACTTTTTTTCTCAAACCAACTGTTGAAGCAATAATTATCCTTTCTACGTTCTCAAGATCATTAAGATTATGGACTAATTTTGTTGATTCTTTTAATCTAACACTTCTAGGACTTCTATATCCTTGGCTTGGAGTTCTAGCATGTCCTTTTTTTCCTAATCTTAATTTAGATTGTAATCCTTTAGGCTTTCTCCATATTTTCTTCAGCCTTTTTGTTTTGTTAGTATCTTGTCTAACAAATCTAATTTTCTCTTTCTTTAAATTATTATTTTCAACCATTATTCTATCTTCCTTCCATCTTTTTCAATTATGAAAATGCCATCTTGGAAAATTCTTCTATCCCTTCCACTTATCTTAGTTGCTTTTTCTATATTTGCGCTTGTTTGTCCTGCTAATTCTTTGTTCCAACTTTCAACAGTAATGATTTCTCCATCAATTTTAGCATCAGCACCTTCCAAAATCTTAGCAATTCTAGGCTTTTTCTCTCCTAAAAAATTATTAATCATAATTTCTTTATCCTTAGATTCAACAGTCATAGGGAAATGGCCTGAACAAATTTTAAGTTTGTACACAAATCCTTCCTTTACACCACTCATCATGTTTTTAATGTGAGATAATGAAACTCCCATGATAGATTTTTCTTTTTTAGTAGCAATTTTACTATGTAATATAATTTTATTCTCCTCTTTCTTTAATTCAATTCCAGGATAATGGAATAATCTCTTATTTTCTCCTTTTTCTCCCTTAACATTAATCATTTTTCCTTCTATAGAAACATCAACATCTTCAGGAATATCCGCAGTGTAAGTTAATTCTTTTTTCATTTAGTAAACATAAGCTATCAGCTTTCCCCCAATGCCTTTTTCTTTAGCATCTTCATGTATCATAAGTCCTTTAGGTGTAGATACGATTAAGAAACCAAAATTTCTCGCAGGTAAGAATCTTTTCTCAAACTTTTCATAACTATCTTTCTTAACAGAAAATCTTGGTTTTATAACTCCACATCTATTTATATTTCCAAGTAAATTTATCTTTAAAGATTCTCCTCTATTACTTTTCTCAGTACTATACTCTCCTATGTAAAGATGGTCTTTCATAATTTCTAAAACAGTTTTAATCATTTTAGAAGATACTTTAATCTCTAGCTCTTTCTTCCCAACTTTTTCATAGTTTACAATTGAAGATAATACATTGGATAAAGGATCATTTAATACCATTTTAGTTGTACCTCTCAAAACCTATTTTTATTGCTAAATCTCTGAAGCATTGTCTGCATAAACTAAGTTTATATTTACTTATGTGGGCTCCATTTCTCCCACATCTCTTACATTTTTTAAGAGCAATTCCAGTACTTCTTTTCTTAGGTTTATTGTGTTTCTTGTATTTCTGCAATTTTGCAGGTTTTACTTTCAATTGTTTGAAAACTTTATTGTAATTACTTGTAGTCATCCTTCAATCTCCACATTAAATTTATTTTTCATGAATTCAATTGTTTCTTCTGAGCTAATTTGAGAATTTTTCCCAATTTTTCCTTTTCTAACAGATCTTCTAATAACTCTATATCCTGGTCTTTCTAAAGTAACTGAAACTTGCAACCCAATGATACCAATATCAGGATCATATTTCGCTTCAGGAATATCAATATATTCAGGAATGCCAAAACTCACAGTTCTTCCACTAAACTGTGAAGCTTTTAATGTATTTTTCACAGCAGCCAATAAGTTTTTTAATAATTCAACTTTCTTTTTTCTTAAAGTAACTAAACAACCAACAGCCAATCCAGGTCTTATGTTCCATGTAGGAATTCTTTTATTAGTTGTAGTTTGAACAGCTTTACTTCCACTAATGCTTTCCATCAATTTAACAGCTTTATCTAATGGATCTCCTGCTTGCCCAATTCCCATACTTAAACTCAATTTCTCTATCCTAATTTCCTGCAATTTATTCATCTTTAATTGTAATTCTGGGTTTGTCTTTTCCAACGACAAAAGCATATTTTTTCAGAGTATCATATTTTTTCTTACCACTATTAAACAGAATTTTATTCCCTTCAATACTATCCACTTTTCCTATCATACTTACATGCTTTCCACCAGTAAGGTAAATAGTAGCACCTTTGTCAAATTTAAGAATCTCTTTTATCTTCCTCTCTCCAAGTATTACACTGTCTCCAGTTTTGATATCTTTTTCATCACTAAGAATATTATCACCATTACTAAAATTAAGTTGTAATTTTTTCTTCTTTAAAATTCTTCTATCAACAACTTTGAATAAAATAACATCTTTTTCTTTTTTATCAATTTCTTCTAAAACAAACTTACCCTTTCCATTATAAAATAATCTATAACATTCATCTCCAGGTAATTCTAAAACATCAAATATCCCCATTGGAAATTTATGGTCTTTTCTTACATTTCCGTTAATTAAAACTATCCCTTGATTTAATACTCTTTTAACTTCCCTAACAGACTTAGTATGTTTTAATATATCTGTAAAAATAACTCCTAAAGGTAAACTCTCCTTAAGAGAATGAGGTCCAGGATTAGGTCTAGTTATCCAAAACTTATTTTTTCTTTCAATTGGCCAACTTCTAGGCGCATTAATTGTTTTTAGGTGTCTTTTGCTCATCTTTAATCTCCGTAGTTACATTTTTTTTAGTTCTGTCAAAAATTTTTTGACGTTTTTTATCTTCTAAATTTAATTCTGTGATGATTAAATTTGATGGATGAAGGGGATAAAATGCTTTATTCCCATCTCTTTTTAGATTTTGAATACCTTCAATATGAACTTTGAATTTTTTAGTCAAAACTTTATCAATTTTACCGCTATGATTTTTGAAATTTCCTCTAACTATTTTTACAACATCTCCTTTTTTGATACCAACACTTCTTCTTGAGTATTTTTTGCTCAGTTCTTTTGAAAGTCTACTAGCTAACATCTTTCTTTTGATATGTAAAGGAGCATTAGCTACATACTTCCTTTGCTTTCTAGGATTTTTACTTGATTTCCATGATTTTGAAAATTTTGTTCTCATTTTATACAATAATACTAGCTAATTTCGCTATTCCCGGCCATCTTTCTGCAGCTTCTTTAGCAATCGGGCCTTTCAAGATAGTTCCTTTTGGTGTCCCCCTCTCATCTTTTAAAACAACAGCTGAATTATCTTCAAACTTAACTCTTGTTCCATCACTTCTTCTAAATTCTTTTTTCTGTCTAACAATTATAGCATTAATCACAGTTTTTCTTACTCCAGGAACTCCTTTTTTAACACTCGCAGTAATATAATCTCCCACACCTGCTGCAGATTTTCTACCTTTCACAGTTTTATGCCCTTTTACACTCATTATCATTATTTTTTTAGCACCTGAATTATCACAAGTAGTGATAGTTGCTCCAACAGGCAAAGACTTAACAATCCTTGATTTAATCGCTTTCATTTTTCTCCACAACCACAAAATGTTTTGTTTTACTCAAAGGTCTACATTCAGCAATTTTTACAATATCATTTTCTTTAATGTGCATACACTTAGGGACATGAACTTGAACCTTTGAAATTCTTTTTTCATATCTCTCATATTTTTTAATATAATGGGTTCTTTCCCAAGTTATTACAGCACTTTTTTGAGCTTTAGATGATTTAACTTTCCCAGTAAATATCCTTCCATGTACACTTAAACTTCCATGAAATGGGCACCTATCATCTTTGCATTTCTTCTTAGGCCTTTTAACATCTATTCCAATTGATTTTTTCATTTTATTTTTTTCTTCAACCTATCTTCAGGCCTCCCAACTAATAATTTGCCATCTACACGAAATACTTTACTCCCTATATTGATGTCAAATACACATTGATCTTTAATCAATTTCTTTCCATTCTCCAATTCAAACATATTTTTTGTTTCGTCAATCACTTTTCCGTGCACTCCTTTCAAATCTTTGTTTTTAGCCTCGATAACTTTTATTTTTTCACCAATGAACTCGTATTTAACAACATCTTTCACGTCCATTTTATTTTTTATTTTTACCCAATAATCCTTTTTCCTTTATTGTTTCTTCTTTAAATCCAAGTTTGATTAACTCAGATTTGACGCCTGAACTATGGTCTCCTTGCAATTCTATTACTCCTTTCTTCACAGTTCCTCCACATGCAAATTTCGATTTCAATTTTTTCCCTAAATCCTTTAAATCAATCTCTTTTGGGTCCATCCCTTCAACAATTGTAACTATTTTACCAAATTTTTTCTTATCTTGCTTAATCACAATCTCTTGATCTTCTTTAGCAATAGTTTCACAAACACAAAGTTGTTTGGGTAGTCCACATTTTTCACATATTTCGCTCATTTCTTTGGCTCCTTATCCTCCTTTTTTAATTTTACAATAGTTTTAATTCTAGCAATAGTTCTTTTAACATTTCTAACTTGACCGGGGTTTTCAGTAGGTGTTCCTGTTGAGATTTGACCCCTATACTTCATCAATTCTTTTTTCATCTCTTCTAATCTTTTAGTCAAACCTTCACTTCCCAATTCCTTTAATTCTTTAACCTTTTTTGACATCTTTAGTTTCCTTTTTCTTAGGTTTCTCTTCTTTTTCTTCAACAACTTCCTCAACTACAGGACTTTGCTCTATAATCTTAATATCATCAGGTAATGTTAATCCAGGAGGCATAATACTAACATTGATTCCGACACTTCCAGATTTAATAAAAGCTGTAGACCTTCCTTTGATAACATAGTGATCTGATACAAAACCACATTTTTTCAAATAACCATCCATAAATCTCCAAGTTTTTGCCCTAGCACTTGGAATCTTTCCTGTTATAACAATCTCTGAACCTAAAGCACCAGCATCCATAATAGATTGTAATGTTTTATATCCAATTGATTTAAATCTTTGAGGTCCAAATTTCTCAATAGTATATGCTATTTTTTCTGCAATTGATTGAGCATCAAAGTAAGGATTTTCAATATCTCCAATTTCAATTTGTGGATTTTCCATTTTAAATTTATTTTTCAAAGTATTAGTCAATCTTCTGATATTCTCTCCTTTTCTCCCAACAACCAATCCAGGTCTTGAAGTAAAAATAGTAATTTTATCTCCTAAAGGTGTTCTTTGAATTTTAGTATGACTATATCCAGTCTTCATAAATTCAGAAGCTATGAATTCCTTTATGTGAAACTCTTTCATTTTTTGCGCTAAAATATTTCTTTCAATCATTTTTTCTTTACCTCTGTTTTTTTCTCAACTTTTTTCTTTGTAACAACTTCTTTTTTTACAGAAACTTTCTTTCTCTCTTTTACAACGATTTTAATATGAGTTCTTTTAGTTTTGATTCTCCTTATCCTTCCATAATGCCAATTCCTAGATCCTTTATTAGCAATCATTTCTTCTATCACTAAAGGAGTTGTTAAACCAACATTCTTCGCATTTGCCTCAGCACTATTAACTAAATTCAACACATGTTCTGAAGCTTTTTTTGGGAATCTTCCACTTGCGATTTTTCCTTTTCTATGCCCCATATCTTTGTTAAATCTTTTAAATGGAACAGCAACCCTACCTTCAATAACAGAGCTTAACAATTTTTTACTTTCCTCAGTAGTTTTTCCTCTAAGAAAATTACAAATTTCAACACTCTGTTTAGTTGAAATAGGCAAAGCCCTTCCATACACTGTTGCAATTTTTTCTTCAACCATTTTATCTTACTGATACAGCAGCACTCGATTTAGTAGCTCCAATTCCAGGAGCAGAGTGTTGCACTCTTTGTCTTGTCATTACAAATTCTCCTAAGTATCTCCCTAACATTTCTTCATCTATAGTAACATCAACAAAACTTTTTCCATTGTGCACTAATATTCTCTTCCCTAACATATCAGGAACAACAATTATATCTCTTAAGTGAGTTTTAACAGGTTTTTCACTTTTCTTTATGTTCTCTAGTAATTTCTTTTTCTCTTCGCTAAATCCTCTTTTTATAGATCTTCTTTGTCTAGCAGGGATTAATTCCATGAACTCTTTCAAGCTCATTGTCTTTAATTCTTCTACACTTTTCCCGTAAAATTTGAATTCTCCTACTACCATTTACTTTTTCCCTCCTCTTCCTGTTTTCTTAGGTCTCAACATTCCAACTTTTCTTCCTGGAGGAGCATTTCTAGGAGCAATACTACTTTGTTTTCCACCAAAAGTAGGTCCTCCTCTTCCAGATCCAAATGGATGATCAGTAGCATTCATCGCACCTGCAGATGTTTTAGGATATAATTTATTTTTACCTTTCATCATATGGTGCATTTTACCAGCTTTCAAAATAGGTTTTTCAGTTCTTCCAGCATTAGCAACAACACCAATAGTCGCTCTACATTCTGGATGAAATGATTTATTTTTTCTAGATGGCATTCTTATCAATATTTTATTTTTCAATTTTGAATCAACTCTCGCAAAACTTCCTGCACTTTTTACAAATCTTCCCAAATCTCCAGGATTTCCTTCAATGTTACAAATATTAGTTCCTTCTGGAATATTTTTCAAAGGTAATGTATTTCCCTTTTTAACTTCAGATTTACTTCCAGATGTGATTACTTGTCCAACATATAATCCATCATTAGCAATACCATAAGTTCTTTCTCCATCTTCATATTCAATCATTGCCAAAGGAGCACTATGTCCAACACTATTAACAATATCAACTACTTTTCCTTGCATAGATTCTTTTTTCTCTTTAACATCATAACTTCTATGCGTAACTCTGCCTAAATAATTGAAACTAGGAGCCTTATATCTAGGTCCACCATGTCCTCTGTGTTGTGATATAATTCTTTTACCCATTTTACATCAATCCTAACTCTGTAGCAACATCAATTGCTGGAGTTTCATGTGATAATTTAACATAAGCTTTTTTTCTTCCTTTGACATCATTCAAAGTATTAACCTTAACAACTTTAACACCAAATAATTTCTCTATAGCTTCCTTTATCTCATTTTTTTTTGCTTTTACATCTACGACAAAAAGCAATTTGTTATCGCTTTCCATCAATCTAACTGCTTTTTCAGTTGACAAAGGATTTTTGATTATTTTATACGGATCCATTATTTCTTCTCTCCTTCTTTAACTTCTTTTTTAGGGGCTTCCACCTTTTTCACAACTTTCTTTTTAACTTCTTTCACTTTCTTTTCTTTTTTCTCAACAACAGGAGCATTAGTATACAATTTCTCACTTCTCAATCTCTCAATAGCATCTTCAGTCCAAACAATTAATCTTCCAGGAACGCATCCAGGAGCTAATTTTTTAGCATTTAAACTCGTAACCTTAGAAATTTCAATACCTTGTAAGTTTTTTCCAGATTTCTCTAAAGGACATTCTTTACTAACAACTAACAAAGGTCCACTTTTTATTTTATATCTTCTACCTCTATTTTTTCCTTTACCAGCTCTTACTTTTTTAACACTGATTCTAGCTAATTCATTCTCTAACCCAATTTTAACCAAAGTATCTTTAACATTTTTTGTTTTATCCAAATCTTCAAATTTAGATTCTAAAATTAAAGGAATTACCTCACTAGTTTTATGTCTTTTTTCAACATATTTTTTTAAAATACTAGCAGACAAAGCAGATCTTATAGCTTTTCTTCTCTCTTTCTTATTTATTTTCTCATCAAATATTTTACTTGCTTTTGGAGGATGAGCTCTCCTCCCACCAGTAGTTCCAGGAGCAAAAGCAGCTTCCCATCCAAATTGAGTTCCTCTTCTCCACATAATTTTTCTAGGAACTCTTGAAATACCATGACCATAACTTCCCCTATACTTTCTTCTCCTCTTACTTAATTTAGCAGAACTTCTTTGTCCAGCATTTGGCATTGCACCATACCTTTGTCTTTCCTTATTTTCAACAGATAATACAGCTCTCTTAATCAAATTAGGATGGACTTCTTCCTTAAACTGAGTAGGTAATTCTATTTCTTTACTTTCTTTTCCACCCATATCTAATATTTTAACTTTCATTGTTTAGATTTTAAACTAACCTCTATAATTTCAGGAACAACCTCCATTTTTTTCTTAGGTCTAGTAGGTTCTGTTAATCTAACTAATCTTTTCTTAGGACTTGGAATAGAACCTTTAACTAAAACATAATCATTCTTAACTTCACCATACTTCAAAAATCCCCCCTTAGGATTAATTTCTTCTTTTTTATCACTTATTTTTAAAATTAAATTATTATATTCAGTTCTTGTATGATATCCTGTTTGACCAGCATGCGCAACTCTATACATTATATGTTGTTGCTGATTCCATGGCCCCAAACTACCAGGACCCCTTCTACTTTTCTCAGATTTTTTAGCTCTTAGATTAACCCCAAATCTTTTAACAGCACCTTGGAACCCTTTAGCTTTAGAAACTGCATGAACATCAATTAACTGTCCTTCTTTAAATACATCTTGGATTTTAATTTCTTTTTCTAATAAAGATTTTCCAAATTTAATATCGTTACTTCCTAAAGCAACTTCAAATACCTCAGGTTTTTTCTTTTTTCCAATTAATTTTGGTTGAGTATAAACACTTAATCTTAAAACATCAAAATCTTCAATAGTTTTTTCTTTACTCTCTCTTTTAGGAATAGTAATTTTCTTTTTTAATTCTTTATCAAGGTTCTTAGCTAAAACTTCTCCAACTAATTTTAATCCATAATCACTTTTTTTATAGAAACGTAAAGACAGCGGTTTTAGTGGGGGACATTCAATAACTGTAACAGGAACAGAAATTAATCCTCCTTTATTTGTTGAATTAGAATTGTCTCTTAGCTTAACGTGAGTCATGCCAGCTTTATATCCCGCAAAACCTAATAATTTAGAACCATCTACATCAGACCAAGCTCGAACTCTGGGATATATTCTCCTCGCTCTTTTCCTTGGCCAAAACTGCATACTTCCGTGACGTGGATTTTTGGGTTTTGACATCCTCTCCGACTAATTGCATCCATACTGGGTGTGCAATTTTATGCTAATAAACTTTAAAGAACAAGCGGGATTATTTTGTGCTTTCAAAGCAACGCTTTATTCTATCTTTAATAAAACGGAAAATTAGACATTTATAAAGTTGTCGATAACTATTTCATCTTCTTAGTAATATCTATCTGTTCTCCACACTTACTACATTCAAATCTTATAGTCTCAATAGCTTGTTTCTTCCCAGTTTCTTCATTTAATCTTTGTACTCTTTTTCTCTGAAAAGGCATAGAAATTTCATCAGAATGTCCACAACCACAAGTATATTTTATATTAATAGTTAAAGTGTCTTCATATTCTTCTTTAGGAATAGTATGTCCACATTCTTCACAAGTATATTCACTCGCTCTTATTTTTGCTCTCCCAGTTTTAGGATCTTTAGGTTTTCCCATTAAAGATTTTTCGCATTCAGTACATTTTTCCTTAAGCACCCATGCTTTAGTTTTTAATTTCTCATCTGCACGAATAGTAAAATATACACATTCATCCATACTTTTAGGTTCTTCTAGGCTCATTTCACACTGTCATTATCTTTTCTTTCTTCAAAATCTTCATCATCAGGTAGCCAATCTTGTTCTTTAGCAACATCAGCAATCTCTTTTGTATTCTTTCCTAAATTAACTATCCATCCACTAAAGTCCTTTAAAAAACCTCTCCTATCTTCACTATTCTCCTTTAAATCATAATCTTGTTTAGTTGTGATAGCATATGCTCCAACTAACAAAAATGCAATTACCAATAAGGTTATTTTTTTCATCAAATCACCAATATAAACATATTACCATTAATTAATAAATATTATGGTAAATCAAACCTTAAAGCCCTATAGTCTAGTGGCCAAGGATACGACCCTCTGGAGGTCGGGACCCAGGTTCAAATCCTGGTAGGGCTATTCAAAAACTTTATATAACTAAAAACAGAATTTCTACTCTTATGGGCAAATTTTACATTACAACACCAATATACTATGTAAATTCAGACCCTCATGTAGGTTCAGCATACACTACAATAGCGGCTGATGTTTTAGCTAGATGGAACAGGCTTAAAAAAAATGATGTATTTTTCTTAACAGGAACTGATGAACACGGTCAAAAAGTACAAGAAGCAGCTGAAAAAGAAGGAATCAACCCAAAAGAGTTTGTAGATAAAATAGCAAAAAAATTCAAAATATCCTTTAACCTGATAAATTCTTCACATGATAATTTTATCAGGACTACAAATAAGGAACATGAGGAAGAAGTTAAAAAAATACTACAAGAATTATTTGATAAAAAATTTATATACAAAGGAAATTACGAAGCTTATTATTGTGTAGGGTGTGAACAATACTTAACTGAATCTGATTTAGTAGATGGTAAATGTCATATTCATAGAACCAAACCAGAACTAAGAAAAGAAGAAGCATATTTATTCAAACTATCAAAATTCCAAGATAAACTAACAAAACTAATTGAATCTGGAGAATTTAACATACTCCCATTAGAAAGGAGAAATGAAGTATTATCTTTTCTAAAAACAGGATTAAGAGACATATCAATTTCAAGACTAAAAGAAAAAGTACACTGGGGAATAGAACTACCATTTGATAAAAACCACACTTGTTTTGTTTGGGTTGATGCTTTGTGGAATTATATTACTGGCTTAAAAGAAAAAAAACAATTTGATAAGTTCTGGCCACCAGATATACAATTAATGGCAAAAGATATTTTGAGAGTTCACGCAACAATTTGGTCAGCTTTATTATTAGCAACAGAAAACAAGCTACCAAAGACATTATTTATCCATGGTTACTTTACAATAGATGGACATAAAATGTCAAAATCATTAGGAAATTCCATATCTCCAAATTATATGGTGGAACAATATGGATCTGACGCACTTAGATATTTTTTAATGCGGAATATCCCTTTCGGACAAGATGGAGACTTTTCAGAATCTTTGCTAGTTGAAAGACTAAACAACGAACTAGCTAACGACTTAGGAAACTTAGTTAGTAGAGTTTTAACTTTAACTGAAAAAAACTTTGAAAACGGCTTAAAGAAATCAGAAATAGATAAAAAACTAAGCTCAAAATTAGATATTAAAAAAATAGATTCTCATATAGAAAACTTAGAATTACATAACGCATTAAATGAAATTTGGAGATTTATTAATGAATGTAACAAATATGTTAATGAAGAAAAAATATGGGAATCTAAGGGAGAACAATTAAACTCACAACTATACACTTTACTAGAATCAATTAGAATTATTTCTATTTTAGTTAGTCCATTTCTTCCACAAACTTCTGGAAGAATTTTCAATCAATTACAACAAAATTGCGAAAGTTTAGAAGAAGCAAACTTCGGTTTAATAGAAGAATACAAAGTTAAAAAATCAGATGTGTTATTTAAAAAAATAGAACAAGAAAAAGATACTAAACCAACTCAAAAAAAAACTTCAAAATTTGAAGACATAGACTTAAGGGTTGGGGAAATAAAAGCAATAAAAGATCATCCAAATGCAGATAAATTATATATTATCTTAGTAGACTTAGGAAAATATAACGCAGATAAAACTATACAAATAGTTTCGGGATTAAAATTACATTATAAGAAAGAAGATCTTCTAGGTCAAAAAATAATAATTGTAGCAAACTTAGAAAATTCAGTAATAAGAGGAGTAGAAAGCAGTGGTATGTTATTAGCAATAGAGGATAATAAAAATAATCTTTCATTACTTACAGCATCAAAAAGTATTTTAGGAAGCAAAGCTTACATAGATAAACCAGATGAAAAAGCAGTAAATGAAATAAAATTTAATGAATTTAAGTCTATAAGATTAATAACAAAAAACAATAAAATTTATTATAACCAAAAACCATTAAAAACAGATAAAGAAGACATCTTTTTAGATAAAGAGATGCCTGATAACTTAATAGTAGAATAAAAAGGAGGTGTTACATTGGCAGAAGGAGAAGAAAAAATACCTAGCAATTTAAAAGGATATCATTTGGAAAGAGGTGGAGGAATGGGACTAATAAAGAAAGTTATATTACTAATTGTAGTAATTTTAGTATTACTATATTTCTTTAAAAGAGCTTGGTTTGACTTGGTAATTAATTTCGTAAGAAGTTTCTTCTAAGAAATCTGGGCCTGCGCAGATTTGAACTGCGGACCTCCCGATTATCAGTCGGGTGCACTAGCCAGACTATGCTACAGGCCCATACGCCCAAGAGAGGACTTGAACCTCTGACCTTGCGGTTAACAGCCGCATGCTCTACCTACTGAGCTACTTGGGCATAGAACTTTAGAAACAAAATTTATTTTAAAAACCTTTCTATGCATTAAGGATAACTTGTATATCCTCAATACCTAATAATTCACTTCCTCTAAGAGTTAACCTCATCTCAATACCATTTGTTGAGTTTAATTCTCCATCACTAGAATAAATACATTCCCTACTTGAATGCAAACATTGTTCATTTAATCCTTTAGAATCATAAAAAGGACATATTAATCCTCCACCAGCAATTCTCCTACATTTCCAATTTTTAGGCCAATAACTCATCCCATAAATCAACATATAAACCTTTAAAAACCTTATTTTTTCAAAAAATTTTTATAATACATCCTTATTATTAGTTATATGGCCGATAAAAAAAATACTGAAACTATTGCAATTTTAAGCAGAAGTAAATCCACAAAAATAAGTGATATAGCTCCATATGCAACATATAATAAAACTGGAAGTAAAGAGTATGCTGATTTAAAATCAACTATAACACAAATTACAAAAGCGCAGTTTGGAATTGTAATAGGTCTTTTAAGATATCTAAAAAAATTGTTTATTTACAATGTTTCTGATGCAAAAACTATTTTTTACACAGTACTTTCTATAGAAAGATTAATCAGTCAAGAAAATTTTCCAATACGTCAAAGAGATAAATTCAAAGAGCTTACAGATTTGGCCCATGCATTTGCAATGTCAGGAGAAGAAGAAATGGGAGAAGCTCTAGTTGATAAATATCAAGATTTTTTAGATGAAGAATTTAGACTCAAATCTGTAGAAGATTTATGTGCGGAAATAAAAAAATCTGCAGTAATAATTCAGTCCATAATCAACAAATTAGCAGATCCAAAATCAATTTTAGAAAAAAATAGAGAAGCAAATGATTATGAAGACAGATATGGAACTAAAGATGAAGACATTAAAAAAATGATAGATGGTATTCGTGAAAAAGTAGAAGAAATGAGAGAAAAAAACAGAAAAGCATGTACTAAAGCAGAAAAATTATCTAAAATAGAAGTAGGAAATTCAAAACGTTTAGAAGAACTAACAGAAGGACTTACAAAAATGGAAGAAAGAGATGCAATAATAAAACAAGCGGTTCAATTATCAATTAGAGCCGTTGCACAAAAAAAAGCAGAAAGAATACGTATGGCAAAAGCTAATCAAGAAAATCCTTAGATTTAATCTTCTCCGGCAAATATTCTTCAGAAATAAAACTAATACCCCTAGAAGACAATGCTTGTATTTCTGCTTTAGATCCTAATTGTTTCATGGCCTTAAACTCTTTTTGCCATTCTTTATTATCTTTAAACCAAGCATAGTTTTGAATTTGTTTTAATCTACTAACATCACTATCTTTAAACTTAATCAAATGCCTTTCCAATTTATATTTCTCTATATCCTCAACAGTAATTCCTAAAAAT
>NZCU01000034.1 GCA_002688395.1 Nanobdellota archaeon | reverse complement strand
TGTTACTTCTGTGAATGATATTGCTGTAATTAATGTGAGTGATCAAACAATTACTGAAGATTTAGGAGCACAGTTCTTAAATTTGAGTTTGTTTACTACTGATATTGAAGATGATCCTGGTAGTTTTAATTATAGTGTAGTTGTTGAAGATGATAGTAAAATTAATGCTACTATAAGTGGGAGTAATTTAACTTATCAATCAGCTATAGATTGGTTTGGAGTTAATTATTTTAATTTAACTGCTAATGATGGAACAAATATTTCTAATGTTTTGCAATTGAATATTACTGTGACCAATGTTAATGATGCTCCAAATATTACAAGCACTGCTATAGTAAATACAACTGAAGACTCTATATATACATATCAACTTAATGCTTCAGATAAAGATAATGATATTGTTTCAGGAACAGACACTTTAACTTATTCATTATTGACTAATCCTAGCGGAATGAATATTGATTCTTCTACTGGATTAATTGTGTGGTTACCAACTAATACTGATGTTGGAAATAATTCTGTAAGTGTTAATGTTTCTGATGGAAAAGGAGGAGAGGGTTTACAAACATTTACTTTAAGTGTAAGTAATGTGAATGATCTTCCTTCAGTTCCTAGCTTAACAAGTCCTACAAGTGGAGATACAATATTTGTTAATTCTGTTTCATTAAATTGGACGGCTTCTACTGATGATGATGGAGATAATGTAAATTATTTCGTATTCTTTTCAAATGAAACAAGTCCTAGTTTTAATACTTCTACAACTAATAATGGATTAACTATTAATAATTTAGAGCATCTAAAAACATATTATTGGTATGTGGTTGCTGGAGATGGAATAGGTAATCAAACAAAAACAGAAACTAGAAATTTCCTTGTTTCTTTGAAAAATAATCCAGTGATTTCAACTTTTAGTCCAGCATCTAATCCTACAATCTCAGAAAATGCAACTCAAAACTTTAGCGTAGTTGTTACTGATTCTGATGTTAATGATGCATTTACTTATTCATGGACTTTAGATGGAGGTAGTATAGGAAGTAATATTAGTAGTTTTAATTTTAATCCAAATTTCACACAATCAGGGACACATACTTTAGTTGTTAATGTAAATGATAGTTTTGATTTAACTGACTCAAATACATGGACAGTAACTGTTACTGACAATCAAAAACCACAAATAACAAGTTCTTCTCCATTAGACAATCCTGCAATTAAGAGTACAGATAGCCAATTATTTAGTATTAATGTTCAAGATACTGATGTTTTAACTTATTCATGGACTTTAGATGGAGTTAGCGTTGGGACTAATAGTAATAGTTACAATCATGTAGCTAGTAGTAATGGGACTTTTAATATAAAAGTTAATGTTAGTGATGGTGATTTGTCTAATTCAAAGAGTTGGACTTTAACTGTTAGTGATATTCCTATAGTTAATACTTTTCCAGGAACAGGAACAACTGATTTTTCAAAGATAAGTGATTTAAGTAAAGCAACTAATATTGTTCTTGAGAAAACTGAAGGAAAGATTGATTTTAGAAGTGAGGTTTTAGATTTAAGAAATGTAATTGATACAGAGAATAATATAAAAATTGAAAAAGGAATAGTAGCAATTAATACTTCTAGATATAGTCAATTAAATAAACCTGCAAGAATTGTTTTAAAAGGTTTGAGTTATAATTCTATTCCTACAATTTTCTCTAATAGTGGGTTTACTACTAATGGTGCTGAGATAACTCAAAAATGTGATTTCTGTACTTTGCAAAATTTTACTGATTTTCCTACCACTAATGGGGAAGTTATTTTTGATGTTAGTCATTTTAGTTCTTTCAAAATAGCAGGTAGTGGAGAAAAGTTTGATATATCAACTTTAGAAGATTTGGATTCTTGTGAAGCTGGTGAATTAGGAGATCTTAAGATTGAGATTAAAGATCCCGATTCAGGAGATGATTTTAAGCATGGAGATACTATAGATATTGAGGTTGATGTGGATAATAATGGGAATGATGATTTAGATGTTACTGTAGAAGCGATCTTATATAATTTAGATGAGGATGAGGAAGTTGAAGATGCTAAAGGTGATGATACAGATATAAATGAAGGTGATGAGGAAACGTTTGAAGTAGAAATGGAAATTACTGATGATGATTTCGATGATTCTGATGATTATATATTATTTGTTAAGGCTTTTGAAGAAGGAGATGAAGATCAACATTGTAGCCAAAGTGCTGTTTCTGTTAATTTGGAAAGAGAAAAACATGATGTGATTATTACTGATGTAAACATACTTCCCAATAGTATTAGCTGTGGAGAAGTTGCAGGTATTAGTGTTAAAGTTGAGAATGTTGGAAGTAAAGATGAAGATGATGTTTATATTGAAATTAGAAATAGTGAACTTGGGTTTAGGGAAGAGAGTGAAAGATTTGACTTAGATGATTTCAAAGGAAGAGATGAAAAAGCAACTAAAAGATTTAATGCAATTAGAATTCCTGTAGATGCTGATGTTAAAGATTATCAAATTGAGGCTATTGTTCATTTTGATGATGATGATGAAACTGATTCTGCTACTGAAACATTAAAAGTTACTAGTTGTGGGGATATAACTAGAGATGGAGTAGTAGTTAGAGGAAGTGAAACTTTAAGTCTTTTCGGTAATGGACAAGTTAGGGATGATGATATTGCTAGTTTACATTTAGTTGTAGATAATAAGGATAATAGAGATGTAAAAGCGTCTTTAAATGTGATTTTTGTTGGAAATTGGGCTGATGGAGGATCATCACAAACAATTAACTTACACCCTGGAATCAATAATATTTACTTAAATGCAGATGTAATAGAGGATAGAGAGGGGAAATATAATGCTATGGTGGAAATAAACCCTATACAGAGAGATATAGGGTCTAAGAATGCTAATGTAGTGTTTGAAATTAAAAAGAAGGAAAAAGAGAGTATTTGGGATAGTATTTGGAAGGGAATATTTGGCATATAATTTCACTAGGATTTTGTTGTTATTTCAAAGTGATTATAAATAGAAAGCTTTATATAGGGGTTTTGGAGCTATATAGGGTAAATATATTCACATTTTGGGGGTTAAAAAATGAATAAAAAAATATTTATGGGTGCAGTATTGATTGCAATGACTCTATTACTTATTAATAGCGTATTTGCTGCAGCACCGACTACAACTACAATTCCTACACAAGAATGGAAAGGTGTTTTTCCTTGGAATGTAGACTTAAGCACGTATTTCACAGATCCTGAGTCTGGTACATTAACATACACATTTACTAGAACAGACACTGCAACTGACATAACTGTTGCTATTTCTGGTAGTACTGCTACTTTTACTTTCAGTGATGATGATTTTAGTGGAGATAATAAAATTACATTCACTGCTACTGATAATGAGACTACACCTCTTTCTGTAACAAGTAATGAGGTAATATTAAGAAAAGAACAATCTGCTTTCTGTGATCCTACTGATGGGGTTAAAATAAAGATTGGAGATATTGACTTTGATGATGATGACTATAGAATAGGAGACACTGTTAATGTTGATATTGAAAATGTTGAAGCTAGTGTTGAAGATTTAGAAGATGTAGAAGTTGAAGTTGTTTTATATAATGTAGACGAAAACAAAGAAATCGATTCTTGGGAAGCAGATGGAGCTACTGACTTAGATGAAGATGAAGATGACGATTATAGTGTTGAATTTGTTATTCCAAATGATGAAGACATTGGAAAAAAGGATGAATATCTATTAATTGTTCATGTTAAAGCTGACGATGAAAGTGGAGATAATCAATGTATTCAAGAAAGTGAGAATATAGATATTGAAAGAGAAACACACGATGTTATTGTTGATAGTTTTACTATAAGTCCTAGTACTATAACAGCTGGAGAAACTGTTCAATTAAGTATTAGAGTTGAAAATATTGGAACTAAAAACGAAGATGATGTTTATGTTTCTTTAAGAGATTCTGTTTTAGGAATTGATTACGAATCAAATAGATTTGATTTAGATGACTATAAAGATAGTGATAATGATAGATCAGTAAGATTTGTTGTAACAATTCCAGAAACAACTGCAGCTGGAGATTATATCATACAACCTACTGTATACTTTGATGATGCTGATGAAACTAACTCTGGAGAATTTGCTACTTTAAGAGTTAGAGAAAGTACTGGTACTACAGGTGGAAGTACAACTCCTTCAACTTTAAGTCTTACTACTGATACACAAATAAGTGCTGATAAAGATTCTGCAAACTTACATTTAATTGTGACTAATGATCAAAATAGAGATTTAACAGGAACTTTAAGTTTTGTTCCTATTGGTGATTGGGCACAAAGTCTTACAGGACAACCAGTTAATTTACATGCTGGTGCAAATAATCTTTATTTTACAGTTGACTTAAATGATGCTAAGCCTGGAATAAATAGCGCTACAGTTAGTGTTAGACCTGCTGGTAATAGTAATTTTGAGGAAAAACAATTCACTTTAAACTTTGATATTAGAGGAGATGAAACTTCTGATGAAGGAGTTGTGAGTGATAGATTTAGTTTCCTTAAAGGAAGAGGAGCAGCATTTTGGGTAATAGTAGATATTGTTTTAATTGTTGTTGCTTTATTAGTTATTAAAGCAGTTTTTGGTAAGAAAACTGCTCTTTAATTTCTTCTTTTTTTTATTTTTTTTGAATTCTAGATAGGAATATAATAGGGCCCACTGGGATTTGAACCCAGAATCATCGCTCTGCAGGCGATTGCCTTACCAGATTTGGCCATGAGCCCCTGTAGTAAAAATACGGGCCTGAAGGGATTTGAACCCTCGACTTCTAGCTTAGAAGGCTAGCGCTCTATCCAAGCTGAGCTACAGGCCCATATATAATAGAATCTTTATTTTACTTTTTAAAGGTTTTTAAAATTGAGATTCTTATCTGCTTAATCTTAATAAACTTTTTAAACTATATTATTTTTATATTAAAGATGAATAAATTTAGAGACTTTGAAAAAAAATGGCAAGAGAAATGGAAGAAATATAAAGTTTTTAAAGTAGATAATAGTTCTAAGAAAAAAAAGTTTTACAATTTAGAGATGTTTCCATATCCTAGCGGGGAAGGATTGCATATGGGGCATTCTAGAAACTATGCTATTGGAGATGTTTTTGCTAGGTATAAGAGATTAAATGGATTTAATGTTCTTTATCCTATGGGATTTGATGCTTTTGGATTACCTGCAGAGAATGCGGCTATTAAGACTAAGACCCATCCAAAGGAATATACAGAGAAATCTATTAAGAATTTTATTAGTCAGTTAAATGCTTTGGGGAATAGTTATGATTGGGATAGATTAGTTAAGACTTGTAGTGTTGATTATTATAAATGGAATCAATGGTTATTTTTGAAGTTTTTTAATGCTGGATTAATTGAGAGAAAGAAAGCTCCTGTTAATTGGTGTAATTCTTGTGGGACAGTTTTAGCTAATGAACAAGTTGAAGATGGAGAATGTTGGAGGTGTCATAATAAAGTTGAGTTAAAATTACTAGAACAATGGTTTTTGAAGATTACAAAATATGCTGATGAATTATTACATGGAATTAAAGATTTAGAAGGATGGCCTGAGAAGATAAGATTAATGCAAGAAAACTGGATTGGAAGGAGTGAAGGTACTTTGGTTGATTTTAAATTAAAAGATACTGATGAGAAAATTCAAGTGTTTACAACTAGGCCTGATACTTTATGGGGAGTTACTTATATTGTTTATGCTCCAGAACATGAAAGAGTTTTAGAAATGGTTAAGGGGACAGAGTATGAAAGTAAAGTGAAGAAATTTATTGATAAAGTTTCTTTAGAAGATAGGTATTCAAGAACTGCAGAAGATAAAGAAAAAGAAGGAATGTTTATTGGGAAGTATGCTTTTAATCCTGTTAATAATGAAATTATTCCAATTTATATAGCTAATTTTGTTTTAGCTGATTATGGTACTGGAGTTGTTATGGCTGTACCTGCTCATGACCAAAGAGATTTTGAATTTGCTAAGAAATATGATATTCCTATTAAAGTTGTTATAGATCCTGAGGATTATAGTTTAGATCCTGAGAAAATGATTAGAGCTTATGTGGATAAGGGGAAGATTGTTAACTCTGATGAAAAATTTAATGGGAGTACTAATTTTGAATCTATACCTGGAATTAATATGTATTTAGAAGAAATGAAATATGGTAAAAGAGAGATTCAATATAAATTAAGAGATTGGTTGATATCTAGACAGAGATATTGGGGTACACCTATTCCTATGATTAATTGTAAGGAATGTGGATATATTCCTGTTAATGAAGGTGATTTACCTATAAAACTACCTTTAAGTGTTAAGTTTAGTGGAAAAGGGAATCCTTTGTTAGGTGTTAAAGATTTTGTTGAGGCTCAATGTCCTAAATGTGGAAAAGTTGCTAAAAGAGAAACTGATACTATGGATACTTTTTTTGATTCTAGTTGGTATTTCTTAAGATATTGTAGTAGTGATTTTAAAAATGGGGCTTTTGAAGAAAAAAGCGTTAAGTACTGGATGCCTGTTGATCAATATATTGGTGGAGCTGAGCATGCTGTGTTGCATTTATTATACGCAAGGTTTTTTGTTAAAGCTTTAAGAGATATGGGGTTCTTAAATTTTAGTGAACCGTTTTTAAAATTATTTACCCAAGGTGTTGTGTATAAAGATGGAAATAAGATGAGTAAAAGCGCTGGAAATATTGTTTCACAAGATGAAATGATTGAGAAATATGGTGTTGATAGTGTTAGAATATTTTTATTAGGGTTAGCCCATCCAAGTAAAACAGTAGAATGGAATGATGAAGGTATTGAAGCGAGTTTTAGATTTTTGAATAGAGTTTATGGATTGAAAGATAAGGCTAAGAGTAATAGTGGATTTTATGATAAACATCTAACGAGTAAAATAAATAAATTAATTAAAGAAGTTGGAGAAAATATTGAGAAATTTAATTATAATATTGCTTTGATTAAAGTAATGGAGTTTGTTAATTATTTATCTAAAGTTAAAAGGGATGTTTCTAGTAAAGTCTTTGAAGATTCTTTTAAGAAATTTTTAATTGTGTTTAGTGTTTTTGCACCCCATATTTGCGAAGAGTTATATGAATATCATGATGAAGGGTATATTTCTTTAAGTGATTGGCCTAAGTATGATAAAAGTAAGATAGATGAAAAGTTAGAGAGAGAAGACGAATTTATTTCTGATGTTGTTGGGGATGTACATGCTGTTTTAAAATTAGTTAAAGTTGATAATCCTAAAAAATTAAAACTATATATTGCTGATAAATGGAAGTATGAAGTTTATGAGAAATTTAAAAAACTTAATACTAGATTCATAAGAGAAATTATGAAAGAGGTTATGATTAAGGGAAAGGAGAAAGATATAAGTAAATTGGTTCCTATGTTAATTAAAAAAGGTGTTGGTGTTATTCTAGATAGAGATGTTGAGATAAAATTGTTGAAGAATAATCAAAGATTATTAGAGAAAGAATTTAAATTAGAAATTGAGATTATTGAAGAAGATAATGGAAAGGCTTTACCGTTTAAACCTGCTATCTTAGTTGAGTAAGTTTTTTATATTATTAGATAATTAATCTATATTATGAAGAAGATTGATATAGTATTTTTTGCATTACTTGTTTTTGGTTTACTTACTATGTTAAGAGCTGAATTTGGAGACGTAACAGGTAATGTTGTTAATGCATGTGTTGATAGTGATGGCGGTATTAATCCTGGGGTTGGTGGTAATTTAGTAGGGTATGATGGTACTTCTAAAAGAGATTTTTGTATTAATAGTACCACACTTAATGAATATTTTTGTTTAGAAGATAGGAGTAATGGACTAATTGATGAGACTCATTGTAGTTTTGGTTGTGTAGAAGAAAAAAGTAAAGGAAAATGTTTAGAGAGAGGAGAATTAACAAAGGGAGAATCTAAGTTTGGTAGTTGTAATGATGGATGTTATTTCAAAGGAGTTTGCTTAGATGTAGGATTAAGAACGAATGATGGAACTTATTGTGATATTACTGAGGATTTAGAAGTTCAATTATTTGATGGAGATTCTTGTGTGAATAATTTTGAATGTAGAAGTAATTTATGTGTAGCTGGAAATTGTGTTTCTAAGAAAGTTTTTGATAAGTTTTTAGAGAGTTTATCATAAGTTTTTTAAAGTTATATCTAAGATAATGTTCTTATGAATGCCGATGAGTTAAAAAGGAAATATATTGAATTTTTTAAGAATAAAAAGCATAAAGAAATTAAAAATGCTAGTTTAGTTCCTGAAAATGATCCTACTGTTTTGTTTACTACGGCTGGGATGCATCCTTTAGTTCCTTATTTATTAGGACAAAAACATCCTTTAGGGAAAAATTTAGTTAATGTTCAGAAATGTATTAGAACCGGGGATATTGAGGAAGTTGGAGATGAGGTTCATTTAACTTTCTTTGAAATGTTAGGGAATTGGTCTTTAGGAGGTTATTTTAAAGAGGAAGCTATTAAATTAAGTTATGAATTTTTAGTTGATGTTTTAAAATTAGATAAAGATAAATTAGCTATTAGTTGTTTTGAAGGGGATGAAAATGCTGAGAAAGATGTTGAAAGTGCTAAAGTTTGGGAGAGTTTAGGGATTTCCAAAGATAGAATAATTTTTTTGGGCAAAGAAGATAATTGGTGGGGTCCTGCTGGTAATAGTGGTCCTTGTGGTCCTGATACAGAGATGTTTTATTGGACTGGAGATGGGGAAGCTCCTAAAGAATTTGATGTTAAGGATGTTAAGTGGGTAGAGATTTGGAATGATGTATTTATGCAATATAATAAATTGGGCATTGGTAAATTAGAAGAATTAAAGCAAAAGAATGTTGATACTGGTATGGGTGTTGATAGAATGATGGTAGTTTTAGAAAATAAAAAATCTGTATTTGAGACTAGTTCATTTTCACCTATAATTGGGGTTGTTAAAAAATTTTCTAAGAAAGAGGATGAAAGAGCTGAAAGAATTATTAGTGATCATGTAAAAGCTTCTGTATTTATTTTAGATGAGAAAATAACTCCTGATAATTTAGGAAGAGGTTATGTTTTGAGAAGATTAATTAGGAGAGCTTTAAGATTTTCCAGATTAATTGGAATACAGAGAGATGATTTCTTAGAAGAAGTTGCTAAAGCTGTTATTGATATTAATAAGGAAAGTTATACTGAATTAAAAAAGAATGAAATTTTTATTTTAAATGAATTAAAAAAAGAAATTGAGAAATTTAAGAAAAGTTTGAGTTCTGGTTTAAGAGTGTTTGAAAGAGAAGTTAAAAATTTAGAGGGTAATGTGTTACCTAGTAATGTTGTTTTTACTTTGTTTGCTAGCTATGGATTTCCTATTGAGATGACTGTTGAATTAGCTAAAGAGAAAAATTTAGAAGTTGATGAAGATGGTTTTTGGGATGAATATAAAAAACATCAAGATTTGAGTAGGACAGCTACTAAAGGAGTTTTCAAAAGTGGATTAGCAGATGATAGTGGAGAAACTACACAACTACATACAACTACACATTTATTATTGCAAGCATTAAGAAATAATGTAAGTCTTGATATAGAACAAAAAGGGAGTAATATTACTAAAGAAAGAATAAGATTTGATTTTAATTTAGATAGAAAATTAACATATGAGGAAATTGAGAAAATTGAGAATGAAGTTAATGAAAAGATAGATGAAGAATTAAATGTTGAAAGAAAGGAAATGAGTGTTGAGGAAGCTAAGAAACAAGGAGCTAGTGGTATTTTTGAAGAAAAATATGGGGATAAGGTTAGTGTTTATACTGTTGAAAATTATTCTAAAGAAATTTGTGCAGGTCCACATGTTAATAATACTAAAGAGATAAAAGGTAAATTTAAAATTATTAAACAGGAAAGCTCTAGCGCTGGAGTTAGAAGGATAAAAGCTATATTAGAAAATTAAAGTCCGCTTATTTTTTGTTTTAATTTATCAATATCGAAATCTAATTGATCTCTTTGTTCAAATGGATTCTTTGTTTGTTCTGTTGTTTTTACCATTAATTTTTCTTGATCTTTTCTTTTTACTGCTTCTTTCTTAGCTACTTTTTTTACTACTTTTTCAGATTCTTTTTGAGGATGAATTCCTACTTCACTTAATGGTGGGAGAATTCCTTCAAATTCTATTATTAATTGTCTCATTTCCCTACATTGTCTTCTTAGTTCAGTTTTTAATTTATCTTTTCTTTTTTTTACTTGCCTAATATTTTTTAATATTTTTAAATTTTCAATAGAAAGAATACTTGTTTCTAGTAGTGTTTTTCTTACAAGAACTGGATTGCCTATTTGTGCATGTACAACTTTGGCTTTTCTTCTTGCTGCCATTAAATTATACCTCAAATAAATTATTATCTACTACAGATAATTTTTCTTTTACTTCTTCTATATTAGCTTGCCACTCTGAGAACTCTGCATCCTCTTGTTTTTTTAGTTCATTTAACTCGTTAAGTATTGTTTGAGAAGTTTTTAGTTTTTCTTTTATCATTTCTAGAGTGTCAATAGCTTGTTTGTATTTGTCTATTTGTACAAAAATAGCTTTTTCTTCTGATATACTTGATTTTTGTTCTGCTTCAGGAAATAATGGTTTTGATATTGCACTTTTTATGTTTTCTGAAGAACTTGGAAATGATGGTTCATAACTTGGAAATTGTGGTTCTGATAAACCTGGGAATGTAGGTGGTTTTAGTCTGTCTTTAATCTCTTCTTTTTTCTTTTTGAATAGGCCCATTAAGAGCACCTCCCTTTTGAATGGTAAAAGATAACTTTACTATAAAAAGGTTTTCTTATTATTGGAGTGTAGTAAATACATAATCGAAACATTTTTTAATCAATCTATTAGTTTTTTAGATTTAATGAGCTTAGACAGTGAAATTGTAATAGAATTAATTGAAGAGATTGCAGGAAAGGACGTTGTAGAACTAGTTGAGCTAATTAAGGGAAAGAAGCATGTTAGTGAATTTAAGATTGCTGAAAAATTAAACATTACTGTTAATCAAGTAAGGAATATGCTTTATAGGCTTTACTCTCATAATCTTGTTACTTTTATAAGAAAAAAAGATAAGAAAAAAGGGTGGTATATTTATTATTGGACATTTGATCAAAGAAGAGCTCATGATTTATATTTAAAAATTAAAAAAGAAAAATTAGGACTTCTTAAAAAAAGATTAGAAAGTGAAACTGAAGGAAGTTATTTTGCTTGTCCAAGTGGATGTGTTAGATTAAATTTAGAAAATGCAATGGAATATGATTTTAAGTGCCCTGATTGTGGTAAAGTTTTAGAACAAGAGGATAATTCTAAAAGAATTGTATCTATTGAAAAAGAAATTACTGAAATTAATGAACAATTATCTAAACCTTATATTGAAATACCTAAAAAGAAACCAAGAAAAAAACCAACTAAAAAGAAACCAGCTAAAAGAAAAGCTCCAAAGAGAAAGCCATCTAAAAGAAAAACAACTAAGAGAAAACCAACTAAAAAGAAATCAACTAAAAGAAAAGCTCCAAAGAGAAAACCGGCTAAAAGAAAACCAACTAAAAAGAAACCAGCTAAAAGAAAATCAAGATCCAAATAATACTTTTGCTCCATCTAAAGGTCCGAATGGAATCATGTTAAATAATAATAAGATTATATTTATTCTCTTTGTTAAGTGAAGTATGATTAATTGTTTTTCGCTTAAATTTTTTGCTTTTTTTAATATTATTGTAGCTATTAAGAAAAGTAATAGGTTAGCGAATGGACCTGCAAAAGCTATTAGTCTAAATTGAAAATCATTTGCTATTGGTGGTATTGATACAAAACCTGGAGCTATAAATAAAAATGGGGAATTTATTAATTTTAGAACTACCCCAATTAATAATCCTGGAGTAAAAATATGGAATGTTGCATTATGCCCAAATGCTATTGCTATTAATTTGTGGAACAATTCATGGAAAAAAACAGCAGGAGATGTTGCTATTAATGCTATTTTGAAATCTTTTAAATTAAACCTTGAGAATGAAAGTGCTGATCTTTGTGTAAAATTTGAAGTAAATATATATCCTATTCCAAGTATTAAGATTATGAAATTTATTACTTCTGTAAATGTTAAAATCATTTTTTGTAAATAGAAATCATATGACTAGAAATTAGATGTAAATCTATCATATAAAGGGCCATTAATTTAGAAGTTATTCCTATTACTATTAAGAAAATGGTTGAACCTATTAAACTAGAGAATTTTAAAATATTTGCTGAAAATGCTTCAAATCCAGGAACTATAGAAACTACTGCAGATGTAATAGAAGAATATAATAAAACTAATGCAACCACTCTTGCTGTTTCTAAAGTCCTTAGTTTGTATCCTGTAAATTTTAGTTTTTTGTGAAGAGCTTTCATATCTTTTCTATTTTTTTTAGGATTATCTTTTTCTAAACCATCAATATATCTTAGAACTCTTCTATACCTACTTAAACCATTCATATTTTGATATTAGAAGTTGAGATATAAAAATGTTTTTATTCGACATACCCGCCAAAGGTGCGTAAACTATAAATAATTATAGATTTTAACTTTTATTATGGGAGGTCACTATTGTAAATACTGTAAAGGATGGCACCCTAAGTTTTATGGAGATGGGTATTGTCCTTTGCAAAATCAGTTTAAATTATTTCAAACTAAAGATATTAATGTAAATTTTTCCGGTTCGTCCCCACCTGATATATTTGTTGGGAGACATAATTATCCAAGTGTTTTTAGTGGAATTTTAAGTCCTGTTGGTCATGATGATGAAAGTAATAGAATGAGTGATCCTGAAGAATGGTTTAAATCAAAATTAAGTAGCGATGATATTTTATTTAAAAGAAGTCAGTTAGTTTATTCTAGATTTGTTAATAATATTAAAAATCCTAATGGAAGATTAAATGATGTTATGCAAGAGGTTTCAATGGCGTATAAACCTTGTGATGTTGAATTTAATTTGAAGAAAAGACCCACTATAAATGTAAATACTGATGCTGTTGCAAATCCTCTTGGAAATGTTGCTCCTTTAAGAAAAGCTAAAGTAATTGGGAATGTTAAAATTGCTAAGAAAGTAGATTATTTTGTTGATGATATTCATTTAAAATCAGCAGATGCTGTTGTAGATTTACATAAATCTGGATTTAGTGTGAGTTCTGTTATTAAATTATTAAGTGCTGGGTTGTTAGGAATAAAACCCCAAAGAAAATTAGTTCCAAGTAGATGGAGTACTACAGCTGTTGATGATACAATATCTAAACATCTATTGAGTAACATAAGAGATTATCCTTGGATAAATGATATTATGGTTTTTAGTGATGAATATTTGGGGAATCATTATGAAATTTTATTATTGCCCAGAAGTTGGAGTTTTGAAGTTATTGAAGCTAAAGCAAATATGGATCCTCATTTTTGGCATGATTATGAAATTGTATTTAATAGGAAGAAATATGCTGGTGATGTAACAGGTGCTTATTACTCAAATAAGTTAGCTGTTACTGAATATTTAAATGAGATTAAACGACAGGCTAGTGTTGTTTTCTTTAGAGAAATAAATAATTATGAAGTTCCTTTAGGAGTTGGTATTTTAAGAGAGGTTAGTAGAAATGCATTTAGAAAGAAATTTAGAAGATTTAATAATCTAAAAGAAGCTTTTGAGGATATTCAAACTAGGATAAAAAGTCCTTTTTTCAAATATGTTGCAAAAAGTAAAATAATTGAAGAATACAAAAAACAAACTAGTTTAAGAAGCTTTATTCAGTGATTCCCAATAAGATAAATAATAGTCCTATTAAGATTATCGCTAAGCCAAAAACTCCTCTAATTATTGTCCATAAGGCTTGTAAATTATTCGGCCAAGCTATATAAGTATAAACTCCAGCTAGTAAAATTAATAGCCCTAAAATTATTTTTAAATATTTATCCATGTTACCAGATGTTATAAAATTTAAACTTATAAACATTATTGTGATTGAAAGAAATTATTACAGACTTTATTAACTAAAAATTTATATAAGATTTAATTTACAATAACTATTATGATACTTATTGGTTTATCAAATTCTAAGTTATTGGCAAGAAATATTTCCAAAAAATTAAATATTCCTTACTTTGATTTAGGTATTACACATTCTGTAGACGGGGAGTTACGTATGACTTTTAATGAAAATGTAAAAAATAAAAAAGTCTTTTTAGTTCAAAGCCTTTATCCACATCAAAATAATGCTTTGATTGAGATTTTATTTGCTTCTAATCATGCTAAGGATTTAGGGGCCAAGGAAGTTGTGTTAATTGCTCCTTATTTGTCTTATTTAAGATCTGATATGAGGATAGAGAAATATGGGAGTATAAGTCCTAAGATTTTGGGACAAATATTAAATAATTTTGTTGATTCTATTGTTAGTGTTGATCCACATATAAAAGATTTAAAGAAATATTTTTCAGTTCCTGTTCATTCTATTAGTTCATCTGAATTAATTGAAAGTTATATTAAAAAAAATTATCAAGAAGTTGTGGTTGTTGGTCCTGATGAGAATTCTAGAAGTTTAATTATGGATTTAGGTCCTAGGTTTGTTGTTTTAAATAAAAAAAGAAAAGATGAATTTAATGTTAAGTTTGAGAGAGGATATAATTTAAAGAATAAAAAAGTTTTACTAATAGATGATATGATTGTTACTGGAAGTACAATGATTGGAGCCATTAAATATTTAGGGTTAAAAGATGTGGATTGTATTACTGTGCATCCTGTTATGACTGGAGGAGCATTAAAAGAATTAGAAAAACATACTAATAATGTTGTAAGTTGTAATACGATTCATAATGCTAGTAATAAAATAGATGTTAGTGGAATAATTGCTGGGAAAATAAAAGATGAATGGGCACCATGAAGATACTCATTTGTTGAGATATGTACTCAATAAAAAAGAGTTGACGGAATTATATGTTAGCGCTGTTTTAAGAGTACTTGCTTTTTCTATGATAGGAATTTTTGTTCCTTTATTTTTATTTAAAGAGTTGGGTTATAGTTTGAATTTTGTTATTTATTATTATTTGATATATTCATTTGCTTTTTTAATTTTTACACCTATTGGAGCTAAATTAACTAATAAAATTGGTGTTAAACATGTTATGTTGGCTGGCATGCCATTATATGTGGTTTATTTTATTTTATTATACTTATTAAGATTTAATCCTAGTTTGTTTATTTTAGTTCCATTAATTTATGGTGCTGCTGAAGGTATTTTTTGGATTGCATTCCATATTGATTTTTCTTTGTTTAGTGAGAAGAAAAAGAGAGGTAAACAATTAGGGAGATTTTATAGCTTTGCTTTGTTGGCAGGATTAGTTGGACCTATGATTGGAGGAGTATTATTAACTTTTTCTGGATTTACAGTGTTGTTCATTATTGTTTCTTTATTAATATTAAGTTCTGCAGTTCCTTTATTATTTACTAAAGATATTAAAAGAAATTATAAAATATCTTGGAATTTTTTAACCGCTGGTAGTTTTAAAGATTTAGTTTCTTATGCTTCTTTAGGTGCTAAAATAATGGTTAGTATTGTGTTTTGGCCAATATTTATTTTTGCAATTTTGCAACTTTATGTTGCTATGGGAAGCTTGTTTACTTTTTTAGGAGTTATAGGTTTAATAGTTGTTAATGTTACAGGAAGATTGAGTGATGTTTTTGATAAAAGACAATTAATAAGATGGTTTGCTTGGCCTAATGCCTTTCTTTGGATTCTTTTTATATTTGTTAGAACTAAATTAGAATTAATTATTGTTTCTGTTTTTTCTTCTATAAGTGGTACGGGAATGAGTGTTCCTTTTAATGCACTTGCTTATAATAAATCTAAAGGAAAAGTTGAATATTTTGTATTTAGAGAGTTTGGAATTAGTATTGGTAGAATTATAGTTTTATTATTTGTGCTTTGGACTGGAAACTTAGCAAGCAGTTTCTTAGTAGCAGCTTTGGCAAGTTTGGGATATATGTTGTTATAGAAAGGTTTAAAAATAGTTTTTAGTAAAATTCTAGTATGTTATACCAAAGAATTAGAAATTTATGGAAAAATCCTAAAAATAAAGAATTAAAAGAATTAAGATTTGAGAGATTAATAGAGTGGAGAAAAGAAGGAGCAGTTATTAGAATTCAAAAACCTACTAGATTAGATAGGGCTAGGGCTTTAGGATATAGGGCTAAACAAGGAATAATATTAGCTAGAGTTAGAGTTCTTAGGGGTGGAAGAAAGAGAAGAGGTAGCTTAAAAAAAGGTAGAAGAAGTAAGAATGCCACCCCTAGAAAAATAGTGGATAAAAGCTATCAAACTATAGCTGAACAAAGAGCTAATAGGGATTTTAAAAATTGTGAAGTTGTTAATTCTTATGAAGTTGGAAAAGATGGAAGATATGGATTTTATGAAGTTATTTTAGTTGATAGAGATCATCCACAAATTAAGAAAGATAAACAATTAAGTGGATTATCTGAAAGAAGAGGGAGAGTTTTTAGAGGTTTAACTAATTCTGGACGGAGATCTAGAGGAATTTTAAATAACAAAGGTAAAGGGGCAGAGAAATTAAGGCCTAGTAGATTTGCTAATTTTAAAAGAAAAGATAATAAGCAAAGAAAATAGTTCAAAATCTTTATATAGTAAGTTTCTATTAATTCTATAAAATGAAGCGGTTAATATTAATATTCTTATTAATGATTATTCCAGTTTTAGCTGATTCAGAATTTATTGATTTTACTAACATTCCAGATTTAAATGCTTCAGTTGGGATTAATAAAAATGTAATAGATTTAGATAAGTATTATAATGGAACTGACTTATTTTATAAATTTAAAGCTGGGAGTAAAGGTTTAGAAGGTGTTGATATTAATATTAATGATGGAGAAGTAGATATAACTTCTAATATTGCTGGAGAATTTTCTATTATATTTATTGCAGATAATGATACTGATGATAAGGAAAGTAATGATGTTGATTTGAGTATTTTTGGAGTGAGTGCTGGGACTATTACTAGGAGTTCTGATTTTTCTCCTGCTGGAAGCTCTGTTGTTATGGAAGTAGGAGAGAAAAAGAGTTTTGCTGCTAGTGGGGAGAATGTTTCTGCGGAATGGTATTTAGATGGTTTAAAATTACCAGAAACTAGTGGTACTTTTGTTTTTGATGCTGTTATTGTAGGGACTAATGAACTACAAGTTACTGTTAATGGTGTTAGCAATACATGGACTATTCTTGTTGAGGAAAAGGAAGTAATTGAAGAAGTTGAAGTTCCTGTTATAGTAACAAGTGAATGTGGAAATGGAAAAAGAGAAAGTGGGGAGAATTGTCAGAGTTGTCCTAGTGATGTTCAATGTTCTACTGGTTCTATTTGTAGAAATGCTATTTGTATTAAAGATGAAAGTGCTAGTAATATAATTTTATGGGTTGGTTTATTGGGAGCTTTAATTCTTGTTTTTGTTGGTGGGGTTGTGTTTGCTAAGAAAAAAGGGTATTTAGATAGTTTTTCATTGGATTTTGTAAAGAATATATTTACTAAAAAGAAAAAAGAAGAAGTTTTACCTGAAGAAGTAGAGGAGGATTTAACTGGTTTAAAGAATTATATTTCTGAAAATTTAAAAAAAGGATATAAGAAAGAGGAATTAGTTAAAGCTGCTTTGGGACAAGGTTGGAAACAGGAGCAGATTGATAAAATTTTAAATGTTAAAGAAGAGTTAAAACCTTTGGAAAATTACCTCTTAGAAAACTTAAAAAAGGGCTATAAAAAAGAAGATTTAGCTAAGGCTGCTTTAGAACAAGGTTGGAAACAGGAAGAGGTTAATGAGGTCTTATCCAAAATATGATTACTTTAAAACAGATAAAAAATTTAATTGAGAAGAGTGAAAATCCATTAATATTCTATGATGATGATCCTGATGGATTAGTCAGTTATTTATTATTAAAAAGACATTTTAAGAAAGGACAAGGGTTTATTGTTAGAGGAAAACCTATGCTTGATGCTAGTTATCTAGAAAGTGTTAAGAAATATAGTCCTGATTTGGTAATTATTTTAGATAAACCTGTTGTAGAACAAGAATTTGTGGATGAATGTAATGTTCCTATTATTTGGATTGATCATCATCCTGTTATTAAAATAAAAGGTGTAAAATATTATAATCCTAGAATAAAGAATGATAAAGATAATAGATGTGTTAGTTATTGGTGTTATAAGTTAACTAATGAAGATATGTGGTTGGCTACTATTGGGATTGTTTCAGATTATCAAAAACCTAGTTTTATTAAAAAATTTATTAAAGAATATCCTGAGTTATTAAAAGAGGCTAAAGATCAAAAAGAGATGTTGTTTAATTCTAATTTAGGTAAATTGATAAAAATATTTGGTTTTGCTTTGAAAGGACAAACTAATGATGTTAGAAAAAATGTTGATACCTTAACTAGACTAAAAAATCCTTATGATTTATTACATGATAAAAATGAATGGCTTAGATTATTGTTGATAAAAGTTGGGAAAATTGAAAAAGAATATGATAAATTATTAGATAAAGCTGTTAAAGAAAATAAAGGGAAGAAGATTGTTATTTTTATTTATATTTCTGGAAAATATAGTTTTACTGGGAGTTTGAGTAATGAGTTAATGTATAAATTCCCTGGTAAGGTAATATTAGTTGGTAGAGAGAAAGATGGAGATATTAGAATGAGCTTAAGAAGCCCTGAAGGTCCTAAACTACCTAAAATTCTTGAAAAAGCTTTATTTGGGGTTGAGGGTTATGGTGGTGGACATGATTATGCTGTTGGTGCTAGTGTTAAAAAAGAAGATTTTGATAAATTTATAGAAGTAATTAAAAAAGAAATTTGAAGTAAAGTTTTTTATATTTTAGATATTTTCTAAAAGAGATGTTAAAGGAGGTATTTTTAGTATTTTTAGTATTGATTTCAGGAGTTTTAGCTGAAAATTTGGCTCCTTATACTTCTGTTACTTCTGATGTGACTATTGACGGAGAAGTTGATTTGACTTATATTGATGATAAATCTACTTTAGATTATTTTGAAGCTACGTTATATTTTCATCCTTTAGAATTTGTCGGGCAGGAAGTGAATAATATAGATTTAGATTCTGGGAGTGGAGAAACTAGAAGCGATGGTGATAAAAGTGTTAATTTTAGATGGACTGAAAATAAAGATAAATTGATTTATAGTTTAGAGGCGGAAGTTACTTCTAAAAATTTATTTAGGAGAATTGATAAGACTATCCCATTTCCTTCTGCTACTTATAGACAAGAACATTCAGATTATATTGAATCAAAAGATTATATTGATATTACGGGAGAAATAAGAGATCAAGCTAATGAAATTGTTGCAGGAGAGACTGATTATTATACTGCTGTTTTCAAGCTTGCTGAATGGACTAGAACGAATATAGAATATGATTTGAATACGTTAACTGAGAAAAGTGTTCAGAAAAGTAGCTGGGTTTTGGATAATAGATTTGGAGTTTGTGATGAATTAACTAATTTATTTACTAGTTTTTTGAGATCTTTGAAAATCCCTGTTAGATATGTTAGCGGATTAGCACATAGTGATGTGGTTGGAGGATGGAGCCCTCATGCTTGGAGTGAAGTTTATTTTCCAGGACATGGATGGGTTCCTTTTGATGTTACTTTTGGCCAATATGGTTGGGTAGATTCTGGACATATTAAAATGATGGAAGGTAGTGATGCTAATGAGCCTAGTGTTGAATACTTTTGGAGGAGTGTTAAGGTTGGAATAGCTGATAAAGAATTTGAGGTTAATGCAACTTTAAAAGATAAAGGAGAGAAATTTGTTCCATTATTAAATTTAGATGTTAAACTGTTAGAAGATAATGTTGGAGAGGGTAGTTATGTTCCTATAGAAGTTACTGTTAAGAATTTACAACCATTTTATGTTTCTAGTTTAGTTTATGTAGCTATTGCTCCTGGATTAGAAGGAGATAATGCTAGAGGAATATTATTAAAACCATTACAAGAGAAGAAAATATATTGGTTAGTTAAGATTGATGATGTGATACAAGAAGGATTTCAATTTACCGGGGAAATTATTGTTGAAGATTCTTTAGGAGCAAAAGCTGAATCTGAAATAACATTTGCTAAAGGTTTTGATGTTATAAGTTATGAAGAAGCTAAAAAAACTATGGATTCTTTAGAAGTAGAAGAAGGTAAGATTATTTCACATGATTTAAAATTAAGCTGTGATGCTGAGAAAAGTGGATATTATTCTTATGAAAATTTAAATGTTATTTGTGAGATGGAGAACAATGGAAATGTTCCTTTAAGTTTTGAGTTGTGTTTAAAGAAAGATTGTAAAAATGTTAATTTAGGTATTACTGATAAAGGTACTGAAGTTTTTGTTTATGATTTAGATAAATATAAAGAAAGATTATTTGTTAGAGCTTTGGAAAATAATTTTGTTATTAGTGATTTTGTAGATTTTGAAATTTATGATAAACCAGAACTAACGGTTAATTCTATTGATTATTCAGATGTTAAATATAGTGAGAGAGGAGAAATTAAAATTAATTTAAATGCTGTACCTAATGTAGAAAAATTAGAGATTTTAGTTGATAATGTTGGAGCTTTTATTTTTGATACTGTTGAAGGAGAAAAAGAAATTAAAATTCCTTTTAATGGATGGGATTTTGAAGAAGGAGACAATTTTATTAATATTAAATTTAATTATTATGATTCTAATAATGAAAAATATGAAATGGAGAAAGGATTTACTTTAAAAATTGGAAAAGCTAATAGACTTGAAAGATTCTTAGTTATCTTTAGAAGATTATTTCAATAGCTTTTTCCGAAGTAAAATAAATATTTAGCTTTTTTATTACAATTAACACAGTTTCCTTTTACTGTTTGTTTTAAAGGTCTATTAAGAGTTTTTGCTCCTCCTGTTTTATACTTTATTATTTCTTCACATTTTGGATCATTACAGTAAGGCGCTAAAACTATTTTTTTATTTTTAATTTGTTTTTTTAAATTTTGTAAATCTTTAACTTCTACCATATTTTTTTCCACTAAGTCTTTTGCTTTTTCAAATAAATTATTTTGAATATCTTCTAGAGTTTTTGCTATAGATTTATCTAAACTTGTTATTTTTACATTCTTTTTTTCATTTGTATCTCTTCTTACAACTACTACTTGTTTTTTTGTTAAATCTTTAGGACCAAATTCTATTCTTATTGGATATCCTTTTAATTCTGATTCATTAAATTTCCAACCAACAGAATAATCTTCTCTTTCATCTAATACGGAATTATATTTGTTTAATTTTTTCTTAATTTCTTTTGCTTTTTTTAATATTTTTTCTTTATTTTCTTTTGTGAAAATTGGGATTATGATTAATTCATTTGGAGCTATGTTTGGGGGTAATATCAATCCTTTATCATCACTATGTACTGCTATCATTACACCTATCATTCTAGTTGTTATTGCGAATGTGTTTTGGTATGTGTACTGTTTTTTCTCATTTTTATCTAGGAAACTTATGTTGAAAGCTTTTGCAAAATTTTGACCATCATGATGGAAATCAGGACCTTGGATAGCTTTTCCATTGGGTAATAAATATTCTATAGAAACTGTGTACTCTGCTCCTGCGAATTTTTCTTTTTCTGATTTTTCTCCAATTAACCCATATAAAGCCATATTACTTTCTACTACATTTTTGTAAATATCTATTATATCATCTCTTTCTTCATTTGCTTCTTTTTCAGTTGCAAAAACTGTATGGCCTTCATTCCATAGAAATTCTCTTGTTCTTAGAAATGGAACTGGATGTTTAAATTCCCATCTTACTACATTATTCCACTGGTTTAACTTTAAAGGTAAATCTCTCCATGATTTGATCCATTTAGAATATGTTTCATACATGATTGTTTCTGAGGTTGGCCTTATTGCTAATCTTTCTTGGAGTTTTGTAGATCCTGCATGTGTTACCCATGCTACTTCTGGAACAAATCCTTGTACGTGTTTTTTTTCTTTAGATAATAATTTTTCTGGGATGAATAATGGGAAGTAAGAATTTTTAATTCCAAGATTTTTGAATTTTTTATCTACTAATGATGAAATTTTCTCCCATATTTCATAGGCTAGAGGTCGAAAAACTATACAACCTGAGACATCTGTGTATTCTGCTAATTCTGCTTTTTGAATTATTTGAGTATACCAATCTGAGAAATTTTCTGATTTTTTTGATGTTATTCCTAATTTTTTAGACATTAGTAAATGTATTAGTTATTGTTTTTATAAATTTTGTTGTTAGAACATAATATGTATTAAAATTGAGAATATTATTAATCCGCCTAGATCTGCTATAGATGTTGATAAAGCTATTAGTTTATTATCTGGATCTTGTTTTATATGGTAATAATAGAAACCTGCTGATACGGCTATTAAACAAATTAGAGTAACTAGGACTGCTGTACATACTAACACTATTATTAAAATTTTAAAGAATATTTCTGACGTCATTGGGAAGCCTTTATACCAAGAGATTAAAGAAGCTAGAGTTGCTAAGAAAATAGCAGAAAAGAATGCTGTGATAAATAAAGTACGGAGTAATTCTCTTAGTTTTTTTGATTTCCACCTTGCTCTTAGTTGATTTGTAAATAGTAAAGTTGTAAAGTTTGCTGATATAATTGTTCCGAAATTTCCTATCATATTATTTAACGCTGGAAAGATTATTAATAATGGGAGGATTGCTATTAATTTTTCATTAATTAATTCTAAACCTATGCCTCCTAGAGAACTGAGTATTGCAGCGAATATAATTATTCTAAAACTTTCTTTTATTATTGTTCCGGTTAATTGGTTCATGTTAAAATCACAATTGCAATTAAAATTGCTCCTATATTAATTATATCTCCTAAAGTTGTTGATAATGCCCCTAGTAAATTATCTGGATCATCATGGTGATGGTAAAGCCATACGACTATTTTTGCTGTTACTGGAAGAAGTATTAATCCTGAAATGATTGCTGCTATGATTGGAATAAAGATTATGGTAGTGTTGTTTATATTGAATAAAAATTTTAAAAGGAAATATGTCAATAGTCCAAGACTTACACTACTGATTACTTTCAGTATGAAAGAGGCTGTGATGTTCTGTGCCAATATAGAGTTAGTTAGTTTTCTCTGATATAACCTTGAACTTAATCTAGAAGATAAAGAGCCAGAAATTGCATTTCCCATCTCTAAAAATCCTGGGAGTAAAATAAATAAACCAGGAATTAGTAAAACTTGTTTTGTGTAAATGGCTAAAATTGTTCCAGCAGTTAAACCACCTATTATTGAGAAAGCTTGAGAGAAGACAATTTCTTCAATTGTTTTTATTTTCTTTTTCTTCTCTAATGTTTTTGATATTTTTTTATTTCTTTTTAAAATATCCTTCTTTTTCATCTATTTTATGAAGAGTATTTTATAATATAAAGTTTTCTGTAAAATGGGCCTGCGAGGATTTGAACCCCGGTCTCAAGGTCCGAAGCCTTGCATTCTCTCCATACTAAACTACAGGCCCTTAGATAAAATATATAAATGAGAACTTTTTAAATGTTGGTATGGTTAAAAATGAGGTGTATAAAGCCATAGCTGTTTTAGTTGGAACTATCATCGGTGCTGGCGTTCTTGGAATTCCTTATGTTGTTGCTCAAGCTGGTTTCTTAACAGGATTATTAGATATAGTGTTGCTTGGAATAGTTATTTTATTAATCAATTTAGCTGTTGGGGAGGTTGTTTTGAGAACTAAAGGGAAACATCAGCTTACTGGATATGCTCAAAAATATTTGGGTGGAAAAGGAAGAGCATTGATGACTTTTAGCATGGCTTTTGGTATTTATGGAGCATTATTAGCTTATCTTATTGGTGTTGGAGAAGCATTAGGTGCTATATTTAGTGCTAATCCTTTTTGGTTTAGTTTAGGATTTTTTGTTATGGTTTCTTCTATAATTTATTTTGGTATTAAAGGCGTTGCTAGTTCTGAATTGTTGTTGAGTAGTGCTGTTATATTTTTAGTTTTATTAATTTCTGCGGTTGCTTTTTTTTCTGGAAGGATGGAATTGAGTAATTTAACTGAATTTAGTTTAATGAAATTATTTATTCCTTATGGTGTTATTTTATTTGCTTTTATAGGAGCAGCATCTGTACCTGAAGCAGGAGAAGTTTTGGTGAAGAATAAAAGGAGTTTGAAGAAAGCAATTATTATTGGTAGTTTAATTCCTTTAGCTATGTATGTTATTTTTACAACTGCTGTTGTTGGTGTATTTGGAATTAAAATTACTGAAGTTGCTACTGTTGGTTTAGGGTTGGTGTTTGGGAAGTGGATTGTTATTCTTGCTAATTTATTTGCGGTGTTTGCTATGACTACTAGTTTTTTAGCATTAGGTTTAGCATTAAGAGAAATGTATAATTATGATTATAAGGTAAGTAAATTTTCTTCATGGGCATTTACAATTTTTGTTCCTTTTGTTATTTTTTTATTTGGGTTTAAGAGTTTTATTAATGTTATAGGAACGACTGGAGTTATTGCTGGTGGTGTTGAAGGGACTTTAATAGTTTTAATGTTGTGGAAAGCTAAAAAGAAAAGTGAGAGAAAGCCGGAGTATAGTATTGGGGTTAGTAAATTAATTGGAGCTATTTTAATAGGTGTTTTTATTTTAGGTGTTATTTTGAATTTTATCTAATTAGTTTCTTTAGAATTTTTTCAACTTCTTTTGGATTTGCTGTTCCTTTAGATTTCCTCATTACTTGTCCTGTTAAGAAATAGATTGATTTTTCATTTCCTTCTTTATAATCTTTAACAGCTTTAGGTTGTTCTTTAATAGCTTCTTTACAAAGTTTTTCTAAGTTTCCGGAATCTGAGATAATTTCTAGATTATGTTTTTTTATGTATTCTTTTGGAGAAAATGGTTCTTTGATTAATTCTATTAATAAATCTTTTACAGTCTTATCTGTTATTTTTCCTTGTTGGAATAATCCTAATAATTCTATTAGATGTTTTACTTCTAGTTTAATTTCATTTATTGTTGTTTTGTTGTAATTAATTATTTTTAATAAATCTCTAATTAACCATTTAGCTGCTAAATCTGGATCTATTTTTTCAGCTACTTTTTCGAATATTTCTGCTAATTTTTGTTCTGATGCTAGAACTTCTGCATCTTCTTTGTTTAATTTGTATTGTTTTTTGAATCTTGAAGATTTATCCAAACTTAATTCTGGAATTTGGGATTTTAATTTAGAAACTAATTCTTTTGGAATTTCTATTTTTACTAAATCTGGGTCATATATATAACCATAATCATCTTCTGTTTCTTTTGTTCTCATTAAGTATGTTATTCCTTTATCTGAATTCCAACCAAGGGTTTCTTGTTTTTTGGCCGGAGTTTCTTTTTGTTTAGTTGCTTCATAATTTAAAGCACGTTCAATTTCTTTTAATCCAGTAATGTTTTTTATTTCGACTTTTTCTCCTGTTGTTGAAATATTTGCATCTGCTTTCATTGTTGCTTCTGATTTTCTTGTGTAAACTTCTAAGTATTCTAGGATTGTGATTAATTTTCTTAAGAATAAACGAACTTCATTTGGAGATTTAAAATCTGGTTCTGTAACTATTTCTATTAGAGGAATACCTGCTCTATTATAATCTATTAAACAAGTTGAGCCTTTATGGATTAAAGCTCCTGGATCTTCTTCTAAATGTATTCTTTTTATTCTTATATTGTCCAGTTTTCCGTTAATTGAGAAAGGGGTTTCATATTGGGTAATTTGGAAGTTTTTTGTCATATCTGGATAGAAATATGATTTTCTTGAGAAGAATGTTTCTGAAGCTATTTTAGAATTTAGTGCTAGAGCAACTTTTATTCCTTGTTGTAATGTTTCTTTGTTTAGGACTGGTTTAGACCCTGGGAATCCGCCGCAGATTTCACATACATTTGTATTTGGTTCTTCAGAAGATTGAGTAGTGCAAGAGCAGAAAACTTTACTTTTTGTGTTTAATTGAACGTGAATTTCTATTCCTATTTTCATTTTTCTTCTATTTTTCTTCCAAAATTTAGTAATTTATCTTCTTCTAAATGATTTGAGATTAGTAAAGTTCCTACTGGTAATTTTCCTATAGAATTTGTTGGAACTGATAAATGGGGTAAGCCTGCAATATTTGGGCCTGTTGTTAATGTGTCCATTTGGTAGTTTTCTAATGGAGATAATTTTTTTATTTCTGAAAATTTTGGAGATAGGATTGGCATTGTTGGAGATATTAAAACATCATATTTTTTGAATGCTTTTTTGTATTCGTTGATAATTAAAGTTCTAGTTTTCATAGCTTTTAGATAATAAGCGTCTCTGAATCCTGCCATTCTTGCGAAAGTGCCTAAAATAATTCTTCTTTTAGCTTCTTTTGTGAAATATTTACTTCTAACTTCTGAGAAAAATTGATTGAAAGATCCTTTTAATGGAAGTGTTGAACCATATCTTAATCCACAGTATTTTGCTAGGTTTGTTGAAGCTTCTGCCATAGCTATTAAATAATAAGTAGGAATTGCATATTTTTTTGTTAAAGGTAATGAGATTACATCATAATCTTCTAGGTTTGATAAAATTATATCTTTTATTTTTGGATCTATTTCAAATGCTTCTTTTATTATTGCTATTTTTTTTACTTCGTTGTTAGAATTTGATGAAATATCTAAAGAAGTTGAATCTTTTTTATCATGACCTTTTATTACATCAAAGATTGGAGATAATTCTTCTGTTGTTTTTGACATTATTCCTATTTTATCTAGAGAATTTGCATAATCTATTAATCCATATCTTGAAACTAAACCATATGTTGGAGTTAATCCTGAGATACCACAAAATGATGCTGGGTTAGCAATACTTCCTCCAGTAGATTCTGATATAGATGCGTGAGGATGTTTTGTTAATTGAGTGAAACAGGCTGATCCTCCTGAAGAACCTCCGCATGATCTTTCTGTGTCTAAAGGATTTTTTGGAATATTATCGGTGTTTGTTGAGAAAGAACCGAAACCAAATTCATCCTGTGATGTTTTTCCTATAATAATTGCTCCTTCATCTACTAATTTTTTTACTACAGTTGCGTTGAATGGAGGGACATAATCTTTTAAAATTTCAGAACCTGCTCTAGATTCAACGTCTTTTACACAAATACAATCTTTTATAGAAATTGGTAAGCCTGCTAAACGTCCTTTTGGTTCTTTCTCTTGTTTTTCAGCTTGAGATAAAGCTAGATCTTCTGAGATTATATTAAAACAATGATGTTTTTTGTTTAGAGTTTTTGCTTCCCTTAAAATTGCTTTAACTGTTTTTTTAATAGAAACATCTCCTTTTTTTACCTCTTTTAGATAATGTTGTAATATCATATTGCTTTTGGTCCTTTAAAGTATCCATTGCTTTTGTGCTTAGTATTTTTTAGTACTTCTTTTTGAGATAGACATTTAGAAGTTTTGTCTTCTCTTGTTACATTTTTAATTTCTATTGGTTGAAAAGAAGGTTCTATATTTTTAGTTGGAGCTTTTTTTATTATTTCAAAGTTATTTAGAATTTCTTTTAGTTCTGGAAGTATATTTTTTATTTCTGATTCTGTTAAGTTAAGTCTTGCATTTTCTGCTACTTTCTTTATTAATTCTTTATCTACTTTCATTTTTTCTTTACTATATCTAGTTTAATATGTAAATCAGATAATTGTAAAGGAGTAACTTCGGATGGAGATGAATCCATTGGATTTTGCGCTGCTTTATTTTTTGGGAATGCAATTACTTCTCTTATATCATTAGTTCCTAAGAACATTGCTACCACTCTATCAAATCCTATTCCCATCCCTCCATGAATTGGTCCTGCATATTTGTAAGCATTTAATAAGAATCCAAATTTCTTTTCAGCTTCTTCTTTTGTTAAGCCAATTACATTCATAACTTTTTTTTGTAGTTCTGGGTTGGAAATACGAATAGATCCTGATCCTAGTTCTGTTCCATTTAAAACTATGTCAAATAAATTTCCTAGGACTTTTTCTGGTGATGATGTTAAGTATTTTATACATTCTTTTTTTGGTGAGGAGAAAATATGATGCATTGGATTCCATTTTTGATCATCTTCTTCCCATTCAAATAATGGATAATCTGTAATCCATACGAATTTGAAATCATCTTTTTTGATTAAGTTTAGTTTTTTTGCTATACTTTGTCTTAGTTTGTCTAATATTTGATTACATAATTTATATTTATCTGCTACAAATAATAAATATCCTTTTTTTATTTTAGATTTAGAAATTAAATCTTTGTGTAGTTTTCCTGGGAAGAATTTTGCTAGGTTTCCTTCTAGTTTGTTGTCATTTACTTTTAAATATGCTAAGCCTTTTGCACCCTCATTTGTTGCTATATCAGTTAAATCTTCTATGTCTTTTCTTGTAAAGTCGTGTTCTACTGCTAACATTTTAATTATGCCTTTTTTTTCTATA
>NZCU01000033.1 GCA_002688395.1 Nanobdellota archaeon | reverse complement strand
TTCTAGAAAAATTCAACAAAGCATCCATTAATAAAACAACACAAGCTTCATCACCATCACAATCTCTCCTCATAATACTATGAAATAAAGGATGTGCCAAAAATCCTTGCAATTTACTAAATCCAATTATCCTTCCTAAAATTCCTGCAGAGGTATGGGGACTCATCCCTAAAATAAGATGTCCAACTAAATCTTCTTTCTTTTCTAAACTATAATAATTATCAAGACCATAAAATCTCTCTAATAAACTATCAATGAATTTACTAACCCTAAATAAAACTTCATCAGCACCTTCATCAGGGCTTTCATCACAAGCAGGTAAGATAATATCTTGAGGCATTAATTCAATAATTTGATTATCATCTAATAATTCTCCACCATTAACATCTTTTTCATAACCTAATTTTTTTAGTTTCTCAGCACTAGTCCCAATTTCTTTAGGTTTAAAATGGGTAATAGCCATCTCAGTCATATCGTATCTAACAGTACCATCTTTGTTAACATAAACATCCTCCATAGCTCTCAAAATTCCTTTAGCTAAATTTTCAGGAGAGTGATCTTCATTACTAGTTCCTCTAACACCTTTAATTAACTCAGGATAGTGTGTTAATTTTAATTTCCTAGCAATAGTTTGAAAATAATTATTAATATCAATCTCTTGAGTTTTATACAACCTACAATTATGTTCTTCTTCATTTCCATTAATTCTTTTTAATTTACTACATTTATTATCCATATCTAAATTACAATCAAGGCAATGATAAATTCTCTTAGTTTTCCCATCACATCTAGAACAAATAGGAAAAATAGTTTCTCCTTTACAATTTTGACAAATATAATATGGAAACTCTCCTCTTATTTTTCCTTTTTCCATAGCAGATTGGAAACATCTTAATCTTCCACCTTCATCACCAACAGGAAATAAAACATGAGGACTCCCTGTTAGTTTTCTCATTTTAGCTTTTTCAGGTCTACCCATTCTAGATCCAATAAAAATCCCACTTTTATCTTTCAGTTTAATGTTTTTACATAATAACTCCAAAACATTTTCTTGTTTAGCTTTAACAACATCATCCAAATCAAATTTCTCATTATCTAAACATAAAGAATAAACTAAAGCACTTGCATCATCATCTTCAATAACAACATGCTCATTGCTAATAACTAAATGAGGAACACCTAATAATTCTAAAACTCTTTTTGGATCTGGTTCATCAACACTAACAACATTAAAAGGTAAGATTATTTTTTTAATTTTATTTTCTTCTTTATTTATGCTTCCATTCATTATCCATTTATATAAACTAATTAATCCATCTTTACCAATCTCAGTCCAATGATATGTATACTTAGGATGTAAATTTAATTTTAGTTTTTTAGAAAGATCAACAGCATCTTCTCCACTTATATCTAAATCTCCTTTAAATAATTTCTTAAGAAGTTCAGTGTTAATCCCATATTCTTCTTTTAATTCAACAATCCCTTTTTTTTGAATTTTTTTCTCAAACTCTAACAACCACCATTCTTCACAATATCCTGGCTTAACTAATTTATGTGCTCTATTAAAAAAATCACCATAATTAACTAATACATCTCCTAAAAATAAAACTTCCTCGATATCTTTAACATATTTCTCAGCAATTTCTTCATTTCCCAAATAAACAACATTCCCGCTATTTAATTTAACAATAGGTCCTTCAATAGAATCACAAACTCCAACAACAGTTGCCTTACCCGGTCTTTCAACTTTAAGTTGAGTTCCAGCAGCAATATAATTCTCAAGCACAAACATAGTAGCAGGATGTAGTGCAGTAGAGCTAAAACCACTCATCCTAGTTCTTCCATATCTTAACCTCAGTCCACCCTTAGCAAGAGGATGACTAAGTACAGGTCTACCAGCAACTAAATCTTTAATAAAAGTATAATCAGGAGTTATATTTTGTTTCTCTCCTTTAACATCACCTTTGGCTTTTATTTTTTTCTGTAAACTTAAAAAACCTTCAAGAAAATCCCAATGTTTTAATTCAAAATCTTTTCCCCATTTATCTAATTGTTTCCAAACTTTAGGGGCTTTCTGACATAGCCCCTCTCCAATTACTAAACAAACACCATTTCTAATAATATTAGTTTCAATCCTATCTAAATCTTTATAATTACTAACCTCATATTTCTCACTAGGATCTCCATCAATTTGTACAGGTAATTTTTCAACCATAAAATGAATCTCTTCTTCACTAGGAAAATATTGTAAATTAGTAACCCTTTCATGATAATCTCTTAATTCTGTAGAAACTCTTTTGATTTCATTTTCATCAGGATCATATTCATCATATCCCATAACTTTCCTAATGTAATCTGCTATCACAACAGAAACACTAGCACCTGTACCTCCAGCACTTCTAATTGGTCCAGAAAAATATAAACTAAAATATTCCTTACCATCTCTTCTTTTCTTAAGTTCTAATTTAGTAAATCCTTCAAGAGGACTAGCTACAACACCAACAGTAATATAAGCAATACCAAATCTTATTCCAACCTCAATAGCTTTTTTCTTATCACTAAATTTACAATATTGTTCCTTAGTTATTTCCTCAGAAATTTTCAAAGCAACTCTCCAATCTTGATTGCCATACTCTTCCTCCAACTCAGCAATTCTCTTAACAATCTCCTCACCAGATTCATTAATTTCAGGAGCAACAGTACTTATAAGACCAATAGCCCTCTCAGCTAAATTCTTAGCAAGAACAATCTCAACTTTTTCTTCAGGATCATATCCTTTTTTTCTAGCCCCTTCTGCTATTTCATAACATCTATTAGTCTCTTCTTCAATTTCCTCAAAATATTTTTGTATATGTTTATTCGCTTCCATCTTCAACAAAACTTAAAACTTTAACATCTCTTGTTTGTAAATTTGCAACAACAACTTTCCCGGGTTGCGGAATAAGTCCAACTTTCTCCATGAAATCTGTTTGTCCAATCCAACAACTAGCATTTATCAAACTAACATTTCTATAATTACCAACATTTAATCTATGTATATGTCCAGTTAAAAGGAAATCAGGAACTTTATCAATAACTAAACAATCCTCTTCAATATTAGGAATATAAGAAGTTGATATATGTGTTGGAGCAAGATGTCTTCTCTTCATTAAATATTGCATAACTAAGTCAGCTCTTTTATAACCTCCACTCAATCTTATACTATCAACATTATCTATATAATAATTAAAACTAGCTCCATGATATAACAACACATCAAAACCTTGAAAGTTTTCATTAGAATGTATGTTAACTAAAGAAGGATTGCTAACCATATAAACATTATCCATTTTTAATAATTCTTCACAATACTCTTTTCCAATAGCTGGTTGAGGCTCAGTCAATCTTAAAGCATCATGATTTCCAGGGCACATAATAATCTGAATTTCTTTAGGGATTCTCTTAATTAAAGTAGTAAAATGATTATACTGTTCATAAATATCCTTTAAATCTAAATCATCTTCTTGTCCAGCATAAATCCCAACACCATCAACTAAATCTCCACCAATAAAAAGATATTTTATTTTATTAGCTATATTTTTCTGTGACTCATTACCACTACCTCCATTAATCCATTTCAAAAATTTTTCAAAGCCTTCAGTTAAGAAATGTTTACTACCAACATGCAAATCTGATATAAATGCACAATAAACTTCTTCATTAAATTTCTTAATCCCATGAGACATAGGAACTTCTGGAAAAACAAGTTCATCAACAAAGATGAAACTTCCGCTTTTAACACCTATCACCCCAATAATCTCATCATCACAAAGATCTTTTGCTTCATTATATAATTCCATCTTATTTTTATTAATCAACAAAAATATTTCCCCTGTAAAATCTTCAATAGTTAACATAACATTATCATTTTTAGTCATTCTTTTTGCAGAAATCATTCCAAGAACAGAAACTCTTTCATTATCCTTCTTCCCACCTAACCTATTCAAAGAAATAACACCATTCATTTTCTCTCTACTCCTCAATATTCCACTAATAGCTTCAAATCTTTTTCTAAAGTAATAAACAAAATCATCAACAACTCTTTTTTTAGCCTCTTCTTTATATGATTTTAAAACAATAACATTATTTTCATTAGAAACACTATCTTCAATAACAATATCACTCTCTTGTTTTTCAATAGAATGAACAATTCTATCCACTTTCTTTTTTTTCTTTTCATCAATATCATAATTTAAGATGTCAACAAAAGTTTGATAGATTTCTTTATTCTTTCCTTTTTCTAATAGAGTTCTAGAGGCATCAAACTCATTCCAATTGATTTCAATACTAGATTTATCTTTTTTTTTAAATATAGAAGTCAAAAAGTCTTTATTAAGAACAACAATATCATCCTTTTCCTTAACTTTTTCTTCAATTAAATTAACAAATTCTTCAGCCTCAAAATTTTCTGGAATATTATCTATAAAATCATCACTTACTAAATATCCTTTTTTAGTCAAAACAGAAACTATTTCATTCATTTTAAAAATTTAAGCTATCAATTAATATTTCCTTAACTTCATTAACACTACTCTCAGGTATAGCCAAAGAAATTTCTCTAGTTCTACCATATCTCCCTTTACTAATAACTTTAGCATTAATAATTCCTAACATATCTAATTCAGCAATAATATCACTAACTCTTCTTTGAGTTAGTGGTTTTAACGCGCATGTATTACAATTATTTTTATAAACTTCATAAACATCTCCAGTAAATAAAGATTTATTTTCAAAATTTAAAGAAAATATCGAATGTAAAGTTAATTGACTTTGTTTAGGTTGTGTTGTTATAATATCAACAATCCTATCTCTCTCAACTTTCTCCTCGGCATCATCTAAATATTTAACAGTAATTTTGTTTTGATTACTCCTCTCAGTCATTTCTCCAGCAACTCTTAATAATTCTAAAGCTCTTCTAGCATCCCCATGCTCTCTAGCTGCATAAGCTGCACATTTTTCAATAACTCCATTTTTAAGAACACCTCTACGAAAACCCAACTTCACTCTCTCCTTCATAATATCTTGTAATTGTATAGCATTATAAGGTGGAAAAACTAATTCCTCTTCACTCAAACTACTTTTAATTCTAGGATCTATATTATCAACAAAAAGTAAATCATTACTTATTCCTAAAATAGAAATCTGTGCATTTTTTAATTCAGAATTAATTCTAGTTAAATTATATAATATACCATCTCCAGCTTTTTCAACTAATTGATCTATCTCATCTAAAACTAATATTATCAATTGTTTTTCATTATCTATAGATTGTATAAAAGTTTTATAGACTTCATCAGTAGGCAATCCAGTTGCAGGAACTTTTTCTCCAAAAATATTACATAATTGTGCAATAACCCTATATTCAGTATCAGCAACTCTTTTCATTTTACAATTTAAATAAGATATTTTTAATGGAATTTTTTTGATTTTAGAAGTTTCCAAAATTTGGTTTGTGACATACCTACTAACAACCGTCTTACCAGTCCCAGTTTTACCATAAATAAATATATTACTAGGTTTCTCTAATCTTAAAGACGGCGCTAATATACCTGCTATTTGTTTTATTTGTTCATCTCTATGTGGAATATTATCAGGAGTAAAGTGATCTTGTAAAGCTTTTTTATTCTTAAATAAAGGATCTTTTTTCAAATAACTTTCAAAAAATTTATTCAACTCTTTTGCCATAAGAAATAAAAAACTGAAATAATATATAAACAATTCCTTAACAATCAAAACACTCACACCTTTGTTTCCTGTAGAACTATCTCCATATGGAATATAGCTATTTAAAAAATATTAATTACTAAATAATAACACCTTTATTTCCTTTAGAACTTTTTAGTCATAACTAAATTTTAAAATTTAATTATATATTATAGAATAGAAAAATTTAAAAACTAAATATAAAAATAAAATATTAGATATAATAATATAATAACTTCTAAAGCCTCATAACATAATAATATAAAAATAATAATTTATCAATTAAAAAGAAAATAAAAATAAACAAACAACCACAACATAAAATAAATAATGTTCCATATGCAACATAAGGGTGAGGGTAAAACTTCTATTATACTAATTCATCATATAATTTACAAATAAGAAAAATATATAAATAAGCTAAAATACAACTTATATATGGCGTCAGATGAAAACAAAAAGTATTCTAAACAGATAATAAGTAAAACAGTTGTAAGTAAAACAGGAAAAAGATTTGGTGAAGTAGGAGATATTAATTTTGAAACAAGAACCGGCGAATTATTACAAATAGTACTTAAAAATCCTACTGGTTATACAGAAGATCTAGAACTAGAAAAATCAAAAGCAGGAGAATTAATAATTCCTTTCTCAGCAGTTATTGCTATAGGTGATTTTGTTGTAGTAGCAGAAGAAGACATAATATAAACATTTAAAAACACATTTTTTCTTTAAACACTAACTTTAAAATAAAACAAAATTTAATATATAAAAAAATAACTAAATAACCTATGAATTTCAAAAACACATCTGAAATTAAAGTACCTTCAAGATTAATAGATAGAATTATAGGACAAGATAATGTAATTGATATTATCAAAAAAGCATCAAAACAAAGAAGACATATTTTATTAATCGGCCAACCAGGTACAGGAAAAAGCATGTGTGGATTAGGATTATCAGAATCATTACCAAATGAAAAATTAGTTGATATTTTATCTTTAGACAATCCATCAGATGATAATAATCCAATAATAAAAACTGTACCAAAAGGAGAAGGCAAAAGAATATTGCAAAAAGCAAAACTCCAATCTATGTCTTCAATTAAGAACCAAAACATAATTTTCTTTGTATTATTAATAATAGCAATGGTAACTCCATGGTGGATAAGATCACAATACGGAGATATAATGGCAGCAGCTTCTCTAATAGGATCAATGATTTTCTTAGCATCTTATGTTTTATTCATGAATTTATCAAGAAAATCTAGTTTAATAGGTCAACAAATAAAAATTCCAAAATTATTAGTAGATAACTCACAAAATAACAAAGTACCTTTCATAGATGCATCAGGAGCTCAAGTAGATGCATTATTAGGAACAATACTACATGACCCCCTACAAAGTGGAGGTTTAGGTACTCCAGCATATGAAAGAGTAATACCTGGATTTGTACATAAGGCAAACGGTGGAGTATTATTCATAGATGAAATAGGAAATCTACCACCATTAGCACAACAAGAATTACTTACAGCCATACAAGAAAAAAAATTTCCAATAACATGTAAAACAGAAAGATCATCAGGAGCATCAGTAGTCACATCACCAGCTCCAACTGATTTTGTATTAGTGGCAGCAGGAACACCAGAAGCAATATCAAATATGCATCCAGCTTTAAGATCTAGAATCAGAGGATATGGATATGAAGTTTATATGAATAATGATATTGATGATAATGAAGAAAACAAAACAAAAATAATAAAATTCATAGCACAAGAAGTAGAAAATGATAAAAAAATTCCACATTTTACAAAAGAAGCAACTTTAGTAATAATACAAGAAGCAAAAAAGAGAGCAGGAAGAGCTGGAAAATTAACATTAAGATTAAGAGAATTAGGTGGTTTAGTAAGAGCAGCAGGAGACTTAGCTTTAGATGAAGGAGCAAAATTTGTTACCCCAACTCATATTGAAAGGGCAAAACTCTCAGCAAAAACATTAGAACAGCAAATAGCGGATAAATATATAGAACAAAAGAAAACCTACCAAGTCATTCTAACAAAAGGAAAACAAATAGGAAGGGTAAATGGTTTAGCAGTCCTAGGAACTGATAATTATTTCTCCGGAATAGTTCTTCCAATAGAATCAGAAGTAACACCTAGTGGGCAAAAAGCAGAATTTATCACAACAGGACAATTAGGAAAAATAGCAAAAGAAGCAGTAAAGAACGTGTCAGCAATTGTATTAAAATACTTTGGAGAAGACATAAAAGAAAAATATGATATTTACACACAGTTTATAGGGACCCCAGAAGGAGTAGAAGGAGACTCAGCTTCAATAGCAGTTGCAACAGCAATTATATCAGCATTCACAAAAGTACCAATAAAACAAAATTATGCACTAACAGGATCATTATCAGTTAGAGGAGAAGTATTAGCAATAGGAGGAGTAACAGCAAAAGTAGAAGCAGCAATAGAGGCAGGAATCTCCCACGTAATAGTGCCTAAAGCAAATGAAAGAGATATTATGCTACCTCTAAAATCAAAAAACAAAATAAAAATAATACCGGTATCAACAATACAAGAAGTTCTAAAGCACGCATTAGATTGGAAAGGCAAAGAGAGAATTCTTAAAAAAATAAGCTAATCGTCGACAAAACATTTAAATATTTGGTGGGCACTACATTATTTATTATGTATATACGTATAAAACAACATAAAAACCATAAATATGCTTATTTAGTTAAAACAAAGAGATATAAAAGGAAAAAGTATCCAAAACAAATAGTTGTAAAATACCTTGGAAAAGTATTAACACCAAAGAAACCAAAGCCTTTAGCATTTAAAAATTACATAAACAAAGAAATAAACCTTTATTTTAAAGAAACAAAATTAAGAAACATTTTTTTAGATTTAATCAAATTAGAACAAAAAAGACACAATTTAAAATTAGACTTAAACAACTTACAACTAGTATATGAGCTAAATGAGGGATTTTTATGTGATTACACATTACAACAGCTATTAAACCTAAAAATACCATTAAAAGCCTCAGATAAAGAAAAATCTTTACTACTAGCAAACACTATTTTATCAACAGGAATAAAACTTCCACCTTATTTATTCATTAAAATATTTCAAAAAATTCATAACCCTTAAAAACATCTATACTATCTACTACTACAATGGACTTCGAAAAAATAATAGTAAATTTGTTAAAAAAACACACTAAATTAAAAGAAATTTCTCTAGAAACTCCACCAAACTCAGACTTAGGAGATTATGCATTTCCATGCTTCCAATTATCTAAGAAATTAAAAAAATCACCATTCGAAATGGCACAAGATTTAGCAGAAAAAATATCTCCTCCAAAATCAATAGAAAAAGTAATCTCAATAGGACCATATTTAAATTTCTTCATAAATAAAGAAGAATTCATTCAAGAAACATTAAAAGAAATCCATAAAAAAAAGAACAAATACGGATCCTCAAACATAGGAAAAAAACAAAGAATAATGGTGGAATACTCCTCTCCAAACACAAACAAACCTTTAACCCTAGGTCATTTAAGAAATGATTCATTAGGTATGGCAATTTCAAATATACTAACATTCACTAACCATAAAGTAATCAAATCTATATTATTAAGCAACAGAGGTGCCCATATCTGTAAATCTATGTATATGTATAAAAAATATGGAAAAAACAAAAAGCCAAATATAAAACTTGATCATTTCGTTGGTAAATTCTATGTCATGTTTCAACAAAAAGTAGCCAAACACAAAAAATTAGAAAAAACTATTTTAGAAATGCTACAAAAATGGGAAAAAGGAGATAAAGAAACTAGACAACTCTGGAAAAAATTAGATTCCTGGGCAATACAAGGGTTCAAAGAAACCTATAAAATGTTTGGTTCAAAATTCGATGTAACTTTCAAAGAATCAGATTTTTATAATAAAGCTCAACCAATAATAGAACAAGGATTAAAAAAACACATTTTCAAAAAAGACGAAGATAGTTCTATATTTATAGATCTAGAAAAATACAATCTATCAAAAAAAATAATACAAAGAGCTAATGAAACAGCAATCTATGTAACAAATGATTTGGCATTAACAAAACACAAATTCGAACATTATAACTTAGATAGATCAATCTGGATAGTAGGTTCAGAACAAGACCTTTATTTCCAACAATTATTCAAAATATTCGAACTATTAAATTATAGTTGGGCAAAAGATTGTTTCCATTTAAGTTATAATTTAGTTTATCTCCCAGAAGGAAAAATGAAATCAAGAGAAGGAAATGTAATAGATGCCGACGATATAATAGAAGAAATGACTTCATTAGCAAAACAAGGAATAATAAAGCGTCATAAATTAAAAAAAGAAGAGTTAGAAAAAAGATCAAAAGCCATAGGATTAAGCGCTTTAAAATATTATTTGTTAAAATACGACACATCAAAGAATATTCATTTTAATCCTAAAGAATCTCTTTCAATAGAAGGAGATACAGGACCATACATCCAATATTCATTAGCAAGAGCAAATTCCATATTAAAGAAAGCAAAATCCTCAAATAAAATAGATTACTCTTTATACAATCAAGACGAATTTAACCTAATAAGACAATTGTCTTTATTTCCAACAACAATAGAAAAAACTTCAACTTCACTAAGACCACATTTATTAACAACTTATTTATTTGAATTAGCACAAACATTCAATGAATATTATCATACTCATCAAGTCCTAAAAGCGCAAAAGAAAACAAAAGAAGCAAGATTAGTTTTAACAAGCGCAGTAATACAAGTGTTAACAACAGGATTAAAGCTATTAGGTATAACTCCTTTGAAATCTATGTAGTCAATAACAAGAAACTTTAAATACCCTATTTTTATAATTTTACTTATGCCAATCGTAGGATTTAATTTTGATAAAACAACAGCAGAGAAGAAAGCAAATGTTAAGAAAGGTATGCAAGCATCTCATAGTATATTGATAAAGTCAGTCCTACCAGAAAAAATTAATCTAGGTAAAGAACAAACATCTTCTGGATTAAAATTTACTTTCGAATACAATGTTAAATATGAACCAAAGATAGGAGAAGTAAATGTTACAGGCCATATTTTATTCCTAGAAGAAGAAAAAAGAATAAAAGAAATTTTAACCAACTGGACTAAAAATAAAAAAATTGAATCAGAATTAACAACACAAATAATAAACACAGCAATAGTAAAGTCTACGATAAAAGCACTTTCTTTGTCTCAAGATCTTAACTTACCCCCACATCTACCAATACCTGTAGTATCACCCCATATTGATAAAGCAAGAGAATATATTGGATAATTCTTTAAATAAAAAAATAAAATAAGGACCTTATAGATCCTTTCCTTGAACAGTTTTTCTACTATTTGCTTTTGCTCTACCTGCAGCATCGCTTATTAAAGCTACAACTTTATCATTTAAAGAGCTAGCAAAATCACCAGAAACATTACATCCGTCTGCATGTTCCTTAATTTTGGACCTTACTACAACCAAATCTGCCATTTATTCCACCTCACTATTTTTAATTTAATATAATAATATCAAATCGGCGTTTATTTAAATAATTTATGGTTTTAGAGCCTCTAAATGCTGTTTACAGCATTTAAACAACTCCTCTCCTCGAGATATATAGTCCCGAACAATAAATTTTTAATATATTAAGCATTAAGCAATCATTAAGCAAGCACTTAAGCACTCGTTAAGCACTCAAAATGGCAGAAAATGACCCTCTTTTCCAAGATAAAGTAAGAAATGCATTTAAAAATGCAAAAGAAGATATAAATAGGGTAGATAATGAAATTCTAAGTTTAAAATCAGAGTTAAATGAAATAAAAAGCAATATTTCAGGTTTAAAAGAAGAACTAAGCAAAATTATTCCTTTTTTAGAGAAATTAAGCATAAATAAACCTTCTATTGGGGTGGTAAGTTCCAATGGAAATGAAGGGGTCTTAAGCAAGCAAGCAAGCAAGCAAGCACTTAAGCACTCAACTATTGAACAATTAGAGCAGTCAAAAGACCTGCAAGAAGGTATAAAATCACAATTTCAATCCTTAACAAGGAAGGAGTTCCTCACTTTTCTAACAATATACCAATTAGAGGAAGAATTAGAAATTGTACGCTTTTTAGACATCTCTAAGCGTCTAAATCTCTCAGAAGGCTGTATAAGGGCATATGTAACCAAATTATTCGAGAAAAACATACCCATAATCAAGAAAAAGATCAATAATCGTATAGTAAACCTCTCACTTTTGCCAGAATTTCGTAAATTAGGTCTCAAAAAAGCCCTCACTAGCATGTATTATGACCTAGATCCTCTCCAAAGAAACCTTTCAGATCAATTTTAACCCCTCACTTCTTCGACTTGTGCGAACTTTATTGTTCGATTACGTGTAACTTACGTCTTCGAATGTTCATAGAACCATCTTACAAAAATCGACGATACTTACGACACTTCTTAATAACAATATGGCTTGTAGCTTATGTATATGGCTGTTAATTTTTGTTTCCTACGATGTCCCACGACACTTAAATTATTGTTCGTAGAACGTTCGTCGAACCATTCTACGACAGTTGTAGAACGTTCGTCGAACATAGAAACCTTTAAATAAAATTTAATCTTTGTAAAATATATGTTTAGGTTTTTTAAAAATAAAAAGATGGAAAAAAGAATAAAAGAAATGGAAGAAAGTTTAAGCCATTCTTTTTCTCAAATAAAAAAAGATTTTTTATCAACACACAGAAAAGTAAATGATCATCATTCACACCATAATAATAAATTAGATGAAATTTACAATAGGGTTCTTCAGCTAGAAAAACTTTTTTCATCAATAACAACTAAAGATTTACCAAAAAAAGAGGCCACGGAATTTAGAGAAATTTTTGATCATTTAAGTTCTTTAACAGATTCACAAAAAAGATTATTCATGGAGATAATTAGTTTACATCTAGAATCTGGATTAGAGTGGATCTCCTTAACAGATATAGCAAAACAAGCATACCCAGAGAAGGATTATAACACTATTAGATCAACATTATCCGAATATACCTCGACATTAGAAGAAACAGGATTACTACATAAGAAAATTCAAAGAAAAAAGGCATATGTTAAGTCTACAATTAAAGGAGCCATATATTTGGATGAAGGAAGAGCTAAAAAATTAAAGAAAATTATTAAAGAATAGCCTTAGAAAGCTTTAAAAGCATAAAATACTAATAAATATACAAAAAAGAGTTCTGTGATAAAATAACATGGCAAAAGACATATTTGACGTAGATGTAGTGGATTCATTAGTTAGAAGGCTAATGAGGGAACATGGGGTTTTAAATTTAAGAGATTTCGACGTAGAACCTTATGAAATAAGACCTGAATACACAACAGAGAACTTCTTTTTCCACCCAGATAGTTACAAAAGAGAGATAAAAGCAACAGTAACACATGTAGTTAATTCAATAGAAGGGGAAGGATATAACTTATATACACTAACAACACCTCTTTATGAAATGGTTCTTAATGCATTTCAGCATGGGAATAGAAGAGATCCCTCAAAACAAGTAACAATTTCTAGGAAAGTAAATGATGCTTCTGCAGAAATAGCAGTTATTGACGAAGGAGGAGTAATAGACCCAGAATTAATACCTTTCATACTAATACATAGGGAAGGAAGACATGAAGAACAAGTAATGGGTTTTTATGAGTTTGCCGGTAGAGATAGACCAAATAATGAGAACCTTGGTAGGGGTATCTTCTTTACACATACATATTCAGATAATGTACAATATTTTAAATCTCCAGAAGGAGGATTAGTAGTTCATTTAACTAGTCTAAATCCTGAGAAAATATAAATAAAACTTTTAAGCAATTCTTAAAATATTTATTATAAGTAAAATTTAATTTTTTAGCCTTACTTTTCCCCAAAACTTAGGTCCGGATAGTACTAATAAGGCACATATAACACATTATTCACAAAAATAAAGTTTACCGAACAAAAGGTTCGCACAAGATAGGTTATGCGACTTTTATTCAACGCTAGGAGGGATCTGTTTAACCAAGGAACTCCCACACAGATCGAGTAATTCTTTTGTTTCTACCATCTTTTCTAGAAATAAATCCCTGTCTAGTCCATCTTCTCTTGTAGACCTACGTAATTCTTCAAGAATTTCATCAGCCAAAGCATAAAGCTTTTCGAAAGGAATGCCCGAATCAGAACCATAGTGTCTCTCTAAAGCGTTAATTCTTTTTCTCAGATAAGTGGCTTCAAAAAATAGTCCAGATTCTGTAAGAGGGTGTTCAGAATCCATTTTTTCTTTGAGTCTCTGAATATATTTCTCTGACATTAGAAATGTATAAAAATGTTCACCTTAAAAACTTTTCCTAAAATAAAACTTTTAAGCAAAACTTAAAATTTCTACAATGTAGATTCTTAGAAAGAATATTTTTTACCCATAACAACTTCAGCAGTGATTTTCATAAACTCATAATAGTCTTCACATCTTCCATTAAATTTTCCAACATCACCATCCCTTAATAAACCCGCAACACAACCTAAACCATAGACGGGACTAAAGCATACACCAGCTAAACCAAATCCAGCAGCGCTAATTCTCTCCCCCAAATCAGGCCTTTCTTGAGCATTTGAAACTGTTATCATATTGTTTTATTAGAAATTTTCCCTTTAAAAACCTTACTTTTAAATATAATCTAACCATTTTTTAATATATGAAAAAGATAATTTTTCTATTACTTGTAATTTTCATATCTGGATGTCAAGCAGTTACTCACGAAACTTCAGACGTAGAACAACAAGAAACTCAAGAGCAAGAACTATCAAGCGAAGAACGACATGAACAATTCAGAAGAACAGATTGCGAAGGAGAAAAAGTTACCTTTGATTTTCCACCAGTTAATTTAGAAAAAACAGAACTTCTCTTACCTTTAGGATTAATGACGGGTGGACATGTAACTCCAATAGACCACCAATATTTTCAAAATTTTGCTAATAAAAATGCAGACATAGAAGTCTACTCTCCAGGTAAAGGAGTTTTAGAAAGCTTAGATCATATGCCAGGAGCTCCACCTGGAGAAGATTACAGATTAGTTATCGATCACACATGTACAATTTCAAGTATTTACATTCACATAGATGTATTATCTGAAAGACTAAAGGGAAAGATTTCTGATAAAGAACGCTTTTCAAAAAGAATTTCAATAGAAGCTGGAGAAATTCTAGGTTATTACAAAAATAATGTTGATTACAATTTAGTTGATCAAGATGTAATATTAACAGGATTATTAATACCAGAACATTACAGAGGAGAACCTTGGAAAATTCATGTACCAGACACAATAGAATATTTCAATGAACCAATAAAAAGTAAATTAATAGATTTAAGTGTAAGAACCCATAAACCCATCAGTGGAAAAATCGATTATGATATTGATGGAAAATTAATTGGAAATTGGTTTAGAGATGACACAAATTGGTATGCAGGCGATGCAGAATTAAACAACTATTGGGTTGGACATTTATCTATATCTCCAGATTATCTAGACCCTAACCATATAATTATCTCAATGGGAGACTACGGGGGAAAAGAAGCACAATTCGGAGTTAAAAATAATTCACCAAACCCAGCTGAAGTTGGAGTTGAAGATGGATTAATAAAATATGTTTTAGTTGATTATCGGTATTACACTTTAGATGGAAATGAATGGGATAGGTCAACTTTAGAAAAAGTAAAATACGCAGAAAATACTAACAACAATCAAGGAGTTGTGTTCTTCCAATTATTAGAAGATAGAAAATTAATGTTCGAAGTATTCCCCGATAAACAACTAGGAGAAGTAACCACATTTACAGATAACGCAAAAATCTACGAACGATAACTTTAA
>NZCU01000032.1 GCA_002688395.1 Nanobdellota archaeon | reverse complement strand
TTTATATTCTAAAACCCTTCCTAAATTACAAATTACAAATTTTCCATCTAACCCATGTTTCTTCTTAAATTCTTTACTATCAATTTTTCTAAATCTATCTTCAGGAATACCATCAGGAACAAAGTGAATATTTCTCCTTTTTACACCAGATTCCATTATCCAAGGATATTGAGTAGTATTAACTTGAATAACTCCATCATAAAGATCATTAATGGGTTTTTCAATTTTGTTAAAAATATTTTTTAATGTTTTCTGCCAACCAGGATAACTATCTAATGACATAAAAGGACCATGGGGTGTATCAATGATTGCTGTTTTATGCCCTATTAATTTTTTTAACATAAGAATTATATCATACATTATAAAACCAAAACTATGAATATGCAAAACATCCAAATCTTTATGCTTTAAAACTAAAGAAATTATCCCAGGATTAAGTTCTAAATAATATTTATACCTAATCCACGTTGGACTTCTATGGATATGTATCCCATTGTAAAATTCATATTTTTCTTTAATAATTTGACCATCTCTTCTATCAGAAGTAAAAACATGAACATCATGTCCTAACTTAACCATCTGAGTAGCAAGATAAAGACAATTATTCTCTGTACCATCTTTAAATGGGTGAAAATAAGACAATAAATACCCAATTTTTAACTTTCTCATGTATTTTTGTTTAAAAAATAATTTTATAAGCTTTATGTAACTAAGATTCTACATGAAACTAATCCAACAAGGCGCTGAAGCTAAATTATACCAAGATGGGAATAAATTAATCAAAGATAGAATTAAAAAATCTTATAGATTAGAAATTCTAGATAAAAAAATAAGAAAATTCAGAACAAAAAGAGAATCAAAATTATTACAATCAGTTAACATTAATGTCCCTAAAGTTCTAAACACAGAAGAAACAAAAATAGAAATGGAATTTTTACAAGGAAACTTATTAAAAGATATTTTAGATACTTTACCATTAAAAAAATCTTTAGAAATTTGTAAAACTTTAGGAGAAGAAATTTCAAAATTACATGAACAAGATATAATCCATGGAGATTTAACAACTTCAAATATGATTTTGAAAGATAACAAGGTTTACTTTATTGATTTTGGTTTAGGTTTATTTTCTCCAAAAGTAGAAGATAAAGCAGTGGATCTACATTTATTAAAACAAGCTTTGGAGTCAAAACATTACAAAAACTTCAAAAAATACTTCACGACTATTTTAAACAATTACAAACATAAAAACGTTTTAACAAGACTAGAAAAAGTTGAAAAAAGAGGAAGATACAAAAATAGAAAATAAAAATGGTAAAAGTAGGAATTATAGGCGGTTCAGGATTAGATAATCCAGAATTATTACAAGATTTTCAAGAAATAGAAGTCGAAACTATTTACGGAAAACCAAGTGATAAATTAACCCTAGGAAAGTTAGACAATATAGAAATAGTCATCCTACCAAGACATGGAAAGGGACATAAAATAACTCCATCAAAAGTTAATTACAGAGCAAACATTCAAGCACTAAAAGAACAAAATGTTGATTATATTCTAGCAACAACAGCATGCGGTTCTTTAAAAGAAGAAATTGGAAGAGGAGATTTGATAATATTAGACCAATTTATTGATTTCACAAGACATAGAGATATAACTTTCCATGATAATTTTAATGAAGGTATAAAACACACACCAATGGCAACCCCATTTTCAGAAAAATTAAGAAATTTACTAATAGAAACATCAAAAGAATTAAATTATAAAACTCATGAAAAAGGAACAGTAGTTACAATTGAAGGTCCAAGATTTTCTACAAAAGCAGAATCTCACATGTTCAGATCTTGGGGAGCAGATGTTATTAACATGTCAGTAGCTCCAGAAGCAACATTAGCAAACGAATTAGAGATCCCATATGCAGTTATTGCAATGTCCACAGATTATGATTGTTGGAAAGAAGAAGAAACCCCAGTAACATGGGAAGAAATATTAAAAGTCTTTGAACAAAACTCTGAAAATGTAAAAAAATTATTAGTTTCAACCATAAAAAAATTAGAAGAAATAGATCTAAAACAACATATTAGAACAATCCCAAATTGGCCTAAAGAAGGAATAATGTTCAGAGATATCACAACCCTCTTACAAGCTCCAAAAGCCTTAGGATTTGCAATTAACAAATTTGCTGAAAGATATAAAGATAAAGAAATAAATAAAATTGTTGGAATGGAAGCCCGTGGCTTTATATTTGGTTCTTTATTAGCTCAAAAATTAGAAATACCCTTCGTACCTATAAGAAAAGCAGGGAAATTACCATCAGAAACTGTTTCAGAAGAATATGAATTAGAATACGGAACAGATAAAATAGAAGTTCATAAAGATTCTATTAACGAAGGAGATAAAGTTCTTATATGTGACGATCTGTTAGCAACAGGAGGTACGGCTATTGCAACCTGCAATTTAGTAAAAAAATTAGGTGGGAATATAATAGAATGTGCTTTTGTAATTGATCTTCCAGAAATTCGTGGAAAAAATAAACTAATAGAGGCTGGTTATTCTGTTTTTAATTTAATAGAATTTGAAGGCGAATAAATTTCATTCGACATACACGACACACCCTCGTGACATTTATAAATAACAAATGCTAAACATTATTATATGGAAACTAAACAAAAAAATTGGGGTCAAATAAAAGGGGGACTCAACTCTACAGGAAATACAAAAGAGATTAAAATTCCAAAAAAAGATGAAAAATTAGCGGAATTTATAGGAATTGTTTTGGGTGATGGGAATATTAATTCTTTCAAGAAAGGCAAAAAAATTAGAACTTATTGTGTAAGAATTGCTGGAGATTCAAGACATGATAGGACTTATTTAACAAGTTATGTTAAAAAATTATCAAGCGATTTATTTAATCTTGAACCAAGATTCCATTACAGTAATGGGGCAAACTGTATGTATCTTTCACTATATAGTCTAAGATTAGTAGAATATTTTTCGGAAATGAAATTACTCCCGGGAAACAAAATTACCAATCAAACAACTATCCCAAAATGGATTTGGAAAAAAGACTCCTATTTGGCTGCATGTGTTAGAGGGCTATATGACACTGATGGATCTGTTTATGAACTCTTACCTCATTGGCCAGGATTATTTCAAGTATATTTTAGCAATAGAAATTCAACTTTACTGAAGGATGTTAGGAAGGCATTATTAAAATTAGGAATTAATATCTCAAAAATAAGCTTACAAAAGGGGGTTACACCAAGAATCTATATCACCAAAAAGAGCGAAATTAAAAAATTCAAAGAAACCATAGGGTTTAAAAACGATAGACATCTTAAAAAAATAAAGATAGTCCCATAGCCCCGTAGAAGAATAATTTTTATTCTGCGGAATCTAGTGGCCAAGAATTTAGTTATATTTTAACTAAGTTGGTAAGACACAGGCCTTTGGAGCCTGGAACCCAAGACTTTCGAGTGGGAATTCGAATCTTGGCGGGGCTATCTTTTATTCAAAATGAAAGTAAACTCAAAAGTATTAGTGGCATTATTCCTAGCAGCTATAATGATATCTAGTGTATTAGGATTTATTTTATCATCATCCCACACAGGAGGGCCACAACCTTCAAGAGTTAAATTTGGGGACTTCTTTTTTGTAGAAACATCTCAAGGATGGGTAACTCATATAAATGGAGATCAACAAGTCATAATTTCAAGTGATCCAAGAAATTTAAATTTAGCAGCAATTCCAGATATATCCTTAAATGAATTAAATTCAGCAGGTAGAGTTTATTTTACTTTAAATCCAAATGATAATATTCAAAATTCTTTTGCTTATTTCAATGCAAACATAATTCCTAGATTAAGAACTGTCACATCTGCATGTTCAGAAGATGTACATCAATGTGAAAATTTACCCCTAATAACATGCGACAACGCCTTACCATCTGTAAAAGTTATACAAACTCAAATTTCAAACTCATCCTCAGTAACTTACAATAATGATTGTTTATTAATACAAGGAAATAGTTTCCAAATAAGAACACTTTATGATGCTGTTATCTTAAAACTTCTTACAATAAGCTCATAATAACACCTGCAACTAAAGGAATTAAAATATTATCATCAATCTCATAATTTCCAATCTTTAGATCAAAACTTTCCACAACTAAAGCAACAGCAGCTCCTAAAAAAGCCTGCCAAAAAGAAACAAAAAACACAGCTCCAAATGTCGCTACAGCAACACCAATTAATAATCCTTCAATAAATTTTAAATCATTAAACGGATGTTTTAACCTCCCAAACTTTCCCAAATGACAAAAACTATCTCCTAAAGATAATACAAGAATACTCGCCAAAGCAATATTTTTTTCAAAAAGAAGCAAAGCAATTATCACACCTAAAAAACATGTTAAAACTCCTTGCCCTCTAATTCTAACATTTTCTCTCTCAAAATTTTCTAAAAACCATTCAACAACAGGAATTTTATGTTTTTTAGATAAAAAAGAAATAATAATTCCAATAATTAAAATTAAAGATAAGATCTTAATACCAATTATATTAAAATTCAATAGAATAACTAACACAACACCCAATAGAATATGAAAAGCCTGTCTTCTAAACTCTAACATATATGTCTTAATAGCACAAAAACCTTAAAAACCTATCTTCTAAATGTAAATTAATGAAATCAGAAAAACAAGTAACAATATTCGTTTTATTAGTAATCTTAGTATTAGCAGCTGCAGGAGCATTTTTAATAATAAACAGCAATAAAGGAACTCCTGATGAATACAATTATAATAATTTTAGAGTTTCTAAAAATCCAACAATAGGTTACACAGTAGTAGCCTACACAGGACAACAACCTTACCATTTACAATTAAGAAATGATCCTAGAAATGTAGAAAATATAACAATAGACCCAAAAATAAGATCTTTAATTTTAACAAAACAAGAAATATTTTTTACCCTAGATCCAGATTTTAATTCAATTCCGGTTCTAGGAGCAATGGAAATGGCTAATATTTTGGGAAGAAGACTTGGATTATATGATAAAAGAGTTACAGGAACAGTAACTAGACAACCTGAAAATTCAGAAGGGGTTCAAGTAGTAGATTGTGATAAAGTAACTGAAGATGTTAATGTAGTAAGATTACAATTAGGATCAGAAACAAAAGTTTTCTTAGAAGATAATGAATGTATAATTGTACAAGGAACAAACGAATGGGAAATAGTCCGAGCTTCTGATCGTTTAATCTACCAACTTTTAGAAGTCATAGAAGATTAAAATGCCACCAAAGATTTTAGTTGGATGTCCAACATCATTTCATAAAGGGTATGCATTACAACAGTATGTAGAAGCAATAAAAGCTTTAACATATGAAAATTTTGATATTTTACTAGTAGATAATTCTGAAGATGATGTTTATTTTGAGAAAATAAAATCTTTATTACCAGTGATTAAAGGACCTTTTTTTACATCAGCCAGAGATAGAATAATTGTATCAAGGAATATTCTAAGAGATAAAGTTCTAAAAGAAAATTATGATTACTTATTTTCATTAGAACAAGATGTTTTACCTCCTCCAGATATTTTAGAAAAATTGTTAAAACACAACAAACAACTAATAACAGGAATTTACTTCGCAAATAATTTAATTCCAGACCAACAAACAAAAGAACTAATGCCATTAGTTTACAAATTAACTGATGAAAAAACATTATCAATGCGCCCATTAAGTGAATCAGAGTTATGGGACCAAGAAAATTTAATGGAAGTAATATCTGCAGGCTTAGGCTGTGTTCTAATCCATAGAGATGTCTTAGAAAAAATAAAATTTAGATATGAAAAAAATACTTTTGATGATAGATGGTTCTTCAAAGATTGTTATGATAAAAAAATAAAAGTTTTTGCAGATACATCAATAAAATGCAAACATTTAATTTTTAATCGACCATATCCATGGAATAAAATACAAAAATGAAAGTTTTAGTTGGATCTCCAGTAAACGAAATGTACGATTACTGTATAGAAGAATATGTGCAAGCATTAAAATCTTTAACTTATCCTAATTATGATATTTTACTAGTAGATAATTCTAAAGGTGATACTTTTTTTAATAAATTAAAATCTTTAAACATTCCAGTAATAAAAGATAAATGGTTTGAAGAACCTAGAGATAGACAAGTTTCTGGTAGAAACATTTTAAGAAAAAAAGCAATAGAAAATTATGATTATTTCCTAAATCTAGATCAAGATGTAATCCCACCAAAAGATATTATAGAACGTTTCTTGTCCCACAAAAGACGTGCTCTAACTGGAATTTATTTCAACTACAAACAATTCACACCAAAAGAGGTAGGAAGTAGAGAAGGAATAAGACATGGACAATTATTTCCAACCATATGGGCTATCACAAATAAAAAAGGAAACTTAAGACAAGTAGAAGAACAAGAATTATCTCCAGGAAGAATAGTACAAGTTGGTTTATGTGGTTCAGGATGCCTATTTATCCATAAATCTATCCTACAAAAAATAATTTTCCGTTATTCTAAAGAAAATGATGATCCTAGCACGAATAAATTTATTTTTGATGACTCCTATTTTTGTGAAGATTTAACAAAATTAAAAATCCCAATTTACGCAGACACATCTATGATCTGTAAACATCTAATAAAAAAAAAGAAATGGATATGGACTGATTTAACCAATAAAAACATTTAAATATTTTCTCTACTTACGTTATATAGGGTTAAAATGTCTGAAGAAAAAGTAGGAAAAGTAATGGCTTTCTATGCAAAAATCAGCGTAGCAGCAATAGAATTAACAGATGGTCCCCTAAAAATAGGGGATAAAATCAAAATTAAAGGAGCTACAACTGACTTTGAACAAACAGTAGACTCAATGCAAGTTGAACACGATTCTGTTCAAGATGCAGCAAAAGGATCCTCAGTCGGAATAAAAGTAAAAGATAAAGTTCGACCAAACGATCAAATACTAAAAATAACAGAATAAAAAGTTTTATAAATCAATTTTTATCCATATATTTTAGATAAGGCAGTTCAGGCTTTCTTATACTAAGAATTGTTCTAGAAGTCTTAAAAAAATGGCACGTATGCATAGCAGAAAGAAAGGAATATCGAAGAGTAAAAAACCATTAAAGTCAAATAAAACCATATGGGAACGTTATAGTGAGAAAGAGGTAATTTTACTTATAGAAAAAATAGCAAAACAAGGAAAAACTTCTTCAGAAATAGGAATTGCTTTAAGAGATACATATGGAATTCCAGATGTCAAATTAATAACAAAACAATCAATAACTACTATCTTAAAAGAAAAAAAATTATATTCAAAACTACCAGAAGATATGGTAGCATTAATAAGAAAATCTATTCAAATTATGGAACACTTAGAAACAAATAAACACGACCAACCAAGTGTTCGTGGATTAACTTTAACTGAATCAAAAATTAGAAGATTAGCAAAATATTATAAAAGAAAAGAGGTTTTACCGCAAACTTGGCGTTACTCAAAAACTAATGCCAAATTGCTTATAGAGTAAAATGGAGTCATTCCTTAATTCTATAAAAAACGCCACAATTAAACTTTCTAACATCTCTACACCAATTAGGGTTATTTCCCATTTAGACACAGATGGATTAACTTCCGCTTCTATAATGGTTAAAACATTAACCAAATTAGACAAATCCTTTTCCTTATCTATTGTAAGACAAATATCTCAAGAACTTTTAAATGAATTAAAAAATGAGGAATATGAAACTTATATTTTTTTAGATTTAGGTTCAGGAAACCTAAAAGAAATAGATGAAACATTAAAAAACAGGACAATTTTCATCCTAGATCATCATATTCCTCAACAACATGAAAATAATTTTATTCATATTAATCCTCATCTACATGGAATAACAGGACCTAAAGATATCTCAGGTGCAGGTGTAACTTATTTATTCTCAAAAACATTAAACCAAGAAAATAAAAATTTAGCACATATAGCTTTAATCGGAGCAATAGGAGATATTCAAGAAACTAAAGAAGGTTTTATTGGCATAAATAAAGAAATAGTACAAGATGCAGTAGACTCTGGAAAAATAGAAGTTAAAGTAGGATTAAGAATGTTTGGCTCCCAAACAAAACCACTCTATAGAGTTCTACAATACTCAACAGATCCATATATTCCAGGAATAACTGGAAATGAAGAAGCTGCAACAGAATTTCTAAAAGAAATTAACATAGATAAAAGTAGAAAATTAATACATTTATCAGAAGAAGAACTAAAAACCTTAGTCACATCAATAATAATAAAAAGAATGGGTTCAGAAACAGATCCAGAAGATGTACTAGGAAATATTTATTTATTAAATGATCAGAAAGAAGAATCTCCTACAAAAGATCTAAAAGAATTCTCAACTTTACTTAATTCATGCGGCAGACTACATAAACCTTCATTAGGTATAGGAACTTTATTAGGTGATAACAAAAGTCATGATTCTGCATTAGAATTACTTGCAGATTATAAAAAAGAATTAATTAATTCTCTAAATTGGTTTTATTCAAATAAATCCTCCTCAAAAATAACAGAAGCTACAGGAATCACAATAATAAATGCAGAAGACAATGTAAGAGATACAATAATTGGGACAGTAACTACTATGATAAGCAAAAGCAATATTTACAAACCAGAAACTATCTTAATTTCTCTAGCGCATACTTTAGCCTCTGATACAAAAATATCAATAAGAGTTGCAGGGTATAAAACTTCAGATATTAATGTAAAAGAAATTTTAGGTGATATAACACAAAAACTTGGTTTCTCAACAGGAGGACATGCATTCGCAGCCGGCTCAGTAATACCTCAAGAAAAAGAACAAGAATTTATTGATTTAGCTTTAGAAACCCTAAAGAAGCCAACAGAAAGCTTTATTAACCCTCCATAAACAATCATAAATAATGGCACAAAAAGATTTACAAAGAAGAAAAAAGAAAAGATGGTTTACAATATTATCAACAAGCTATTTCAATAATACTGAGATAGGACAAACTACAGTTGCTGAATCATCTTCTCTTATAGGAAAAAATGTTTGTATTAGTTTGATGAATCTTACTCAAGATATCAAAGCACAAAATACAAAAATCACTTTTAAAATAAAAGAAGTAAAAGATGAAAAAGCATTAACAGAATTAGTAAAATATGAAATTGTTCCTTCTTCATTAAAAAGAATGGTGCATAAAGATAAAGAAAAAATAGATGATTCATTTAAATTAAAAACAAAAGATAATATTGACATAAAAATAAAACCTTTCTTAGTAACAAAATCATCTACAAAAAGATCTGTATTAACATCATTAAGAAAAAAAACTATAGAACTATTAACAAATTCTATTAAAAATACAACTTATGAAGGAGTATTAGAAAATATAATAAGATTTAAAATACAAAGTACTTTAAGAAAAGAATTAACAAAAGTATATCCTTTATCTCATTTCCATATAAGGAAATTAGAAAAACTATCTTCTTAATTATCAAAAATGGTAAAACAAATATTAGAAACTTTAAGTAGAACAAAAGGCTTAGATAATGTTTATTTGGTTAAAGAAGAAACTAAAGATATTATTAGGAATATAGAAGAGGAAAATAATGAAGGCGTTCTTACTTGTTTAGGAAGAAAGTTTACAGTTTTAGTAACTCACGATTCAAATTTTAGAGATCCAGTTAGAGAAATAGTAAAACAAGAAGATGGAAAAACTTCATTTCCACCAATACCATTTCCAGAAGTTAAAGCAAATAATGTAGTTTCTAGTTCTCCATCAAAAGAAGTTCATGATTTCCTAGTTAAAGAATTTAATTTAAAATTAGAAGATGAAGCAACTTTACTAATAGGTTTTGATTCAGGAATAAAATAATCTTAACTAAAAACTTTATTTTTAAAAATACCAAAGCCTAATTTCCATAACTTCTTTTCTTTCATTAACAATTGAAATAAAAATTTACTTGGGAAATCTCTATCATGTTTCCCTAACACATCTATATTTTCTTTTTTCTGAAAAATATGAATCATCTCATTACATTGTTCTTCTGACATAACATTCATCATCTCTCTCATCTTTAAACTAATCCACAAGTCTTTACCTAATTTCTTATTAAAATTTTTAACATATGTTTCCTTATCCTCAGCCAAATAACCTCCAGCTATTAATCCATATATTATTCCACCATAAGTAGTTGCTTTAACTTGAGTTGCAGCATCTCCAATCAAAAATATATCCTCCTTTCCTTTCCTTAATTCTTGTTTACGATTATATAATGGAATCATTCCAGATTGATCTTCTAAAATTTTACTAGCACCCAATATTTTTCCATAATCTTGTTTTAATTTTAAATTATTAACACCAATAACTCCAACTCTTGCAATTTTATCATCTTCAGGAACAATCCAGGAAAACTCCCCTAAATTTAACCTTATCTCAGTAACTCCTTCTTCTAATTCTGGAAACTCACATCTAGCCTGCCATCCTCTTAAAAATTTTCTATCACCATAAATTCCAGCTTCTTGAGCAACTTTACTTCTAGGACCATCTGCTCCAACAATCATATTAGTTTCATATTCTTTTTTAGAAGTTTTAATTTTATAATTTCCATTAATTTTCTTATAACCTAAAAATTTCTCATCTAAGTGTAATTTTGCACCATTATCAATAGCTTTTTGTAAAATAAATTGATCAAATTTAGCCCTATCTAAAACCATGTTAGTTTTATCCAAATCAACATAAGTTGTTTTCCCATTTGGAGCTACTATTTTAAATTGAGTTATTTTACTAATAATTAAACTAGGATCTATATCTATGACTCTTTTAACAGAATCAGTTAATATTCCAGTACAAGAAATAGGCCTTCCAATCTCTTTATGCTCCTCAAAAATATTTACATCATCCTTCTTTTCTTTAGAAGCATAGAAACTACCAGCAGGTCCAGCACCAATAACAGATATCATACCTTAAAATTAGATAATTAGTTTTTTAAAGGTTATTATTCAAAATTTATGTTATGAATTACAATTTAGAAATAGAAAAAATAATAGAAAGAATTAAAGAAAAAAATCATAAAACTATATTATTACAATTAGCCGATGGCTTAAAACCAGAAGCTAAAAACATAGTAGATACTATAGAAAAAGAAACAAACACAACTGTTCTAATATGGTTTGGTAGTTGCTTTGGAGCTTGCGATACGCCATTTGGATTAACTCAACTAGGTGTAGATTTAACTGTACAATTTGGACATAATGTTTTCATAAAAAACCCTAAAGGATGGTAAAATGGATAATTTACTAATTAATGCAGAATATAAAGAAGAAATAAAACTAACAGATGAAACTTTAAACTATTGTAAAAAATTTAAAACTATAGCTTTATACTCTTCAATCCAATTTTCAAGTAATTTAGATAAAATATTATCACAACTAAAAGAAGCTAATATTAATGTAATCACATCTCAACCAGAAAGAACAAATTCTCAATCCCAAATTTTGGGATGCGATTTATCTTATAAAAATTTAAAACTAACTCAAAAACCTGACGCATTTCTCTACATTGGAGATGGAATTTTCCACCCAAGAGCTTTGGTATTATCTCAAAAAGATGAAGAAAATTTCAAGGAAGTAATTAGATTTGATCCAATAACAAATCAACATTATATTTTAAACTTAAAAGATGTAGATAAAATTTTGAAAACTTACAAAGGAGCTTTAATAAAATTCTTACATTCAGATTCTATTGGAGTCATTATAACATTAAAACCAGGACAACAACAATTTAACCCAAGCAAACAACTAAAAGAAAAATATCCAAATAAAAAATTCTACTTTTTCATAGACAACAATATAGATTTCTCAAAAGCTGAAGACTTTCCTTTTATTCAATGTTGGGTTAACACAGCTTGTCCAAGAATTGGTTTTGACGATGCGCCTAACTTACCAATACCAATAATAAACTTAACAGAAGCGCTAAATATAGAGTAAAGAAATTTCTCTTACCAATTAAAACAAAACTTTTTATATAATTAAATACTAAATCCAAACTAGTATGTATGACTTAGTGGTGATAGGTGGTGGAAGCGCAGGTTATAGTGCGGCAATGACTTCTTTAGATTATAAAAAAAAGATTTGCATTATAGAAAAAGGACAATTTGGAGGACTATGTATACTAAAAGGTTGCATGCCTTCTAAAACTTTAATACATTCAGCTAGAGTATCCGAAGTCATAAAAAATGCTGATAAATATGGAGTTAATATTTCTGGAAAAGTAACTTTTGATGTTCCCAAACTAATAAATAGAAAAAACAGAATCATAAAAGGTTTTGCAGATTATAGATTAAAAAATATAAAGAAAAATAAGAAGAACATAGATTTAATTTATGGAGAAGCTAAATTCATTTCTAAAAATGAAGTTAAAGTAAATAATAAAATCATAAAAGGAAAAAACTTCTTAATTTCAACAGGATCTAAAACAACTCCATCTCCTTTCAAAGATTTAAATGAAATTGGATATATAACAAGTAATGAAGCTTTAGAATTAAAAAAACTCCCAAAATCAATGGCTTTCCTAGGAGGGGGGCCTGTAGCCTTAGAAATGGCGTACTATTTCTCCAACCTAGGAGTCAAATGCTACGTAATCCAAAGGGGAGATCATTTACTAGGAGCCAATGATGAAGACTTAGCAATAGTAGTTGAAAATTCTTTTAGAAAGAATGGTATCGATGTTTATACATGCACAGATTTAAAGAAATTCTATAAAAAAAATGGGAAAAAAGTAATAATTTTCGATCATAATAAAAAGAAGAAAAAGCTAGAAGTAGATGAAATATTCTTAGGTTTTGGAAGGTCACCAAATGTAGATACTTTAGATTTACAAACAACTAACATGAAATTAGACGAAAAAGGCACTCCTAAATTAAATCCTTACCTACAAACTTCAGTTAAAAATATTTACGTTGCAGGAGATTCTAACGCTTTACTAGAAGTCGTTAACGTAGCTGTTGAACATGGAAGAGTAGCAGCTAAAAATATGTTCAGAAAAAAAGAAAAAATAGACTATCATAAATTCCCAATGGCAGTTTTCTGTCATCCAGAAGTAGCTTGGATTGGTCTCACTGAAAAAGAAGCTGAGGAAAAGAAATTAAAAGTTAAAATAGGAAAATTACTATACGAAGATTTAGGAAAAGCAGTTTGTTATGGAGAAGAAGAAGGTTTCATCAAATTTATTGTAGACAAAAAAACTGATAGAATTCTAGGTGTAGCAATTGTTGGTCATATGGCTTCTGATATAATTCATGAAGCAGTTCCTCTACTCTACTATAAAGCTACTTTGAAAGATTTAAACAATATGCAACATATCCACCCAACATTCGGAGAAATATACTCTTATATAGTTGAAGAAATGTTATGATTCTTCTTTATCTTCATCAGAACTTCCAGTATCCACAGGACAAGCTCCACTTTCATCATCATATTTCATATTTATTAATTTCTTACAAACCTTTTTAAATTTTTGTGTTTTATTAATAATATAAAATGGATTTAACAAATAACTTCCCAAGAAGTCCTTATGATATGAATGCAGATTTAGTTATGCTACCAAGAACTACAGATAAAGCAATAGCGAGTAATGAAGGAACTTTAGGCGAATACAGTTATAATTGTCCTCTAGATCAAAAATTGTTTACTTTTTTAGGAGTAGATGCAGAAACTTTTGCATCCAAAGTTAAAGAATTTAGTAATGATGATAAAAAAATAGCTGAATGGGTTAATTCAGAATTCTCTAAAACTCAAGAAGAAAAAAACGACTTCAACAACAAAGCTAGACATAATGCTCCTGAAGATGAAGAAAGTAAACAATGGTTAGAAGAACAAAAGAAAGCCTTAAACAGAGATGATTATAGTACTTATTTTGATAACATTGATGCAGATGAAAAAAGGTTTTAATATCCACCAAAGGAATCTAATTTAATTTTACTAACACCTAACTCTTTCAAAATAGAATTAATAGCAACAACCATTTTAGGAGGTCCAGCTACATACCATACTTTATCTTTAACATTTTCACTATTTTTCTCAATAAAATCTCTATCTATTCTAACTTTATTTCCTTCATAAGTTCCATCATCTGTAATAGTATAAACAATTTTAATATTTTTATTTTTCTCAGCTAAAGAATCTAACTCATCTTTAAATGGGCAAGCTTTCAAAGTTCTAGCAGAATAAAACAAAGTAACCTTAGTATCTATTTGTTTTTCAGACAAATATCTTAAAATACTAATAAAAGGAGTTATTCCAATACCACCAGCAACAAAACCAATATCTTTTTCCTCATCTTCATAACCAAACTTACCATAAGGTCCAGATAAAATTAATTCATCTCCTATTTGTTTTTTATTCAACTCTTGTTTCCATTCACTTTCATCTCTTATAATAGTTGCAAATTCTATAACATCTTCATGAGGGCTAGAAACAAATGAAAAAGGCTTTCCACTATCAGGAGTTATTTCAATATAACCATGATCTCCTGCTTTATACTCAAAACCTTCAGGTTTTCCAATTACAAAAGACTTAGTGAATTCAGCAACCTCTTTTATCTCCAATATCTTTACTTTAACATCTTCTAAAACCATAAATTATTTTACTATAGTTAACTTTATATACTTTTTTATCTATTTTTTAATAAATGAAATCAGAATTATTAATAACAAAAGATTTGACAATCGAACAAGTTTTCGAGAATTATCCTAGTAAAGCTCAAAAACTAGCACAAATAATGACAAACGCTGGATTACATTGTGTGGGTTGCCAAGCCTCAACTTTTGAAACATTAGAACAAGGAATGCAAGGTCATGGAATGAAACAAGAAGAAATAAATAATTTAGTTTACGAATTAAATAAAGTTCTTAATGAAAAAGAAAGCACTGAAGATGTTAAATTCACAGATTTTGCAGCTGAAAAATGTAAGAATTTTAGAAAAGAAGACAATCATGGATTTAGAGTAGGATTAAATAAAGGAAGTTGTGGATGGACTTATGATTTTAAATTTAAAGAAACTAAAGAAGATAATGAAGTTGAGTTTAAAGATAAAGGAATTAAAGTATTCATAGAAAAAGAACACGTAGACAAATTTAAAGGGATGGTAATAGATTATGTGGATGGACTACAAAATGCAGGATTTAAAGTTCTAAACCCCAATGTTAAAGGTACTTGTGGTTGCGGCAGTAGTGTAACCTTATAAAATGTCTACAGTAGAAAAACCCCTTGGGGGATTAGTTCAATTAGTAAATAATGGTAATGGAAGTGTTGTGCTCCCAAGTCCTGATTTAACTAAATTAATTCTTGGATCAAGGTTTTTTGTTCCTGATACTAGTTTTATTTTTTCTGGTTTGATAAACTTTGATATGGGGGATGTAAGGAGTGTTGTGCAAAGATATTTTTATTTGGGAGAAGATGGATTTGATTATTTTTCATTAATAGATACATATGGAGGTTTTGTTAAAAAAAAAGATTCTGATGAGGATGATTTATCAAGTATACATGAAAAGATTAGTGAGAATTTAAGTATTTCTACTAACACATTAATAATTTTAAAAAGCCTTTTGAAAAGTAGTAGTTTTGTTCTTCCCGAGAAAGTTTATGGGGAATCAGAAGGACACTTATGGAGAGCTAAGAAGTCAATTAGAATATTTTCTGAAGTATATAGTGGAGTGATGGAAAGGGGCTATAGTAGTTTAATGCTTGAGACTGATAGGGAAAATGCTCTTTCATTAGCAGGTCCTAGATCAAATTTTTTTCGTAGACAAGGGGAAATGTATGTTGCTGATTTTAAGGGTAGAATTAGAAGGAACTTAGGGGAAGTTGAAGAAGTATTAAGATATTTTATGGATAATAGAAACAGAATTATTGGAGATAGTGGTAGATTTAGAGATGATGATCATGATGGGGCTATAATTGATTCTGCTATGGAGCATTTAGATGATTTTACTTTTTGTACCCGTGATAGCGATTTCTTAATGAGGGCTCCTGAAGTTGCTTTTTTTAGAAGTTCTGACGGAATGAGAGTTCCTAAATTCAGAGTTATGTTAATGAAAAATGGTTTAAGAGATTACGATCTAAAAAGCTATTAATCATAAACCTCTTTCTTAATATTTTCTTTAGGAACGTCCAACTCTAAAACTAACATTTTCTCTATATCTTTAACAAATAATGGTGGCCCACATAAATAAAAATCAGTTTCATTAGCATCCACTAAATTATTCCCAATCATCTCTTTATTTACTCTACCCTTTTCCCCATCCCATTCTTCTCTTGTTAAGGTAAATGTATGAGAAATATTTTCTTTCTCAGAAAGTTTTTCAATTTCATCTCTCCATAAAATTTCACTCTCAGTTTTATTACAAAAAATAATATGTGAATTAACATCTAAATTTTTAGAATCTATAAATCTTAGAATACTCATAAGTGGAGAGATACCAGAACCAGCGCCAATTAACATAACATTTTTCTTAGTCTCATTTTCATTAAAATAAAATTGCCCAAAAGGTCCTTTAATTAAAAATTCTTCCCCTTCTTCTAAATAATTAACTAAATAATCTGAAAAAAATGCTTCCTCTGTTGTTTTAACAGTAACTTCTATAAAATTTTCTTCAGTAGGGGAAGAAGACATTGAAAAAGCTCTTTTTTGTATTTTAGGTTTACCACTATTAACTTTAAACTTCCCACTTTTCTCTAAATCAACTTGCAACATAATAAATTGTCCAGGTGTAAATAAAAATGGTTGTCCATTTAACTCAAACCTAACAGCTTTTGCAGTCGGTGATAGTTCAATCAACTCTGAAACTTTTAAATTATAATCTGGCATTCTATCGAAGAGAAATTCTCTATTTTTAAAGATTTCTATGCATGATACCTCACTTTATCAAACCACAACTTAAAACTAACAGGAGTCATTTTGTAAGCAGGTTTAACTAAATGTTCCCTACCATAATCTAACATACTAACCATACTACCTGCAACATACGTTGGCATTAAATGTTTTAAATTATAGTCAACAACATTCTCTTTAATCAAGAAACTCAAAAACTTCCTAGGCATTAATCCAATTCTAGTCTTAGTTGAAGGGCCCCTCATTAAATTTAAAACAAGTGTTAGATACTCATTTCTTTTCTTCAATTTAATATGTGCCCATCTATCCCAATAATTTAAATTAGTTGCAGAATCTTTTTCAGTTTTAATATGACCATCCTCTAAAGCTTTTTTGTAAAGGGGCGTCCCTTCAAAATAAATTAGATTATTAACACTAACATAAAAAGGAGAAGGAATTTTCATAAGAACTTTTATACTTTCTAAAATATCTTCACTCCTCTCATATGGGTTTGCAGTAATAATATCATACATAACAGCTAACCTATCTGAAAATTTATTAACAACATTAGCGCATTTCAATAACTGCTCTTGTGTTATAAATCTACTAAACACTTCAAAATTAACTCTATCACTTCCACTTTGAATCCCAATAATAATATCAGTTAAACCAGCATCTACCAATAATTTCATTTTTTCTTCACTCATAGATTCACTAGACATAGAAGCAGGTTCTGCCAAACATTTAAATCTAATTCCAATTTCTTTTTTATATCTTTCAGAAAATTCTCTTAACCATTTGATATTTCTAATAGTAAAAGTTTCATCTCTAATATCAAAAACACCAATACTTGAAAACCTATCTTTTAATCTTTTTAATTCTTTAATAATATAATCAACTGAATGAGTTCTTAACAATTCTCCCTTACCTTTATACAATTCTCTCATTATATTATTTGTACAAAAACTACAAGCTTGCGGGCATCCTCTTTCTGTTTGGAAAAATATCATTCCTTCTAAATGTCTTTCTTCAAATGGAATTATTTTCTCATTCTCTAAAATCTTATGATCTTCTATATCATAATCAGGATGAGCTAACCAATCTAATTCTTTCTCCCCAATTTTCCTAACAGGATTCTTGAACTCTTTTCCATTAACTCTAACAAAAAAATTCTCGACTTTACTAATATCTTCATTTTTTTCTAATTTTTCAGCTAACTCAATAAAAGCTTCTTCAGCTTCACCAACACAAACAATATCACATAACTCAAAAGATTTATCTGGGAAAAAAGTAGGATGAGGTCCACCCCAAACAGTTGGAATATTTAATTCTTTAAAAAAATTAATTAATTGCTCAGCTCTTTTTGTAGTAGAAGCCATAGCATTAATACCAATTAACTTAGAGTCTTTAGTTTCTTCTTTTAATTGAGCTAAAATATTTTTATCATAAACCTCAGCATAATCCCAAGTTCCCAAAGGTAAAAAAATCATCTTAACATCATGACCTTCTCTTTTAAGACATGCTGATAATGTTCTTAATCCTTGATCACTAGGCATTGTACTAGTGGATAGTAAGTGAATTTTCATAATAAAAATAATATTTAAACAATATTTAAACCTTTTTACTAAAATCTAATTCATCATCTTGCACATATTCAATATCTTCATTTAAAGCAATAAAAGCTTTCTCTAACTCCTTACCCAAATAAGCATAATGATCTTTTCTAATCTCTAATTTTTCTTTATTAATAATAGTTTGATATATCTCAAGTGGATTATCTCCTCTAACAGTTAAACTAACTTCATTAGGTTTTTCACAAAAAGCAACTTCAATTTTTTTATCCTCTCTATCTACTTTAATTAAAAAATAACCTTTAGGATCTACTTCAAATTCTTTATCATCATCATATTCTGCATTAACAACTTTATTCCCTTCTTCTGAAACTTCCATTTTCACAATATCTTCATTAGTTTCAACATCTACAACACCAATAGCATTAACAGGACATACTTCAGCTCCTTCAATAACAACCTTAGCATCATCTTCATCAAACTCTTTTTCTAAAGTATAAATTTCACCACCTTCATTTTTTCCATCAACTAAATCAACCTTATCATCATTATTTATCCATCTCTCAGAATCTACAGCCATACAAGCTTTATTACCAATACATAGATTCTTATCAAATTTTATTCTTAATTTTTTCATTTAATTTTCTAATCAGAAAAACCCTTTTTAAACATTTGCAAACTCCAGCACCTAAATCTTCCTAGAAACCTTCTCAAAATGCATACCAATAATAGCTAACTCAATAGCAGTTGGCAAAGATCTAATCTTAAAAATAGAAGTTTTTAAAATCAATCTCCAATAATAAAACCTAGCTTTAGAAATAATTCCAATCCTCCACAAACTACTTATAAAAGCATGAAATTCATCCATAGAAGCTTTTGATTTTGATGTTGGTGTATAATTCTTTAAAAAAGTGTCAATCCTCTCATAGTAATTCTTACGAGAATAAATCGTATTAACCAACCTAGAATATCCATCCATCAATTTTTTCTTATTCATCTTAGGAATGAAATTAAGATCTCCATCAGTATTCCCTCCAGTGCTATCTTTCAATAACCTTTCCTCAGCCTTCAACCTATACCAAAGTCTAGTTTGAGGTAAAGCAGTTAAAACTCCAACCATAGCTGTAACAACTCCAATCTCCTGAATAAATTTAATTTGAATATCAAATATATCTTCTCCATCATTATCAAAACCAACTATAAATCCTCCCATAACCTGCATTCCATATTGGTTTATCTTCCTAACACCTGCTACTAAATCTTTGTTAACATTCTGTAATTTCTTACACTCTTTCAAACTTTCATTACTTGGAGTTTCAAAACCTAAAAACACTTTATCAAAATTAGCAACACTCATCAAACTCAATAATTCCTCATCATCCGCTAAATTAACACTAGCCTCTGTTAAAAATTTAAAATTATGCTTATTTTTCTTTTGCCACTTTATCAAACGCCTCAACATCTCTTTTACGTTCTTCTTATTACCAATAAAATTATCATCAACAATAAAAATACTTCCTTTATACCCAGCATCCTTTAAAGAATCTAACTCATTCATTAATTGCTCAGGGGTTTTAGTTCTAGGAACCCTTCCATTCATTATTATTATGTCACAAAACTCACAATTAAAAGGACAACCCCTAGAATATTGAATTGCCATAGTACTATAATCTTTAAAATCAATCAAATTCCAATCAGGAATAGGTGTTTTAGTAACATCCGGCTTCTCTTCAGAAGTATAAATTTTCTTTAATTTACCTTCTTCTAAATCTTTTAAAAATAATGGTAGTGTAATCTCAGCCTCATTTAAAATAAAATGATCAACACCTTCAAATTTCTCATGTCCTGTAGTAAAAACAGGTCCCCCTCCAACTATTTTTTTACCATTACATTTTTTTATAATATCTCTAATACTATCTTTCTGAACAATCATCCCACTAATAAATATCATATCAGCCCAATTAATATCTTCATTTTTTAACTCATTAACATTAATATCTACTAATTTTTTACTCCATTCTTTAGGCAACATAGAAGATATAGTTAATAATCCTAAAGGGGGGAAAGCAGCTTTTTTTCTTACAAATTTTAGAACATTACTAAAACTCCAAAAAGTATCAGGATATTTAGGATAAATAAAGAGTATATTCATCTAATTAATGAAAATAAAGCTTATTTTTATTCTTTTTGGTTAGAAAACATTTTTATATGTTTTTATAGTTATAATTTACTATGTCATCAAAGAAAAATATTTTAAAATTATTAGCATTGGCAGATGTGAAAATAAATGGATCAAGGCCTTGGGACATTCGAGTTCATAATCCAAAATTATATTCTAGAGTCCTATCAAAAGGAAATCTCGGATTGGGGGAGTCCTACATGGATGGTTGGTGGGATTGTGAAGACATATCAGAACTAATTTATAAACTTTTAAGAGGGGGACTAAGAGACAAAGTAAGAAATATTAATATGGTCATAAGTTGGTTAATAGCTTCAATTCTAAATCTACAAAATAAATCAAAAGCTTTTGAAGTTGGTGAAAAACATTACGATGCAGGTAATGACCTATACAAATTAATGCTAGATAAAAGGATGGTCTACACTTGTGGTTATTGGAAAACTGCTAAAACTCTAGACAAATCTCAAGAGGATAAACTAGACTTAGTCTGTAAAAAAATTGGATTAAAAAAAGGACAAAAAGTATTAGACATTGGATGTGGGTGGGGAAGTTTTGCAAAATTCGCGGCACAAAAATACAAAGCAAAAGTTGTTGGTATAACAATATCAAAAGAACAAGTAAAACTAGCTAAAAAAAATTGCAAAGGCCTAGACATTGAAATAAGATTACAAGATTACAGAAGTGTAAAAGAAAAATTTGATCATATTATTTCTTTAGGAATGTTTGAGCACGTCGGAGTTAAAAACTACAGAAATTATTTTAAAATGGCGAAGAGATGCCTAAAAGATAATGGATTATTTTTATTACACACAATCGGGAGAAATTCATCAGTAAAATCCGGAGACCTATGGTACCACAAATATATCTTCCCTAACTCTATGCTACCCTCAGTTAAACAGATAGCTACAGCATCTGAAAAATTATTTGTATTGGAAGATTGGCATAGTTTTGGTCCAGATTATGATAAAACTTTAATGGAATGGCATAAAAACTTCAATAAAAACTGGGATAAAATAAAAGACAAGTACGATGAAAGATTTAAAAGAATGTGGAATTATTACTTATTAATTAGTGCTGGTAGTTTTAGAGCAAGACAAACCCAATTATGGCAAATTGTGTTTTCTAAAAATGGAGTAGAAGGCGGTTATAAAAGTATTAGATAAAATGGCCAAGTATAAACAACTATGTTATGTATGTAAAAAAAACTATGTTCCAGCTTATTGGAAAAACAAATACGTTATATGTTATGATTGTCAAAAAAAAGAATTATCTACCGAGATTGAAGATAAAAAAATGAAAAAAATGTTTGACATACCAGAAGAATTTTACAAAGAAAACTCTTTCTTAAGAAGTATAAAATTAAATTATATTAGATACAAAGAATTATCTGAAAAACAAATTTCTGCTTTTAAAAAAACTGTTAAAACAATGAAAGCAGAATCTAAAAAACCTTCTAAATAAAATGGAAGAAATTTCTGTTAAATATAAAAGACATATTTTTGTCTGTGTAAGGGAAAGAAAAGATTCTGAGTGTTGTTCTGAAAAAAATTCTGAAGAAATATTTTTAAAATTAAGAAATCATGTAAATGAAAATGGATTAATGCATACTTTTAATGTTTCTAAATCTCTTTGTCTAGGCCATTGTAATGAAGGTCCAACAATAGCAATATATCCAGATGGTAAAATTCTAAGAAAAGTTTCTTTAGAAGATATAGATAAAATAATTGAAGAATATCTAAACAACGCCTAACATCTCTTTTACTTCTTCACTAGGCTCCCACAAAGGATTAAAAACTAGCTCCACATTAGGTTCCTCATAACCAACCTCTTTTACACTATTCTTTACATCTTTAACTATTTTTGGACCAAAAGGACACATAGGACTTGTAAAAGTCATAACAATATTTACATTTTTATCTTCAACATTCATGTCATAGATTAAACCTAAATTCCAAATATCCATATCAATCTCAGGATCTTTAACTTTCTTCAAAGCATCAATAATTTTAATATCTACCTTATTACCAATTTCTTCAGCACTAACAATTTTAAATTCTTTAGTTTCTTTCTTAGGAACTTCAGTTATTTCTTCTTTTGGAGAAAATTCTTCTTCATACTCCATATCAGGTTCATTTTTCTCTTCTTCAAAACCATATTCATCTGCCATTTATGCCGCCTCAACTTTGTTCAAATATTTATCAAAACCATTCTTCTCAATTTCTTCAGCCAATTCTTTTCCACCTTCTTCAACTATCTTTCCATCAATCATTATATGTACCTTATCAGGAATTATAAAATTCAAAATTCTATAGTAATGAGTTATAATGAATATACCATTATCATCTTTTTTCATTTTATTAACTCCATCTCCAACTATTTTAATAGAATTAATATCTAATCCTGAATCAGTCTCATCTAAAATAGCATATTTCGGTTCTAAAACACTCATTTGTAAAATTTCAGCTCTTTTCTTCTCTCCACCTGAAAAACCTTCATTAATATATCTCTTCCTAAAACTTTCATCCATTTCTAACTCCACCATTTTCTCTTTTAATTTTGCATGAAACTGAATAACATCTAACTTCTCATCTTTTATAGAATTCCAAGCAGTTCTTAAAAAATTACTCATAGTAACTCCTGTAATCTCACTAGGATATTGGAATGAAAGAAACAAACCCTTTTTAGCTCTCTCATCTGGAGATAAAGTTGTAATATCTTCTCCATCTAATAAAATTCTTCCTTTAGTAACTTCATATTTTGGATTCCCCATTAACACATTTGCTAATGTTGATTTTCCAGAACCATTAGGCCCCATTAAAGCATGAACTTTCCCTAAATTTATTTCTAAATTAACTCCTCTCAATATTTCTTCCCCATCTATACTTACATGTAAATCTTCAACTATCAATTTATTCATTTTTTATCCTCCATATTTTGAATACCTTTTTTTACAGTATTTAAGCATAATAATCCACATTTCATTCTAACAGCACCTAATTTAATTCCAATCATATTCATTACATCTTCACTAGTCATATTTTTAATATCTTCCA
>NZCU01000031.1 GCA_002688395.1 Nanobdellota archaeon | reverse complement strand
TTCCTGCTTATATCCTAAAACAGCATAATATGTATTATCTTTACTATGATCATCTATAATAAAAATTTCTTCTACTCTTTCTTTAATTTCCTTAGGAATCCTATCTAAAACTTTATTCAGAGTATTAACAGCCTTATAAGCTATTATGAATATAGCAACCTTATTTTTCATGTCCACTTTGTAGTTAGAAGAACTTTTAAATCTTTCATTACATTCCCATATGCAATACTTCTCTTTAATCTCTTTAAAACATAATTAGGCCTAAAATAATATTCCCTAAATGCCTTTTTGTAATACTTCGTCAAAGTACTCCATGAAACATTGGGGTGGTCATATAAAACACTAGCATCTTGATGGAATAAGTAGTTTTTCCAGTCTTTTGTTTTTATAACCCCTTCTTTTTCCCATCTTCTAAATAATGTAGTGCCTGGTAAAGGAACACAAATATCAAATTTTACTAAATCTAAATTAAGTTCCTTCGCGAAATCAATTGTTTGTTGCATAGTCTTCTCATTATCTTTAGGTAATCCAAGCATGAAAAATCCAAAAGTTTCTATCTTGGCTTTTTTTAACAATCTAATAGCATTTCTTGTCTGTTCTAAAGTAATCCCCTTTCCAATATCATCTAAAACTTCTTGATTACCAGATTCAATCCCTAACCCAGTCATATAACATCCAGCTTTCTTTAATTTTTTTAACATTTCCAACTCAACAGTATCTACTCTAATACCATTCATCAACATCCATGGAAATTTCAGTCCTCTTTTTTGTATTTCATCACAAATACCTTTAACTCTCTCTGTATCAGTACTAAATAGATCATCTTGAATATGAATCTCATTAAAGCCCATTTTTAACATAAATTCCATTTCATCAACAACTTTCTTAGGACTTTTAGCATTAAACTTGGTTCCAAAAATAGTTTTAGTACAATAATGACATGCCCAAGGACAACCCCTAGATGTTTCTATTGGTCCTATTGGATTTTTTTTGCTTAAAACATAAGAATTAGCATATTTTCCCATTGGAACTAATTGCCAAGATGGAAGGGGTAGATCTTCAAGTTCATAAGCAGATCTATTTTTCGTCTTTTTAATTTTACCATTTTCCATATAAACAAGACTCTTAATATCTTCTAATTTAATTTCACCATTCAAATATTTAGCAATTTCCACAATAGAATAATCTCCTGAACCTTTAATAGCATAATCAATATGGCTTGTTTCTACAAATTCTTCAGGATAAGCAGTAGCATGGGCTCCCCCAACAACAATTTTTATATTTTTATCATATTCTTTTATTAACTTAGAAATCCTTATTATCTCATGAAAGAAAGGTGTAGTTCCAGTAGTACCAACTATATCTGGTTTATAGCTTTTAATTTTCTCCAATAAATTTTTATCTGGATCTGAGTAAAAATCCAAATCAATTATCTGAACATCATGACCTTCTTGTAATAAAGGAGTAGCTAATGTTGGTAATGTTAAAACAGGATGATTTATCGTAGCACCTTTAACATTAGTATCTAAGTAAGTAGCTTTTCTCCAATTAGGATTAATCAATAATATCTTCTTGTAATTTTCTTTAAGTATTTCAGGTAGTTCAATATATTGCTTAGTGATTTCAATCTTTCTAGGACTAGTAAACTCTTTCCAACTAGGTACTCTTTCTTCTTTTTTAAATATCAATGAATTCATGTTTTATACATCCAACACACATATCAAATCTTTTATCTTTTTCCATTTCAGGATCCATATGTTTAACCATTCTTCTAGATCTTTGATAAGTATCACTATTCCATGCCTTTAAAAATCCTCCATCTTCCTTAACATGTCCAAATTTATATTTACCAGAATCAAATATCGCACAACAAGGTGTGACAATACCATCCCAGTTAATTACAGCTTGATTCCATAAAAACAAACAACTATTAGGACCGACTCTTTTAGGTCTAGAAAATCTATAACTCATCCTTTTTAATTTTTCAACCTTAGGCAACCATTTAGACTTAAGCACAGTTTTATCTTGTTTCACCTCATGATCAATAGCTGTATTTAATCTAATAGGTTTAATATCAGCTTCAATCCCCAATTCTTTACATAATTTTAACAACTTAGGAACTTCATGTTGATTATGTTTCATAGTTAAAAACTGCCATACAATTCTAGGATTTTCCATATTAAGTTCTTTTTTCTTAGCAATAACTTTTTTAAGTCTAGATAAAACATTATCAAAATCTCCATAAACTCTATATTGTTTATAAACATCATTAGTAGCCCCATCAGCAGAAACAATCAACTTACTTAAACCAGAAGTAACAATTCTTTCAGCATCTCCAACATTTAAATTTGTACTTAAATTAGTAGCAATATTTTTTTTAGAAGCATACTCTATCATATCATAAACATGTCTATTCAAAAGAGATTCTCCAAAATTATACATATCAATTTCATATAAATAATCTCCAACTTCATCTATAACTTCTTTAAACTCATCTAACTTCATCATACCTCTTTCATGTTCTTTATTATCTTTTCCTGCAGGGCATAATGGACATCCCAAGTTACAAAAATTAGTAGGCTCTATAACTAATCTTATAGGATAACCTTTAACTTTAGAATTTTTAATAAACTGATGTTGAACAAAAATTAATCCTAAATTTAAAAGCTTCTTAGGGGTCGTATGTCTATTAAAAACAAAAGAATTCGCTACTTTTTTTAATCTTCGGGAATTCATTTTAGAATTTTTTTACTATAGTTAACACCTCCAATAAATTAAATATATAAACTTAACTAAAATACAATAAATAGGTAAAAATGAAGGTAAGTGTAATAATTCCAACGTATAATAGGAAAGAATTACTAGAGAACCTCTTAGATTCTCTATTCAAACAAGATTATCAAGATTACGAAATAATTGTAGTAGATGATGGAAGTACTGATGGAACTTTAGAATTTTTAGAAAATTTATCTAAAACAAACAATAAACTAAAATTCATAAAACAAAACCGTATGTATCCAATAATAGCAAGAGATACAGGAATAAAACAAGCTAAAGGAGAAATAGTTGTCTTTACAGATGATGATTGTCTTGCTGATAAAGAATGGGTAAAAAACATAAACAATTTTTTTGAAAAAAATAAAGACATAATAGGTTCAGAAGGTAAAATCCTTACATATGAAGATAAAGTAACTCCTTTTACAAGAGAAGCCGTAAATAAAAATGGAGGTTGTTTTCAAACATGCAATTTAGCATTCAGAAAAAGTATTTTTGAAAAAATAAGCCTTAAAGATTTAAATGTTCCAAGAGCGCCGTATGAAGAACATCATATAGTTGCAGAATGTATGAAATTCGGAGATATTAAATTTAATGAAAATATGTTAATCATCCACCCACCAAGAGACTCTAACATAGATAAATTAACTATTTTTAATCCTTTTAAGATACATAAAAGAATGGCGGAAGAATATAAACGATTAGAAGGAGCTTTTATCTCTTACATAAAAGTATACAAAAGATCTCATTCTTATTTTAGAAAATACATGGGAGGGACCCACCCCTATTGGGTCATCCTTAAAGTTGCTTCTATATATCCTATCAAAGAATTTTTTAAATTTAAAAATTATTTTAAAAAAAATCCTAGTAAAATACCAATTTTTATTATAAGTAGAGTCTACGTTAGATATTTAATGCTTAAAGGTCTATTAAAGTATTCAATAAAAGGAGATAAATTTTTTAATTAAGTTTTAATTCTTCATAAATAGCTTCAGCAGCCAATCTATGAGCAAATTCATTTGGATGAGAATCAAATGAACTAACTATCAAATCTCTTTCATTATGATTCTTATAAACATTATATAAATCCAACACTTCTATATCATTTTCTTTAGCTAAATTTGTAATTTGTTCATGAATTCCTAAAAAAGGGTAATCCTCAAAATTAATACTCATAGGAAATAATACTAACAACACAGGAGTCCCAATATCTCCCAATTCTTTAAATTGTCTTTCTTGATTTTCCCAGTATATTGAATCTTTATCATATAAATAAAATAAATAATCTCCAAAAGTCTTTCTTAAATTAAAATAATCAATAATATTGAAAAGCCTACTTTCTATAAAATAAAACATAAATGAGTTTTGATAAAGAAAACCTCCTAATTCATAAGGGATTATTAAATGTTGATATGTAACAGGAAAATCCTTTCTAGAACCTAAACCTTCAGCATCATTTAAAACATAAGCTAAGATTATTAAATCTGGATCATAATTTATCCCTGTTTCCTTTAAAAATTCTAACTCCCCTTCAGTATTAGCTCCTGGTTTTCCAAAATTAACAACTTCATAATCTTCTAACTTAGAATCTAAAATATTTGTAAACCTATCTTCAGGATTTTTAATCCCCGAACCAAAAGTAAAAGAGTCCCCAACAACTATTATTCTTTTCTTATCTTTCTCTAAATTTCTTTCTACATCTCTAAAAAAATTAGAATTAAACTCAACATCATCTTTTATCATTTTTTTCCAACCAGGACCACTTCCATATTCTCCATAAATAGCTCCAGCAAAAAACAACCTCAAGACTACTTCTCCAATAATAAAGAGAATAAGAATCATAACAATAAAAAGTAAAATCCCTTTCAAAGTCTCTTTTTTTCTTAAAACATTTCTTCTAAAAAAAAGTAAAAGCACAGAAACCACAATAAGAAACACCCCAATACCCAAAGTTTGTTTTTGAAATATCTCAACTCTTAAAATACTTTGAGAGTTTATATTGTTATCTTCATCTATATTAGTCTCAATAAAATTAACATCAAATACCTGACTAATAGCTAAAAAAGCAACACCTAACAAGAGTAATACTACTACAGTTAAATTTAAATATTTCTTTTTAAAGACCATTTTAACCTCTAAATCCATCAATTAAGAGTATTTTTAAAACTAACTACATTGGGTTTCATAATGAAAAAAATAGTAAAAAAACTAATTTTGTACTATCTAGCCTTTGTAATAGTTAAAAGTATAATCTCTTATTTTATCCCTGCTCCATCAGCATTTAGCGATGAATATATTTATGCAAGACTAGCTAGGAGCCTTTTCTATGGATTTGATTTCACAATTCATGGAATTGATGTAGGAAAACCTCTCCCTTTGTATTCTTTAGTGTTATCTCCCGCATATAGTTTTGGTAAAATGGCCATAGTATATCCTGTTATGAAAGTAATAAATTCAATAATATCTTCATTAATAATATTCCCAGCCTTTTTACTTGCAAAGGAATTCATAACAACAAGAAGAGCATTACTAATAGCAATATTAATTTCATTACTACCATCAAGTTTTTCAATTACGCCATATATTCTAGCAGAAAATTTATTCTATCCATTATTCTTATTTTCAATATATTTTATTTTCAAAACTTTAAATTCAGATAAAACATACTGGCCTGTTCTAGCAGGATTATTTATAGGGTTAACTTACTTAACAAGGATAATAGGAGTAGTTTTAATTGCAGTTCTTGTGGTTGTTTTTATCTATAAACTAATTGCTAAAGAAAAAGTTAACAAATCCCATTTTTTTATAATTTTCTTAGTAGCAGCATTAGTTGTTGTTCCATGGTTAATAAGAACTTTTCTTCTTCAAAATACCATATTAGGAGGATACACCGAAGAAGCATTAACAGTTTTTGAATTACATAAATTTCTAGGCAAATACATAATTCAATTTATTCTCTATATTGGTTTGTTAATAATCCCATCTGCTATTTTCCTTCCAATGTTAATATCAAAAAAAATATTTAGCAAAAAAACCAGAACCTTTGCTGTTCTAGCCCTATCATCTATCTTTTTCATACTTGTAGTTGCAGCAAACCATAACGTAATGATACCATCAGATTTTCCAGTAGATGCACCATTTAAACATCTACCTTGGCTCGCAGGAAGATTAGTAGGAAGATATGTAGATGCGGTAATACCAATAATATTGATTTTAGGGGCAATTTGTATAAGAGAAAAAGTTAGTCTAAAAAAAACAATATTAACCTCAGCTATCCTAATATTTTCATCACAAATTGTTCTTACAAGATTATTCCCTGTGAATCACATCTCTATGACACATATAGGTGTAATTAATGAATTCTTACTTTTATTCACAAGATTTCCAGTTAATATGTACATAATGGCAGTCATCTTAGGAATAATTCCTTTTATGTTGTATAAATCCAGATTACATCTCCATAAACTTTTAGTGCCGCTTGGAATATTCTTAATCTTACTAAATGTATTAAATTTTGGTTTGATTTATTACAATTCAGATACTTTTTGGCATGACCAAGAACAGATGCAATTGGGGATATGGTTTGATTCTAATAACATAGAAACTTCTAATGTTTTATTTGATAAAAGGGATTGCACAAGTATAATTTACAAATTAGATCAATCAAGTATCTGCGAACCATCTGGATATTTCACAATCATAGGGTTTTGGTTAAATGATAATATAAAAGTAGAAACTCCAGATAATTTAGAAAATACAGATTTTATAATATCAAGACATGAATTTGATTTACCAATAGTAAAACAATCAGAATCTGG
>NZCU01000030.1 GCA_002688395.1 Nanobdellota archaeon | reverse complement strand
TTCTTTTTCTTCCAGCTAATAGCTTATCAAAAGACTTACAAATACATTCTTCCCCTTCATTTGCACAATATGGACATTTCATTTCCTAAGTACAATCGCACCCTTACTATCAATAAAAGCTTTGATTATATCTCCCTTCTGCCATTCCTTCGCTCTAATGATCGCATTGGGTAGGGTAATAAAATACTGCCTTCCGTTCATCATTTGTAATTTCATAGTATATTAGTATAAAGAAAAGTTTAAATACTTTATTAATAATAACTATTATAAAGGGGTTTATTTAACAATAATACAATACAGCTGTATGTGGCTTAGTTAAGAAGGACTGATTAATTTCAGATTTTCTTTTTTTCTTATTTATTTGGGTTTATTTATTAACTTGATAAAAATAGATTATTTTTTAGAGTTGAGGACATTTTTCATAAAATTTTTATAGATACTAATTAATATCATAGTTATGTATAAAAGAGGATTGTTAATTTTATTAGTATTTACTGTATTACTAATTAATGTTAATGCTCAAGAAGGTTCTTCATGTACTCCAGCTTCTTTAGAAAATGTTCCCATAATAGCTCAAAAAATTTGGAATACTTATTCTCAAATATTTCAAGATGAAAATAATGAGATAATTTTAGAAAATGTAATAAAAGGATTAGAAGATTGGCAACCAGAAGGAGTAGATCCTAATTGGGTTAATTTTAAAGATGAAATTGAAGGAGAGTTAAGAAGAATAGCCTTAGACTCTGAAAATTGTGAAACTTTGTTTAACAACGCTAGAGATATACATCATAGTGAAGGGATACTAATTGCAGCAAGTCATTATGAGGATGTGTATAATCAATGTGAGGTGGATTATTATGGAGGACTTGCTCTTTTAGAATTTGCAGATGCACAAAGTCGATTTGATGAACAAATCTACGGAGCGGAACTTCATCTAAGAGCTTATATTGATTTTCAAGAATACTCTGAAATAGCTGTTGAAGGACTTTTCAATTATATGATTTTTCTTTCACAAAAAGGAGATTGTGAAAATTTTTTTGATTTTTATGATATATATCTAAATAAATATGAAGGAAGTCAATGGGATTTCATGTTAGGTGAAGAAGCTAAATCATGTGAAGAAGTAATTGCTTTCCAAGAAGAAATTGAGGACAAATGTAGGATTTTATCCTCTAATGGGGACCGTCAATCTAAATTAGATGTCTTATTCATAGCAGACCAATATCCTGATATGGAAACTTTTCTTGAAGACGCCGAATCATCAATAGAAGAAGGTATCTTTGAAAATGAACTGCTTGGATCATTTAGTGATAGATTTAATTTTTACTATGTAGATGAAATTTTTACTGACATTTGTGAAAACACAGGAGATAATCGGGAGACAGGAAATTGTAATCAACGAAAAGCAAGCGCAATCGCCAATAGTTGTGGAACAGATAGACATATTGTCCTTAGTAAAGCAGAATTTACTTCATTTGGAGTTCCAGAGAGTGGTACTTTTATATCATTTTCGAGATTGAGTTGTTGGGAATCGGTTTGTAATTTGTTTGACGGAATCCCTCATGGAGATTCTAATGCAATGGTACTACATGAAATTGGTCATTCTTTTTTCTCATTAAAGGATGAATATATTGAAGAAGATAGATCAGATGCTTCAGGTCAGCCTAATTGTGCACCAAATATAGAAACTGCCCAAATCTGGTGGGGAGATATAGAAGGTGCTGATTACTTTGACGGATGTGCTTACTCATTAGGTAATGTTCGTCCTACAGAAAACTCAATAATGAGAAATTACTACGTCATGGATGAGTTATATTTTGGACCTGTAAATGATGCTCATATTATAGAATTTATGGAGGAATACTCTTAAATGAAAATTAAATATGTTTTTACACACATAATTATTTTACTTAGTTTACTTATGATTGTTGAAGCGTTAGAAACACCAAAAATATACGAACTAGATTTACAATTCACAAATGAAATACTTTCCTTGAATACTGTAAAGTCAACTTATGGTTTTCTTCCAGACAGAATAAATATGCCAGCTACAGGTTATCGACTAGAATTGATAAGTGTTGATAATATAATCCTCTATACATATAATTTTAATTTTGTAACAGATGTTTTTATTTCTAGACCTGTAGAATGCTTTAACAATGATGCAACATTTAACTCTTCCAAATGTTCAGAATTTTCAACCCATCAAAAATTGTCAGATAGTCAAAAGATACTAAATGTTCCTTATTCTGAAATTGGAGATAAAATAAATATTTATGATGCAAATAATCAAATTGTTTTAACAATAGATGTTTCTGAATTTTCAGATTATTGTGGAGACTCTATTTGTAGTGTAAAAGAATCATCGTTTAATTGCTTAGAGGATTGTGCCTCTGACGAAGAAATAAAAGAATTGGATAGTTTGTATGATAATATAAAGAAAAAAACAAATATATCTCATATATTTAAAACAGTTTTAGTAATTATTTTTGGTTTTTTAATCTATAAGAATAGAAATATACTAAGAATCTTAGTTAGTAAATTTAAGTAGTATTTTTAAACTTCTAATGTTTCTTCCTCAAAATCTTAATTCACTTCTACTAATTCTACTATTTGTTTCTTATCTGGATTGACAAGAGTATTTATATTCTTTTTAGGAATAACAAGTACATAACTTTTTCCAAATCTAAATGGTTTTGCTACAAATTTAACAGTCATTTTAACATTTCCTTATTTTTATATAATACCTCATGTAATAAAAAGACTAATAAACTTTATTATATTCATTATTGTTATGGGAGGAAATCATAATAAATACGATACAGTTGTATGTTATTTAGTTAAGAAAGACTGATTAATTTCAGCTTTTTTTCTTATTATTTTTTGAGAGTTGATCCACCAATTATTGTTTTGCATTTCTTACAAATTATAAATTCTCTTGATCCTTCATCAACCATCCTCCCAATAATTCCGTCTTTTCTTTCAATAGTGCCAAAAACTTCTAATAGATCACTAGCCTTTAGAATTTTTTTACATCCGGGACATTTACCAATTTCGTTATCTCGTGAGTTTGTATACAAATTTTCTTTTTTTATAGAAACTTCCATTGTTAAATTATAGAACATGCGTTTGTTATTTATAATACTACATAATCACGTCAAATAGCCCAAAATGAAATAATAGTGAGTAAAAGAAAATTAAGAAGTGTTTTCGGAGTTCTGTGCTACGCTCAAAGGTTGGAAGTAGCACAAATTAAAAGAAAATAGTGGGTCGATGCCATCGACTCGCTTAGGTTTTCAACATTTCACTATAAAAGAACCTAAGAAAAAGAAGAGTTTTATGGTGGTGTGGCACTATTATAGTATTAGAACCTAGTATATTTACATTTGTTTTGTTTATAGAAATTTCTAGATTATGTTAACTTTGCAAGTAATATTCTTCCATATTCCCTATTTATAACATCCCAACTATATTTGACTCCTTTATATAAATTTACGATTCTTTGTTCAAATTCCTCACATTCTAAAGGAACCAAACCCTCAGATAAACCTCCAAAATCATCTTGCAGTCTTATCCTTTCAAATTTACAATCTCCAATAACAACTTCTCCCAATTGCTCTTCAATTGAAAAAGAGTGTATAATCTGGTTTTCAAATACAATAAATTCCTTACCAAAATTTTCATTAGGAATTTTTTCCAAACCACCATAAGGATTAGGATCCACTATCTCAGTAATACCGTCTCCATCTATATCAATCCATCCCAAAGTTCTCTGTAATCCGATTCCAATAAGGTTATTTTTGTGCATTATTTCATATTCTCCGTCTTGATCGTAATCTTTCAAAATCATATTCTGATGAAGGTAGGCTAAACAATCTCCAGAAGGACTCTCCCACTTATACAACCAGTCAGGTTCTTGACCAACATAAATCTTAAGATTATCTGGAAGTTCGACAGCATAATAATCTGGAGAAGTCCCAAGAAAGTCACAATACTCAGGAATCACTCTTTCTTTTCCAGTTAGAGAATCAACATTTTGCCCAGGATAATCAAGATAAGTAGTGCCATAACCCATAGGAAAATGATCCCCAGCAAGACCCACATCATGTAAAATTTCATGGCTAATTGTAATAAATAAATTTTGAAATGCAGCTAAGGAATTAAGCCCTCTTTGTTTATCAATATCTGAATAAGGTTCTGGTACATGTAAGCTAGCAAAAATGAAAGTCATATCGTTTAAATAACCTTGATAACCTCCAAACCCATCAAATTGAACTGGAGATGCGATAACTAATTGAAAATCGTTTTGATCAATTTCTTCAATTGCTGCATTATATATTCTTTCACGTTCTTCAAATGTGATGCTTGTATGTGTACTTGAAATTCTTTCAACATCTAATGGAGGATCTATTACAACAGGGAAAATATCATACTGAATTGGGTCCTCAACCAGTTGTTTTTTCCGTATGTCATTATTCAAAAAATATTCATATTTTTTTGTCCAATCTAATAAAATTTCCTCAGGATAAACATCATCGTGCATAATAAAAATTAAAAGTGCTTTTACTCTTTCGCCATGTACTGGCTTAATAGTATTTCTTTCCCCACTAATAACGAATCCATAGTCTTGATGAGTATCAATATCAAAATCTAAGATCGAAAATTTAGTGCTATTTTCCCATAATGTGGATCTTAAAAATGTACCAACTTTAAATGAAAGACTTCCTACATAAGAGAATTCGACATTAGGAATTTTAACTTTGTAAGAAGGATTCCAAAGCTTTGATGTATACCATAAATCAGAAATAAATTGTAGCATCCTATCCGATAGTCCATATTGATAATCTATAACTCCCAATTGCTCAGCCCAACAAGCAGATGGATAAAATATACCTTCTGTGTCGTAAACAGGATTATAGAATCTTGGACAAACGTGTTTGTTACCATTATAGTATTTTTCACATTCAGGTAATTTCCAATATTCTTTATCTAATGAAGCACGAAAACATTTAGCATTATTAGGCAAAGGAATATCTAAAATAGAGGCAGTCGTTATCTGTTCTATTATACATTCTTCTCCGAATCTATCAGCAAGCATAAAGAAATCATCAAGATCAATTCCCCCATCTTTATCTAAATCAACTATAGAACTATAACCACTATCACCCCTATTTTTTCCAAAACTATCACTTAACATAAAGTAATCTTCAAAATTAACATCACCATCATTATTAAAATCAGGACATATTTCTTCCTCTAAAATTTCTTCCACACATTCCCCACAAAAATTACAATCTGTATATAATTCGTAATCGCTTGAAACTACACCTAAGTAATTTCTATCACAAGGAAGTCCTATTCCTCTATTAGAATTAAATCCATCAAACTCATTAACAAATCTTCGCCCGGTGTCAATTAATCCAATATTTTCATCCCCAATGCTTAATTCATTTTCACAATTTTCCATTCCAAAAAATAAATACCTCTCATCAGAAGATAAACTAATTAAATCATTATCAAGTAAATTCTCACTTGAAGCACAAACCTCTCCATTAATATTACATTCCCCTAATCTAGTCTCATCACTACATTCAAAAGCACCTTGAGAACTAACTAAAGGAATAACTAACAAAAACACTAGTAAAATCACCAATTTTTTACAATACATATGGGTAATTTAAGCTTAACAAATATTTAAATGTACTTCTTGTTTTAATTTTTTAAACTTCTCTAAGTTCAACCAAACCACTTCTTCTTCAAATCAAGATGCTTTAATGCTAAGTTAATGGCTTCGCGAATGGTTTTTGACTCTCCGCCGTGAGAATGAGCTAAATCTAAACGCTCCATTAATTCTTCAAATTGCCTTCTGGAAGCAGGATTTAAACGGCTTCGAATCATATTGTCAGTTGTCATTTTTTTAGAACTAGTTCTCTTGCCTTGTTAAATTCAAAATTAACAACATCACCCTTTTTAATGTCTAGAGCACGAGCAAGTTGTTGAGGTAAGGATATAATCAGAGTTCCTGTGTTCAGTTGTTGGACTTTCATAAACTATAAAAAGATATAGAGTTACTTATATAATTTACCGTATCAGAGCTTCTAATAGCATTATAATACAATACAGTTGTATGTTATTTAGTTAAGAAAGAATAGAACTTTTTCGAAAAACATTAACGGAAAGGTTCATTAAAATTATTTTTTAAAATGGAAGTTTCTATCGCATTTTATAATAATGGAGATTGTACTTTAGATTCTATTACTAAATTGAGTGATTTAATTGGTTATAGGTTTTTGAGTATTACAGATGGTGTTATTACTTTGGGGAATGATTCTAGTGTTTGTGAATTAGGTCACGCTGATTTTGATGAATTAAGAAAAGAACACTATAGGGAATATATTGGAAGAACTAATGTGGAAGTAGATAGTTTAGTTACTTCTGTTTTAAAGGGTGTATAAAACTATTTAAAAGTTAAATATACATAGAATACAATTACTAAAACTACAAAAGCTATAAAGTGAATTGCTTTTATTTCTATTTTAGATTTATAATCATCAAAATATCTTACTAATCCGCCTATGCCTGAAGGCATTGATATTTTTTCTTGCGCCATGATAAATATTAGAATATTTTAATTTATAAATTTATTGTTTAAAGAAAAAGGTAGGTAATAAATAAGCCGCATTTTGTAAGAGTTTCTTAATAGAAAAACTCTCCTAGCATTAAACTATGCGTCTAAAGACTTGCACAAGCCAGGACTCACCGTTTCATCGATTTCTTTTGACAAGTTCAGTTAGTTCTCGTTTCCTTCGCAGGAAATTTCGTGAACATCATTACGACAAAAGACCGTGTCGTTTCTGCGTGGTTGCCTTC
>NZCU01000029.1 GCA_002688395.1 Nanobdellota archaeon | reverse complement strand
AAATCTACATATAAAGATTTTGAAGTTGTGGTTATTGATGATGGAAGTACTGATAAATCAATGGAAATTGTTTCCAAATTTCCTGTTAAAATTATAAAATTTGAGTCTAATAAAGGTCCTGCAGCTGCAAGAAATATAGGTATTGATGGAAGTAAGGGAGAAATACTTTTATTTATTGATTCAGATGTAACAATTAAGGAAAATGCTTTAGAATTAATGAATAAAACCTTTGATGAAAAAGAAATTGATGCACTTATTGCTTTAAGGTCAAAAAAACCACTTAACAAAGGATTAACACCTTCTTACTGGGCTTTGTACAAATATTACTTGTGGACAAAATCAAAATTAGTTTATCAAACATCGTTTACCACTAATAGAGGAGCAATTAGAAGGTCTGTTGTAGAAAAAATTGGTAAATTTGATGAGAAGTATAAGCAAGCTGATGTGGAAGATTTTGATTATGGATATAGACTTTCATCAAATGGATATAAAATTTATATTAATAGAAATATAATTGTTGCTCATAATTATCCTAGTTTCTCTCAATCTTTAAAGAAATTCTCTAGGAGAAGTTATCAATGGGTTAGATTATTTTTAAGACGGAAAAAATTCGATAAAGTATATACCACTTCAGATATGGGATTAAAAGTTGCTGTTAGTTTTTTGGTTTTTCTTTTATTTATTTCGGCAATTATTTATGATCTTTTGATTATTCCTGCGTATATTGTGTTATTTTTCTATATATTTTTGAACTCTGGTTTTTACTATTTTGCTTTAAAAGAAAAACCATTTTTTATATTTCCTATAATGTTTTTAGATTTTTTATTTTCAATATTTATAGCATTTGGAGCAGTGTTATCTATTTTGATGATTCCAATAGATGCACTTAAAGGGGGACAAAAATGAATTATTTAAGATCAATGGAAACATTTCTTACTAAAACGCCTGTTTATGTTATTTTGTTTGTTACAGCTAAATGTAATGCTAGATGTATTATGTGCTTTAACTGGGAAAATATCCAAAATGCTAATACTCGTACAGATCTTACTATTCCTGAAATTAAAAAAATTTCAAAAGGGTTTGGAAGAATGGAACATCTAACTTTATCTGGTGGAGAACCTTCTCTTAGGGAAGATCTTCCTGAGATATGCAGAATATTTGATAAAAATAACAAAGTGCAATTTATAACATTTGCAACTAATGGTTTGCTTCCTGAAAGAGTTGGTAGATTAGTTAAAGAAATTTTACTTACTTGTAAACATCCCTATCTTAAGGTTTGTCTTTCTTTAGATGGATTGGGAGATATGTATGATGAGATTAGAGGAGGCAAGGGGGGTGCTGCAAAAGTACTAAAAACATACAATGTTCTACAAAAATTAAAAAGAGAAGTTAAAGATTTTGAAATTCAACTTAATACAACTGTTTCTGCAAATAATAAACATCACATTAAACAAATAAATCAACATGTAAAAGAAGAAATGAAAGAAGGGCTTCATAACATTTGTCTTACAAGAGGGGATGCTATGGAAGGTGAAACAAAAGAAGTATCAATAGAAGAATACAAAGGTGTGGTTAATTTTATGCAAGAATATATTAATAAAAAGAAAAAAGCTAGTTATCCTTTTGCTATGGTTATAAGAAGTCTAAAATTAGTATCAAGAGATATAATCATTAATCATTTAGTAACAAATAAAAGAACAACTCCGTGTAAAGCTGGTCAGAGATTAGTCATAATCAATGATGTTGGGGATGTTTTTCCGTGTGAAACTCTTTGGGATACAGATAAGATGGGAAATTTAAGAGAAAGTAATTATGATATTAAAAAAATTATAAGTACTGATCGCTCCAAGAGAATTATAAAAAATATTAATGATAAAAAATGCTCTTGTACATTTGAGAATGCTATACAAAATAGTATAATTTATAGCCCCTCAATGTATCCCCAAATTATGAAAAAATTATATTCATTATACCGAGGGAAATAACATGAAAGTTTTATTATTGAATCCACCTGCAGATGGGCTTATATTAAGGGATTATAATTGTGGTTTAAGTACAAAAGCAGATTATTATTGGCCACCTATAGATCTATATCCTCTTAGTGGTATTCTTTCTGAGAAATTTGAGGTTGTGGTTTTAGATTCTGTAGTTTTAAAACAAGGAGTAGAAAGTTCAAAAAAAGCTATTCTAAAAATTAATCCTGATGTAATTATTTCACTTATATCTAATGTTTCTTTAGCAAAAGATATTAAATTTTTTAGTGATTTAAAAAAAGAATTTTCTTTTAAGTGTGGAGTAACTGGAGATATTGGTTATTTTAATCCTGATTATGTGTTAGACAAACATAAGGAAATTGATTTTATTGTTAGAGATTTTACATCAAAAGATATTGTAAAGTATTTACTTGGGGAGAAAGATGTTGATGATGTTTCATTTAGATTGAGTTCAGGGAAAAATCATATCCATAAAAAAATTCATAATACTAAGATATCTTATCCTATGCCAAACCATGATTTATTTTCAAAATTAAAATATACTTTACCTTATTCCCGACATGATAAAATAACTACAATGCTTACCAATTATGGTTGTCCATATACTTGTAGTTTTTGTATATCTGGAAAGATGCATTTTAGGCTAAGAGAAATAGATGATATTATGGAAGAATTAAAACATATTTGTAGTCTTGGTTTTAAAGAAGTGTACATCAGAGATTTTTTATTTAGTATTAGTAAAAAAAGGATTATTGAAATTTGTAAGAATATTATTGAAAATAAGATTAAGATTGATTGGAGTTGTGATTGTAGAGTTGACAATATGGATGAAGAATCTTTAACTTATATGAAAAAAGCTGGTTGTTTCCTTATATTTTTTGGAGTTGAGTCATCAGATAATGATATATTAGTAAGTGTAAAGAAAAATATAAAAAAATCAAAAATAGAAGAAATATTTAGTTTGTGTAAAAAATTAGGGATAACTACTCTTGGTAGTTTTATTTTAGGTCTTCCGGAAGATACTAAAGATACTATGTTGAAGACTATTGAATTTTCAAAGAAATTAGATTGTGATTATGCATCTTTTAATGTTTACACTCCGAAAATAAAATATATGTTAGAAACCCCTGAATTAGCTGAAAAAAATCCAGAACTTTTCGATCAATCTATAGTAGGTAAGAGTTATTGTGAAGTATCAAAGGAAGAATTAGAAAAACTGCAGAAACATGCTGTAAAGAGTTTTTATTTTAGGCCATCAAAAATGGCAAGTTATGCATTCGATATTAAAACACCCTATCAATTTATAAATTTATTTAAGAATGCTTTATACTTAACTAAAATTTAATTTTAATACAATGAAAGACTATATCTCAGTTGTAATTCCTGTATATAATGAAGAGAAATGTGTTAGAAGAACTATAGAAGAAATAAAGAAAGTAATGGAGACTACTGGCAAATCTTTTGAGATAATTGCTGTAAATGATTGTTCTAGAGATAGAAGTTATGAAATTCTTTCAGAAATTTCTGATATTAAGGTTCTTAGACATCCAATTAATCAAGGGTATGGTGCATCTCTTAAAACAGGAATAAAAGCTTCTAAAGGAGATTGGATTTTAATTATAGATGCTGATGGAACATATTTACCAGGAGAGATTCCAAATCTTTTAAAATATACAAAAACTTTTGATATGGTAGTTGGAGCAAGAACGGGAAGATATGTTAAAATTCCTTTGTCTAGAAGGCCTGCTAAATTTATTCTTAAAAAACTTGCAAAAATTTTGACAAAATATGATATCCCTGATTTAAATTCTGGGTTAAGAATATTCAAAAAAGAAATTGCTCTTAAATATTGGAATCTTTTTCCTAAAGGATTTTCTTTTACTACAACAATAACAATAGCTTCTCTATATAATGGCCATTATGTGAAATATATTCCTATTAATTATAATGAAAGGATTGGAGAATCCTCTATTAAACCAGTTAGGGATTTTGTTGGATTTATGATTCTTATTATTAAAATTGTTACTTACTTTAATCCACTTAGGTTTTTTATCCCTATAAGTCTTGTAATTTTTATTATGGGATTTTTTAGGAGTTTAAGGGATTTCTTTTTATTAAATCAGATTGATGATTTATCAATTGTTTTGATTTTGATTTCAGTACAGATATTTCTATTTGGTTTATTAGCAGATTTAGTAAATAAAAGAATGATTTCTAATTAGATATGTAATACACATCTAGCTGCGTGGAAATATTTTATTATTCCATCTTTTGAATTAATTTCTTTTAAATTTCTCCATAATACTATAGGACGTGTAAAGTATGATCTATAAGCATAATTATAGATTTTTTGCATTTCTTCTTTGCCGATTAAAGGATTTACATAAACAGGATTATCAAAATTCCAGCTATTAAAATCGCTATAATTATTTTTTCCTGCATCTTTTCTTATTCCTCCATCTGCTTCACATGCTTTGAATAATTCTGTTTGTGGGAATGGTACTGGAAGATAGAACATTGCAGATTGAGTTCCAAGCATTTTAGCATATTTTATTGTATTGAGGGCATCTTTCTTTGTCTCTCCTGGAAGACATATTATGTAGGTAGCATAAATAAAAAATCCAAGTTTTAATGCTATTTTTACCATCTTTGTGTTTTGTTCAACAGTATTTGCTTTTTTTATTAAATCTAATGATTTTTGATTTCCAGATTCAATACCAAATGTTAATCCCCAACATCCGGCTTTCTTCATTTTCTTAAGCATCTCTTCATTAACGGTGTCTGTTCTTGAAAGACAGCTCCAAGGTAAATTTACTTTTCTCTCAATCATTAAATCGCAGAATTCATTTACAAATTTTTTACTTATTGTAAATGTAGAATCCATAAATGCTATTCCTTTTGCACCAAATTTATCTCTTAAAAGCAATACTTCGTTAACTACTTTTTCTGGAGAGTTGTATCTTACTTGTTTTCCATGAACTTCAGTAGCATTACAAAATGTACATCTATAAGTACATCCTCTAGAAACAAGCATTGTAAATGTAGGGAAGACTTTTGCAGTTGTAATTTGTACCTGGTACTTATCCATTGGGAATAAATTATAAGAAGGGACAGGAATATCATCTAGATTTTTTATTACTTCTCTACCTTGGGTAAATACAATTTTTCCATTTTCTCTATATGCAATTCCTTTTATTTGGGAGAGGTCTGGTTTTTGTTTTTGCATTTCTCTTAACAAATCAGCGAATGTTGCTTCTCCTTCTCCAATACATACTATATCTAACTCATCACATTCTTTTAGGGATTCTTCTGGACATGTTGTGGCATGGATGCCTCCAAGAATTGTGTAAGCATTGGGTAAGGCTTTCTTAATTAATTTGAATGTGTTATAAGTATAATCCATTGCTGTTGTTGTTGATGTTATTCCTACAGCTTTAAATTGTTCTTTTTTTAATAAATTAAAATAATCTTTTTCACTTATCTCTTCTATTTGTGGTTCGACGAATTTTATACTTTTGAAACCTTCTTTGATACAATAAGAGGCTATATTAGCTAAACCATAAGAAAATGTATTGTTGCCTGCGCCTTTTTTGAATTTTCCCCAAGTTACATCTCTTGGGCAAAGTGGTTCTGATAAAAGAATATTAATATCACTTTTTTTATACATTAATTCCTGAATATTCTGTACCTCCAACATAATTAAAATTAACTATTGTTAATTGTTTATATACCTTTCCATTTTTTCATAAATATTTTTAAATTTTATATTCTTGTTTATACCAATCACAAAATTTTTCCATACCTTTTTTGAAACTAACTTTTCTTTCATAACCTAACATTCTTTTAGCTTTTGAAATATCAGCACAAGTGATATCAACATCTCCAGTTTGTTTTTCAACATATTCTTTTTTGGCCTCAATGTCTAATCCTCTCTCTAATTCAGAAACAAGTTCAGTTGTTAAAACAGGTTTATCTCCTCCTAAATTAAATATTTCATATCTATGGGGATTTTCTAAAGCTGCTACAACTCCATCAACGATATCATCAATAAAAGTATAATCTCTCCCATTTTTTCCATTATTATATAATTGTATTGTCTTTCCTTCTCTCATTCCATCAGCAAATTTTCTATGCGCCATATCTGGTCTAGACCTAGGACCATAAACAGTAAAAAATCTTAAAGCTGTAAAATTTAAACCATGTTGGCTACTATAAACAGATCCAAATAATTCTCCTGCTTTCTTACTGGCAGCATAAGGACTTATTGGTTCATCTACCCTATCAGTTTCTTTAAAAGGAATGTTAGTTCTATCACCATAGATACTACTAGAAGAAGCAAAAACAAAGTTTTCAACTCCAAATTCTGTAGCTAATTTTAATAAATTAACAGTACCAGTGATATTAACATCACTATGATATTCGGGATATTCCAAGCTATGTCTAACTCCTGCCATGGCAGCTAGATGTACAACAACATCAGGTTTATCTATTGTAAAAGCATCTTTCATCCAAGATTGGTGTTTAATATCTCCAATGTGTATTTCAGCTTCAGGAATGGTGTTTAGATTTTTAGCTTTTAACTCTCTATCGTAATAATCATCAAAATTATCAATTATAGTAACATCATCTCCCCTATCTAATAATCTTTTAGAAACATGGCTTCCAATAAATCCTGCTCCTCCCGTAACTAGTACTTTCATATTAATTTTTTGGCACACCGAAAGCTATTTATTATTATGTGTGCGGAAGAAGCTATTATGAGCCAATATGAATTAGATTATGATTTTTTAGAAGCTAGTAAAAAAGGAAAAATTGGGGAGAAAATATTCCATCGTCTTAGAGTAAAAACTATGACTAATATGATTAAGGGTAGTAATATGAAAATATTAGATATTGGTTGTGGGACTGGTATATTATTTGAGCATTTTAATAAAAATAATAATAAAGTTGTTGGGGTTGATATTTCTAAATGGTGTATATCTAAAGCTAATGAACATGCTGAAAATATAGGATTAGAACATGAATTGTATGTTGGAGATGCTTTTAATTTAAAATTTCAAAATAGTAAATTTGATTTTATAATATTGTCAGGAGTTATGGAACATCTTAGGGGAGATTTAAATGTTGTTGTTTGGAAAATTAGAAATTTATTAAAAAAAGATGGAAAAGTCTTAGTAAGTCTTCCTTCTTATCATCCTTTAAATCCCCTTAGTTATGAAATAGTTTATGATTTTTTTAGAAAAGTTTTATCAGGGAGAAAAGATATTGAAGAAGAAGGAGAACATAAACACTTTAATGTAAAGGAATTAAGAAATCTTTTTAAAGGTTTTAAAGTTTTAAAAGTAAAGAATACTGCATTAGGTGTTGAACTTTGTATGTTATTTCAGAAGGTGTAAAATGAGTCAAGAAATATTATTAATCCAACCAAAGGCTGGAAACTGGGAAGCTTTAGGTATTAGATCGCCGGATGGTTTGTTAACTTTAGCTGCGGTTCCTAAAATTAAAGGTTACAATGTTAAAATTCTTGATTTGAGATTGGAAGAAGATTGGAAGAACACATTAAAGAAACATCTTGATAAAGATCCTTTATTAGTTGCTACAACTTGTATGACTGGTATACAAATAAAGTATGCTTTAGAGTTATCTAAATTTGTTAAAGAAAATAATAAATCAGTTCCTATTATTTGGGGAGGAATTCATCCTACCTTTTTACCAGAACAAACTCTTGAAAATGAGAACATAGATATTGTTGTTATTGATGAAGGGGATATTACTTTTATTGAGCTAATTGAAACTTTAGAAAAAGGAAAATCACTTAAAAATATTAAAGGGATAGCTTACAAAGATAATGGAAAAATCCATATGAATCCTCCTAGAGAATTAATAAAGGATTTAGATTCTTTGCCAGATCTTCCTTATGAGCTTATAGATTCTGAAAAATATTATGGATTTGATTTAGATGATGGAGAAAAGTCAATTACTTTAATGACTAGTAGGGGATGTCCTTTTAAATGTAATTTTTGTTATGATACTAAATTGTATAATAATTCTTGGAGAGGTCATTCTGTTGATAGGACTATAGAGATGATAAAAAATGTTGTAGATAAATTTGGTGTTAAAAATATCTTTTTCCAAGATGATAATTTTGCTACCGATGTTAAAAGATTTAAAGAGATTGTTCATAGAATTATAAAAGAGAAAATAGATATTAAATGGGGGTTATTAGGAGTTAGATTAGATGCTTTGAAACATTTGAATGATGAGTTTCTTTATGATTTAAAAAAAGCTGGCTGTGTTAATATTGATTCTGGTGTAGAATCTGGAAATGATAGAGTTTTGAAAATGATAAGAAAGGGTGTTGATATTGGTACTATTAAAGATGTTAATAAAAAAATGGGTAGACATTCTTTTAAGGCAAAATATACATTCATAGTTGGATACCCTACAGAAACTGAAAGTGAGATTAAAGATTCTGTAAGATTAGCATTGCAGCTTGTGAGAGATAATAAAAATGCTTATACTCCTTTCTTTATTTATACAGCTTATCCTGGAGTTGAACTTTGGGATATTGCAAAAGCTAATGGATTAAAGGAGCCTAAAAAGTTAGAGGAGTGGTTGAATTTTGATTATGAGAATGCTTATTTAAACTATCCTTGGTTAACAGAAAAAAGAATTAAAATTATTAAGAATATTGCTTTTGCTTCTTTCTTTGCTAATAAGAATATTAAATATAAAATTTCAAAGAATTATCTAAAATTATTATTTGATGTTTATCAACCAATAGCTAAGATGAGATTTAAACATAATATTTATCAATTTCCTTTTGATGTTAAACTTGCAAATAGTGTAGCTAACGCTCTTTATTAATTTTCATTCTTAATTCTAATAATTCATATAATATTTTAAGAATTTCAAAAGAATTTATTTTACTTTCATCTCTATGTTCCCATTCTATTGGTAGAAAATAAAGTGAGTATTTATTTTTTTTAATTTGGTAAAAGAGTTCTACGTCAAAAACCCATCTTTCTGAAAGCATATTGTTGAATAATGATTTTGCTATTTCTTTTTTGAATCCTTTGAAACCACATAAATTGTCATTTACTGGTATATTGAATAGTACCCTAGCATATAAATTAAAAATTTTACCTATTGAAGACCTGAAGAAAGTTGTTTCTTTATGGGATTCATCATGATTTCTATTTCCTACAACTGTATCATGTTTTTTAAGTTGAAGGATCATGTTTTCTATTTGTGAAGGATGTATAGATCCGTCTGCATCTATGAATAAGATATAATTTCCAGTAGCTGCTTCAACACCTTTTTTTACTGCATAACCTTTTCCTTTATTTATTGAGTATGTGATTATTTTTTTATTTGGAAAGTTGTATTTTTTTATTACATCTAAAGTTTTATCTTTAGATCCATCATCTACTAAAATTATTTCCCATTCTTTTTTTGCAATTTTTAATAAATCATTTAGAAAAGGAGGGCTTCTAGTTTCTTCGTTGAATAATGGTACTATTACTGACGTTTCTATTTGTTTCATTTTCTTTGGAATTATTATCCTGAGTAACCTTTAAATATCTTATTATTGAGGAATGATAACCATGAAAGCTTGTATTATTATTCCTACTTATAATGAAAAAGAGAATATTGGCGGTTTGTTAGAAGAGTTGTTAGAGGGTTTTAAGAAAATAAAAAATTTTGATATGAGTATTTTAGTTGTTGATGATAATAGTCCTGATGGAACACAAGAGATTGTTAAAAAATATTTAGATAGTAAACAAATCTTTATGTTGACTGGGGAAAAGAATGGACTTGGTAGTGCTTACATAAAAGGATTTAATTATGTGTTAGATAAATTAAAAGCAGATGTATTATTTGAAATGGATGCTGATTTTTCTCATAAGCCAGAAGATGTTCCTAAATTTTTAAAAGAAATTGAAAACGGATATGATTTTGTGATTGGTTCAAGATATATTTCTGGAGGAGAGATTCCTGATTGGGGATTTATTAGAAAATCTATTTCAAGTGGAGGTAATTTTTTTGCAAGAATCGTTGCAGGACTTTATACAGTTCATGATTGTACTTCTGGTTTTAGAGCAATTAGAACTGATTTAATTAAACAAATAAAGTTAGATAAGTTAGAGGTGGAGGGTTATGCTTTTCAAATGAATTTACTCCATAATGCAATTAAATTAGGTGCTAAGATAAAAGAAATTCCCATTGTATTTAACGATAGGAATTTAGGAACTTCAAAAATGAGGTTAAAAGATTTAAGAGAGTTTTTTTTCAATTCATTTAAATTGAGGTTTAAAAAATGAAAGTTTCAATTGGAGTTTGTGCTTATAACGAGGAAAAGAATATTAGTAAATTATTAAGTAGTTTAATTAATCAGAAAACTGATAAAATTAATATCGATGAAATTTATGTTGTTAGTTCTGGATGTACTGATAGAACAAATGAGATTGTTCAAGAATTTGAGAAGAAAGATAAGAGGATTAAACTAATTGATCAGAAAGAAAGAGAGGGTAAAAGCTCTGCTATTAATTTATTTATTAAAAATGCTAAGAATGAGATCTTAGTTCTTGAGAGTGGAGATACTGTTCCTGATATGAACACTATTGAGAGATTATGTTTGCCTTTTAAAGATGAGAAAATTGGAATGACTGGGAGTAGGCCAGTTCCTGTTAATGAAGATAAAAGATTTATGGGTTTTGTTGTGAATTTTTTCTGGGACTTACATCATAATATTGCTATGAAGAATCCTAAATGTGGGGAATTAGTTGCATTTAGAAATTTTGTTAAAGAAATTCCTGTAGAAAGTGCTGTTGATGAAGCTAGTATAGAAGCTATTGTTAGAGAAAAAGATTATAAATTAGAATATGTTCCTGATGCTATAGTTAGAAATAAAGGTCCTGAAAGTGTTAAAGATTTTTTAATTCAAAGAAGAAGAATAAATGCTGGACATATTTGGTTGAAGGAAGTGCAAAAGCATGAGGTTGCTACTGATGATTTATTGATGGTACTTAAATTAGTTTTAGGGAATTTTTCATTTAATGTTAAAAAAGATTTGTGGATTGTTATGGCTATGTTTGTTGAAGCTTATGGTAAATTTTTAGGGAAGTATGATTATAGAGTTAAGAAAAAAAATCCATATATCTGGAATACTGCTAAAAGTACTAAGGAGTTGAAAAATGCTTAAAGTTGTTTTTAAAACGCCGTTGTATAAATCATTTAGAAGATTTGGTTTTCCTAGAGTGATGCCTATCAATTATACTGTGAGTGTTACAAATAGATGTATGTCTAGGTGTAAAACTTGTAATGTTTATGAAAATTTAGTTGATGATTTAAAGTTAGAAGAGTATGAGAAAATTTTTAGTGGAATTGGCAAAGGTCCTTATTGGTTTACTTTTAGTGGCGGAGAACAGTTTCAAAGAAAAGATTTTGTGGATATTGTAAAAAGTGCATATAAACATTGTAAACCTACGATAATCAATATTCCTTGTAATGGTATTTTAGCGAATATAATTCCTGGGAAAGTTAGAGATATTGTTGAAAATTGTAGGGATTCTAGGATTATTTTGAATTTATCTTTAGATGAAGTTAAGGAAAAACATGATGAGATTAGAGGATTTAAAAGAAATTGGGAGTTAGCTTTGAAAACTTATAAGGAATTAAAGGAAATTAGAAATGATAATTTTGAGTTGGGAATTCATACTGTTATTAGTAAACATAATGTTAAAAGATTTCCAGAAATCTATAAAGAGTTAATTAAATTAAATCCTGATTCTTATATTACAGAGATTGCTGAGAAAAGAGTTGAGTTGGGTACTTTAGATGAGGATATAACCCCTAGTATGGAAGATTATAGAAAGGCAATTAATTTTTTGTTAGCTAATTCTAAATCCTTTAAAGGATTTTCAAATGTTATCCAAGCTTTTAGGAAAAATTATTATCAATTTGTTATAGATGTTTTGAAACATGAGAAACAAATATTACCTTGTTATTCTGGATTTGCCTCTGCTCAAATAAGTCCTGATGGAGAGGTTTGGCCTTGTTGTATTAGGGGGGATGTTATGGGTAGTTTGAGAGAAAATAATTATAATTTTAGTAAAGTTTGGTTTGATGGGCCTGGAAGTAAAAGAATAAGAGAGAGTATAAAGAATAAAGAATGTCATTGTCCTTTAGCAAATGCTGCTTATACAACAATGTTGCATCATTGGAAAACTATGTTTAAAGTTGGTATGAGAGTTGTAAGGTCTTAAATTCCTAAATCTTTATAAAGCTAATTTCTTGAAATTTTCTTATGGATAAAAATGAACAATTATTTTTGAATTTTATAGAAGGCTTAGTTAAGTATAGTCCTAAAGATTTTGATGAAGGGATGGGGACTGTGTATGAAAGAATTATGATTAATAAATATTTTAGAAAGTTGATGAAAAGGTATGATATTGAAAGTGTTTTTGAAGGACCAAGTGATGGTATTACTGGAGTTAGAGGTGTTAATTCTTTAATCTTTGCTAAACATGGAAAGAATGTTACTTATTACACTCCATCTAAAGTTGAGGAAGAGAATGCTAAAAAAAATTGGGATAAAGTTGGGAATGGTGTTGAGGTTGATATAAAACAAGGACAACCGCTTAAATTTCCTTTTGAAGATAATACTTTTGACTTTGTTTGGAATTTTTGTATAGCTGAACATTTTAGTGATCCTATTGCTTTAGTTAAAGAAATGAAAAGAGTTTCTAAGAAATATGTTTTAATTATGAATCAAAATAAATATAATATTGGAACTTATCCACATGTTCTTTATCATAGATTTATGAAACAAGAGTGGGATCATGGAGACCTTAAATGGATGAGTTTTTCTGGTCTTAATAAAATGATGAAAAGGAATGGATTAAAAATTGTTGAAAAAGGTGTTATTGATGTTCCTATTTGGCCAGACACATGGGATACTCCTGTTAGGGGATTTTTTAAGAAAGGAATGGGGAGTGTTGGTGGAGAATGGAATTGGACCTTTGATAAATCCTTTAAGGAAGATCATGATTTAATTAAATTTAGTTCTATAGTAGAGAAATTACCAATAGGAAGATTTTTAAAATTGCCTTTGGCCCATCATTTATACGTTTTGGCTAGAAAATGAAAATCTTAGTTACAGGAGCTAGTGGATTTATTGGAAAGCATTTAGTTAGAAGATTAGTTGAAAAACATAAAGTTAAATGTTTAGTTAGAGAAAGTAGTAATGTTGAAGAATTAAAAAAATTAAAGGTCGAATTAGTTTATGGTGGATTATTAGATAAAAAATCTTTAGCTAATGCTGTTAAAAATGTTGATGTTGTGTATCATTTAGCTGCTGTTTTAGGAAGTAAAGCTGAGGATAAGAAAGATATATGGGATGCTAATGTTGAAGGAACTAGAAATATTATAGATGCTGCTTGTAAAGCTAAAGTTTCTAAGTTTGTTCATTTTAGTACATTTTTAGTTTATGGATATACTGATGAACCTGCTACTGAAGAAACACCATATACTGCTGAAACAACGTTTTATGGGAAATCTAAAAGAAAGTCAGAGGAAGTTGTTAAAGAATATTCTGATAAAATTAAAACTGTGATTATCCAACCAACTATTATCCATGGAGAAGGTCTTGACTTTGGATTTTCTAGTTTATTTCCTGCAATACAAAATGGAAAATTTATGTTTATAGGGAATGGAGAAAATTTACAACATTTGGGTTATATTGAAAATTTTATTGAAGGTGCATTGTTAGCTGGGGAGAAAAAAGAAGCTGTTGGAAAAAAATATATTATTGGGGATGAAGCCCCTATTACTTTTAATTTATTAGTGGAAAATATTGCAGATATTTTAAATGTTAAAGCCTCTAAAGTTCATTTAAATGAAAAGATTGCTAGGATGTCTGTGTTTCCTTTGAAAATATTATCTAAATTAACTAACACTAACCCATTGTTAGATAATAAAAGGATAAATTTTATGGTTAATAACCAAGCTGGGAATATATCAAAAATTAAAAAAGAGTTAGGATATAAACCTAAAATTTCTTCTAGAGATGGGTTAGAAAAAACAATAGAATATTACAAAAAAACAGGATTTTTGAGGTAGGTAAAATGAAAAATAAATTAGATAATAAATGGTTTTATTTTCCTGTAGTATTATTTTTTATTTACTTTATCTATAGATTATTGGATTTTAGTAAAATTGTTTCTAGATTTCCTTTAGATAAAACAAATGATATTGCTTCATATATTGCTCAATTATATTTCTTATCAAATTATGGATTCCATCAATTAGTTCCTCATTGGGGAGGAGGTTTTACTTTATTCCAAACATATCCTCCTGGATGGTTTTACTTTACTTTACCTTTGTATAATTTATTTAATGATTATTTAGTTGCTACTTTTATATCTACTGTTTTAATAATGGGAATTATTTTCTTTGCAATTGTTTACTTTGGTAAATTAAACAATTTAAGTTTTACTCGTAGGCTTGCTTTTTTTATTTTCTTATTTGCTAATCCTATTTCTATAGGAAACTTTACTAGACTTGGGAGAGTAACTGAATTGTTTGGATGGATGAATTTTATCATACTTGCTTTAATATTTTTATATTATCTTGAAAAAGAATTGAATATTAAGTTTTATATTTTGTTTATTGCCTTTTATAGTGTTTTAATGTTGTCTCATCCTGCAATCATAGTTGTTTTCCCTCTTTTATTAATTGGTTTTTTCTTTAGTAGAAAATTATGGAAAGAGAGGATAATATTTGTTGTTAGTAGTTTGCTAGTTTATTTTATCACTTCTTTTTGGTGGATTGGATTTGTTTCTAATTTAGAAAAAGGAGGGAGTGTTATTACAAAAGGTTTATTGTCTTTTAGTAATGCTTGGTTTTGGACAAATGTTGCTGGGTTTGTTATCATTCCTGCTCTCTGGATTAGTTTTTACTTTCATTGGAAGAATTTCAAAAACAAGAAGCATTTAATTTTTATTATGCCAGTGCTTATTGTTAGTGTATTATTCATTTCAAGATTAATAGTGTTTACTCCTTTTTTGAATAAAGTTTTTCCTGATATTTATTTAATGTTGTTCTTATTTTTCGCTTTGTATTATTTTTTGAAAGTTAGAAACTTTTATAGTTTAAACTCTTTAATAAAAGTAGGGTTGATTGTTTTGGCTGTTGTTAGTGTGTTTGTTTCTTTTACAAGCACTCCTTTAATGAAAGAATATAGTGATGTTGGAAATGAAGCTGTGGACCTTATAGATAAAGTTGAAGGTAAATTTTTTGTTTTTGGATTTCCTGGAAGTGGATTTGATGATATTGGAGGATGGTATCCTGGAAATGATATAGATGTTTATGCTGTTTATAGTTATGCTACAGTTTGTTGTGACTTAATTAGTGCTACCCATGTTATGTTTTCAGGAGGGAGCACTGTTGCAGAAAGAAGATTCTTTTTTGACACTATGAGAAAAGGTAATAATGGTGAATGTAAAGAATTTAAAGAAAATTTAGATGTTTTAGAAGTTGATGAATTTCTTACATTCCAAGATCATTGTGAAGTTATGTTAAGTTGTGGTTTTGAATTGAAGGAACAAAATGGAGATAGTTGTTTATTTTTCAACTAATATTATCATTTCTTTTTTATTTCTTATTTTACCAAATAATTGAATCAAACTGTTAGCTAATGGAAAAGAAAATTTATAAAAAAATGAGAATCCATAAGCATAGTTAAATTTGTTTAATTTTATTTTAAATTTAGCTGAATTAAGTAGTTCATTTATATGATTGAAGTTCCATCCGTACAAATGCTTTCCTATGTTTGGTTTGAAATTTTTTGTTGGTTTATTTTTTGTTTGAGTTGGAAGAACTATTAACAATCTTCCTGAAGGTTTTAAAACTCTATAGAACTCTTTGATATAATCAAAAGGGTTTTCTAAATGCTCTAAACAATGAATTGATAATACTGAATCGAAGGAGTTTGCTTTTAATTTTTTAATATCTTTAGTTACTTTTATTCCTTTTTTTTTGGAAAAATCTATGGAAAAATCGCTTACATCTATTCCTTCTGCTGTATCCTTGATTAAAAATATATTTTGACTTAAACCTGAGCCAAATTCTAATATTTTTCCTTTTAGATATTTTAAATAATTTTTTTTAGAATACTTTGCTCTAAATAAGTAATAGTTTGGAATTTTTATTAAATTTCCATGTACAAATTCATGATATTTTCCTTCGTAGTGAGCCATCTTTATCTTCAATTAAAGCATCGAAATATTTTTATATGCTTCCCTTTGTTTTTGTGTTCATGCTTACACCCATTATTGCTGGAATTATTGGATTTTTAACAACTTTTTTTGCGACTAAAGGATTCATAAGATATGCAAGATTGATTGGGTTAGTTGTTAAAGACCAGAATAAAGAGGATAAGCCATTAATCCCCTTATCTGGAGGATTAACTGTTATGGCTGGCTGGTTTATTGGGATTAATTTATTTATATTTTTTAATACTTTTATAGGAAATGGCTTTGATCCTTATTTGGGAGATAAGGCTTTAACTTTTTTATTTGCTGGAATGGCTTCTATAATGATCATTACATTTATTGGGTTTATAGATGATTTGATAATAAAAAAGAATAAAGAAAGTTCTTTTGGTTTAAAACAATGGCAAAAACCACTATTAACTTTAGTTGCTGCTATTCCTTTAGTTGTGGTTAATGCAGGAGTTACCACTATGACCTTTCCTTTAATTGGAAGAGTTGATGTTGGATTATTTTTTCCTTTATTGTTTGTTCCTATAGGTGTTGTTGGTGCTGCTAATATGGTTAATATGTTAGCTGGCTTTAATGGGCTTGAATCTGGAATGGGATTAGTTTATACTGGAATGTTAGGTTTGTATGCTTTTGTTAATGGAAGAAATACAGCTGCTTTGATTGCTTTTATGGCTTTTTGTTGTCTTTTAGCTTTCTTTTATTTTAATAAATATCCTGCAAAAGTATTTCCTGGAGATTCTCTAACTTATTTATTGGGGGCTGTTATTGCAAGTGTTGCTATTATTGGAAATATTGAAAGAGCTGCTTTGATCGTTTCTATCCCTTTTATTATTGAATTTTTCTTGAAAGCTAGAGGTGGATTTAGGAAACAGAGCTACGGATTTTATAAAGATGGTAAATTACAGTCTTATTATAAAAAAATATATTCACTGCCCCATATATTCACTAGGACTGGAAAATTTACAGAAAGACAAGTAGTATATTATTTAATGTTGTTTGAGTTTGTTGTTAGTAGTACAATTTGGATGTTATAAAGATGAATAATGAAGTAGGTAGGATTTATGAATCTAAGAATTGGTTTATTAGACATTATAGTAATAAATATTTAAAGAAAAGTGTTGAACTTTTAGATGCTAAAGAGGGAGATGTGATATTAGATTTTGGTTGTGGGGAACAACATTTGAAGAATGTTATTAGAAAAGGGAAGATAATTGGTTATGATATCGATCCTAATTTAAGTGATGTTGATGATTATAAAAAAGTTAAAGCAAATAAGATTTTTGCTTGCCAGTCTTTGGAACATTTGAAACATGATGAATTAATTGAAGCAATAGAACATTTTAAGAGTATGAATCCTGAGAAAGTTATTATTGCTACATCGACTGACAACATTATTTCAGAAATAGGAATTAAATTGATTAGATCTGTTTCTGATTCTCATGATACACATTATAGCGATTATAAAACAATTCATAAATTAATGGGTAGGTATTTTAATTTAATAAGAAAGAGGAATATTTACACTCTAAATATTGTAAGCGAATGGCACTTAAAGACCACATAACAAGGAATAAGAAATTTTTGAAAGATAATTTTGTTTTGTTTATTGGGATTTTTATTTTAAATGTTCTTGGATATGTATTTCATTTTTATGTTGGTAGAAAATTAGGGCCTGGAGATTATGGAACCTTTGGAAGTTTATTATCTATTATTTATATAATTGCTATGCCTCTAACTGCTATACAAACAAGTATAACAAAATTTGTTTCTACTTTTAAAGCAGAGAATGAAGATGGAAAAATTGCTTATTTATTAACACAGTCTTTGAGAAAGATGGCTTTGTTTGGTGTTATTATTTTTATTGCTTTTTTAGCTTTGAGTCCTTTTTTAGCTGATTTTTTGAGAATTGATTCTTTGATTCCTTTTTTTGTTTTAGCTTTCTTTTTGCTTTTCTCTTTGTTTATTCCAATTGTTAGAGGAGTCATACAAGGATTACAACAGTTTAAGTTATTAGGGATAAGTTATATTACTGAAGGAGTGTTTAAACTTGGTACAGGAGTTATTTTAGTTTCTCTTGGATTT
>NZCU01000028.1 GCA_002688395.1 Nanobdellota archaeon | reverse complement strand
TTAAATTATCATAAGCTTCCACTATATCTTTTATTAATTCTGTTGACATTTTATCTTTTAAAATTAGATTTTTTATTTTAGCTGAGTTTTCTTTTAATTGAGAAGTATTATCCACATCTGTGGATTTCAAAATTTCAATTATTTTGTCTTTTAATGATGTTGCTATTAAGAAATCTCCAAATGCTTGTGCTGTAACAGCAAAACCTGGAGGTATTGGGAGTCCTGTATTATACATTTCTCCTAAATTTGCACCTTTACCACCTACTGAAGGAATATCTTCTTTACCTAGGTCTTTGAACCAGGCAATATTTTCTGTCAAACAATCACCTCTCTAAAGAAAATTAAATTTTAGAAATTTATAAATGTTACTTTTAAGCTTTTATTTCGTGAATTGTCACAGATCCTTTAAAGGGTAAACGCCTAATTGCTGATTTCATAGCGTCTTTTGCAACTTCTACACCTGCTTTATTTACAAAAACTGAGAATATCTTTTGATCTTTTTTTAGTTGAGCTGCTATACCTACAACTTTTCCAAATGCTTGTTTCATACCCGTCTGCATTCTATCAGCTCCAGCTCCTACAAGCATTCTGTTTTCTCTTAAAATGTGATGAGGGTAAGTTCTTATTCTAAATGCGTAATCTGTTTTTCCTAATTTCGCTTCTAATTGTCTGTTGCTTGTTAATCTTGCCGATTCTATTGCGTTATGTCTTACTTGAACTCTTGTATTTGTTGTTAAAGAAACTTCATATTTGTATTTTTTTGTAGGATTACCCATACTATATCTAACTACTTTAGAAATTGGAACTCCTTTAATGTAAGATTTTCTTTTATACTTACTTTTTCTAGTATAAGCTCTTTTTACTTCTCTATAACATTTGAATTTTCTTAATCCTGCCATTTTAAGCTGCTACTCTTTTTGTAATTAATAATCCCGAGTCGGGCTCCACCTTTTCTGAATCCTCAATTATTTCTATTATTCTGTTTCTTGTGCTTGGACGTATTCTGTATGGTAAAGTTCTATGTTCTGTAAAATAAGATACTGTTGGTATTTTCTCCACTAATATAGATGCAAATACATCATATTCTCTTATTTCTCTTGCCAATTCGTAGTCATTTATCATTTTATCTTTAGGAGACAATAACTTTTTGTCCTAATGCTTGACCTGGTAAGCCTCGTTCGAAGATTGCCCTAACACATCCACTATTGCCATGAGATGCTGAAATTGTTCCTTTTATTTCTTTCCCTCCAGGGGAGGTCCAACTTACTGCTTTTTTTAGAAGTTTTTCAGTATCTTTTATTGTTTTTACACCTTGGACTTTAATAACAATTTGTCTAGTGTTTTGTCTGTGTCTTCCACGTCTAAAATTAACAATAACTGCTTCCATTTTAGTTTTTAGTTAAATTTCTGGTTTAAAAGGTTTTCTAATAGCTAACTAGAATTTCTACATCTTTTCCAAATAGTTTTTTTAAGGATTCAAAAGTTGATTCCTTTACAAACACACCTTTAGGGACTTTTTTCTTTGTGATATGTTCTTCTAATTCTTTAACACTACTTTTTTTTAGTTCACTTAAAGACCCTTCTTTGTTTATGTTCGCTTTAGTAATTTCATCTCTTTTCTTTAAATCTTCAGTTACAAAAGCTATGTCATCTAATAAAATAACTTCTGCATATTTATCATCATATTTTATTCTTACTGCTGCTTTTTCTAATTCTCTACCATGTTTTCTTTGAGTGTATTCTATTAATTGAGAAATAAAGAATTTTGAATCTTTTCTTACTTTATTTATTTCTAATTTATTTAATTTTTCTGGATCATTTTTTGCTTTATTTATTTCATTATATATTTTTATTATTGTTGGAGAGATTTCGTTTTTTTCTTTTAATTTTTTTAATCCTAGTTCTATGTTTTTTGTGTTGATTTCGTTAATTGATAATGCGTCTTTAATTAAAGAGTTGCTTGTTTCATATATTTCGGAAATACTTTCTTCTTCTTTTCTTTTTTCTATTTGTCTAAATAATTTTTTAATTCTTTTTAAATAATCATTAGCATTTTTTAATAATCTATCAATATCTTTTCCAGTTATATCTTTTATTTTATCATGTTCTAAATCTTTGTAATATTTTCTTATTTCTGCTAAGATATCTATATATTTTTTTTCTAATAATTTTTCTTTTTTGACGAAGATGTCCTCCATTATGTTTACTGTTTCTTTTGGTGTTGGTGGTGCTACACCGTACATCATTAAAGCTGCTTGAGATGGAGTTAGAGTAGACCAATAAATATCTGCTTCTATGATTTCTCTTAGTTTGTACCTAATTCTTTCCATCATTTTATCTCCTGAAGAAATAAATGTGTCAATAGCTTCTGGAGAAGGTTTTATTCTACCCATTTCTAGTAATAATTTCCATGGCATGAATACTCCCCTATCGTATAATGGGATGCCATCTCTTAGTAATGTGAAAAATACTGGATTTGCATCTTTAATTCCCTCCCAAAAATCAGTTAGAATATATACTTGAACGTGGAATTTTTTCTTTACTCTTGTTATAGCATTAGCTTCGAAACCTTGTGATAAAATAATAGCTCTTAGTTTGTCTTTTAACTCATATCTAGACATTTTTTTAACATCAGTGTCATCTACAATTACATAAACATCAATATCGTTAGATTTTTCCCCTCTAAATAAAGAACCTGCTGCTACGTAACTAATAATGTATTTTTCAAACTTTTTTAAAACCATTTCTTTATGGACGCCTGAAACTTTTAATGCTGCGATTAAATCTTTAGGATCATAAATCGGAGCTGACATTGAAATCTCTTGTAAGAATTCCCATTTACTATCAAAACAATTTTGTTGCATTTCACTTAGTAATAAAACATCGGTTGTAAAATTTTTATCTATATCTTTTCCAATGTTTTTAGTTATTGCTACTAGACGGTCTTTTAATTCTAGTTTTCCCATCTTTTTAGAATCAGAATCATCTACTAGGACTAAAATATCTAGCGCATCTTTATTTTCTTTTTTTGGTGGAAGTAAAGCAATTCCAATAATGTATTTATCAAATTTTTTAAGTAAGTCTTTTTGAAATTTGTCTATCTTAGTCTTAATTTTAGATAATTTACTCTTTAAATCGTCTAATTTTTCATCTTTAATATTTTCTAATTTAGATTCTTTAGATTTTTTATTTTCTTTCATAGTATGTTCTTGAGTATATATTTCCTTATGAATGTTTGATTTTTAAAGGTTTTGATTACAATAATAACTTTTATATATTGAATTTCTTTTGAATATTATTACGGGTCCGTGGTCTAGTCTGGTTATGACATTGCCCTTACAAGGCGAAGATCGGGTGTTCAAATCACCCCGGACCCATTCATAATGAAAGAATTAAAAGGTGCTAATATGGATATTGATTTAATTTCTAAGAATGTTGATTGGGAGCAAGATAATTGTCCTTGGAATGAGAAAGAAAGAACAGATGAACATAAATGTGCTGTGAAAAATAAATCTGTTTGTAAATATTTTAAAGGTGTTAAAAAACCGGATATAGTTCTTTGTTCATATGGAGAAAAATGAAACTTTGGTTTAAGAGAAAAAAATATGGTTGGGGATGGGCTCCTTCAAGTTGGGAAGGATGGTTACTTACTTTAATTTTTATTATTTTAGTAGTTTTTATTAGTAGATATTTTTTAGAAAAAGGACAAACTGAAAATTTTATTGGATCTTTGATAGTTTTAATTGCTTTATTTATACTAATAGCATATAAAACTGGAGAAAGCCCTAAATGGAGTTGGGGATCATAATTCTTTAGAAACATAAACTCCTTCTTTTTTGTAATTGAATTTTTTGAAATATTCTTTTACTCCAATTCCTGAGATAATTAACATTTTTTGAGAATTAAATTCTTTGGCTATTTTTTCTGCTTCTTCTAATAATTTTTTTCCTAATCCAAGGTGTTGGACATTTCCTTTTTTCCCTATAGAAGTTGCTTGACCATACACATGGATTTCTCTTATGATGGCGGAAATTTTTGTAATTTCTTCTCTGAAAGGTTTAAATGGTATTCTTAATCTTAGAAACCCAAGTAAAATATTATTTTTTGTATCATCAAAAGATAAAAATATTTCTTTTCCATTAGAGGCTTCATAATCTATTCTATTTAGGGTAACATTATTCCATGAAATCTCTTTATTTCTAGGTTCTCTACATCTTATACAATTACATGTTAAATTTTGCTTTTCCATTTCTTGATGGATGTGTTGTCTAAGATTAGTTATTTTAACTCCATCTGTTGTTACTTTTGTTGGAATATCTCTTTGAATTCTATAAACTCTTGTGTACTTTGGAAAATATTTTTTAGCTTCTATGATTATTTTTGTTGCTGTTTCTGTTGTTATTGGGGTAAATAATCCTTTTTTGTATTGAATTTCTAATGGAGTTCCTGGCATAACCATACATGGGTATATTTTCAATCCATCTGGTTGATAATTACTATTTGAGAAAATTTCTTTAAAATTATTAATATCTTCTTTGTTAGTTGAAGATGGTAGGCCTGGCATCATATGGGCTATGAATTTTAATCCAGAATCTTTAAGCAATTGAATTGATTCAATAGAATCTTGTAATGTATGACCTCTATTAACTTTTTTTAAAATATCATCATTTAAAGTTTGAAGCCCTAATTCTACTCTTGTTGTTCCTAGTTTAAGCATTTGGTTAATATGTTCTTGTTTACACCAATCAGGTTTTGTTTCTATTACTAGAGCTATACATCTAATTTTGGAAGTTTCATTTTTTATTTGTTCTTGTTGTAAAGTTGTTGAATTTTTCAAGTTTAATATTTTCTTATGTAATTTTTCTGCTCTTTCTTTAGATTTGAATTCTAAGTTAAATTCAAAGAATTCTTGGAAAGTGTTTTTATCTAATTTATTATCTTTAAAGAAAAGTTTAGAAAAGTCATTCATAGCTTTGAATGCGTCTTTAATAAATTCATCTTGGTATTCTATTGAATAAGCTGGAAATGTTCCACCCATTATAATTAGTTCTACTTTTTCTGGAACTTGATTAAGTAAAATATAATGTTCTAATCTATTAAAAACTTGTAGATAAGCATCGAAATTATTTCTTATTGCTCTCATAGAAGCTGGCTCATTTCCGGTGTATGACATTGGAATATCTCCGAAAAAAGAATTTGGACCGCCTGGACAGAATACACATTTTCCATGTGGACAATTATCTGGTTTTGTCATTATTGCTATTGGTGCTACGCCAGAAATTGTTCTAGTTGGTTTTGTTTTTAGGTTTAATTTAGGATTTAATAGATTTAGTTCTATGTTCTTTGGAGTTTTTTTTAGTTGAAGCTTTTTTGCTGTTTCTATCCTTAATTTTTCTATGTTTTGCATAATATATATGATAAAAAAGGGGTTTTAAATGTTATTGTAGTAGCCAAATCTTTATAAAATTTGAATTCTTTAGATTTTATATGAGTAAAAATCGGGATCCAGCATATATTGCTTTAATCTCTTCACAAGGAGCTATAGAGGTTGATTGTTATCTCAATGGAAGAGATATTGGATTTGATGGTGTTAGGGAGATGAGAGAAATTTTAAGTGAATATCCTATAGGGCCTCATGAATTTAATTATATGATTCCTTTGTTAAGAGTTTTTAAGAATAATTCTGATAAAGAATTTAGTGATTTTATTCCTGATTTACTTGAAGAGTTAGAATTAGAAAGAAGATTAATTATAACTGATTTGGAAGATGTTCCTTCTAATACTGAAAGGTTGGAAGATTTACGTTCTGTTTTAGTGGATATTTCTAATGTATTTTTGGAAGAACATAGTAGAGATCCTAGGGAAATATACGGACTTGTTGCATAATGAGTCAAAAAAAAGTTTGGGGTAGAATTGCTGAAAGTTGGAGTAATTTTAGACAAAGACCTCAAAAAGAGGCTGAGTGGTTAGTTAAATTATGGAGTCCTGGAAAAATATTAGATGTTGGTTGTGGAAATTGTAGAAACTTGCTACCTTTTTCTAAGTTTAAATGTTATGGTGTTGATTTTTCTGAAGATATGTTGAAACAAGCTAAGTTGTATGTAACTAAACATAATCTTAAAGTTAATTTGAAAGTTGCTAATGCTGCTAATTTACCGTTTGATAATAATTTTTTTGATTATGTTGTTAGTTTTGCTGTTTTGCATCATTTGAAAAATCCGGAACTAGCTATTAAAGAAATTTATAGAGTTTTAGAGAAAAATGGAGAAGCTTATATTACTAGTTGGAATAAACTACAATTAAAATTTTTATTTAAGAGAAAAGAGACACATATTAAATGGGGAAAAGAGAATAGATATCATAATTTTATTTCTTTTTTAGAAATGAGAAGAATGTTGAAGAGAACTGGGTTTGTTATATTAAAAAGTAGAATGTTTGGTAAAAATATTGAATTTTTGGTTAAGAAGTAATATTTATATAGGGAGTTTTTATAATTTATATTACTGCGATGGTAGTTTAGTGGTTAGAATGGGGCGTTGCCAACGCTCTGACCTGGGTTCAAATCCCAGCCTTCGCATTTGCTTTTTCAGCTGTAGCTTCGAAAGTTTTAGAGAGAATTGATTTTATTTTTGTTAATCCGCTATTTATTTTAAAAGAATTTTCTTCATTGTTTAAACCTTCATTCATAAATAAAGACCTTTTTATTTCTAATTGGATTACATGTATGTTTTCAGAAGGTTTTCCATATTTTTTTGTTATATATCCTCCTTTGTAAGGATGATTTTTTTTAACTGTTAAGTTTCCCGCAGTTTTCTTTAGTGTTTTGTAGTAAGTTGAGATTATTTCTTTACTAGATGACGTATCATCTAATGTTCCAATGTTAAAATCTGGTCTTTTTTTTCCTTCATCTGGAGTGTTTTTTAATGCAATAGAATTCATAGAATGACAGTCAAAAATTAAAGCATATCCAAATTTTTCTTTCATTTTTTTTATTTCATCTTCTAATGCTTTATGGTATTCATCATAGAATTTTACTAAATATTCTTTTTGTTTTTTTGAGAAATATTTTTTTCTTAATAGATCTTTTGTTAATGATGTGCCGCTGAAAGGATCGTGTTGTAAAGATAATGGGAGTGATTTATCATCACTTCCTTTTCTTGGTCTACTTGGATTAACAACTGATGTGTTTATGTTAAATGATATATGAACTCCTTTTTCTACATCATAAACTTTATCTGTATGTAAGTCGCTTGAAATTAATAACCCTCTATTAAAATTAATTACATCTTTTACTTTTAACGGAATATAAATTCCAGAATGAGGTATTGATACAATATAATTATCTGTTTTTCTTTTTATAGTTGTTGGAGAAATTTCTTCTTTTTTATTTGTTAAAATATTATATGATTCCATGTTCTTTAATCTTTTCTATTACATCATTTATAATTTTTGCTGCCATGTAAGGATGCCAGAAATTAATAAACCCGTTACATTCTACTTCGATAATTACTTTATCTTTATGTGGGAATAGTTTATTTACAGGACCTAGAGCTAGAGAGCCATCGTGGACGGATTCAACTGTAATACATGGTAATGGGCTTCTATCCAAAGCGTTTCTTACAGCTGCTAGGAAATTGTAAGGAGTAAAATTTCTTTTTAATCTGTTTAATGCAATTGGGTCAGCATATTCTGTTATTTTTTTTAAGTCTTTTTCCATACCTTCTAATCTTCCGGGTGACATTTCTGCTGGATTAAAATGCTCGTAAATTCTTAAGATATCTAGCACAGATCTTTTTGTTTCACTGATTACTGCTTGTTTGTAATCAACAGCAATTTTTTGGAAAAAATCAAAATATTTTGCGTTTACTTCTTCTACTATTTCTTTGATAATTTGTCTTTTAATTCCTTTTTGAGAGAATGTAATAATATCCATTATACTTGGGACTGCTTTTATTTTTGGGAAATTTTTGTGGATAAATATTATTATTTTTCCTTTTGAAACATCTGCCCAGAAATTTTGATATATTTGTAATCTATTATAATAATCTTTTTCATCTCTTGCTACCCATGCATATTTTTTTGTATATTTATGACACTTACTATCTGTATGATCTTCATTAAATAATTCATAATATTCAATAGCACTTTTAAGATTTGGAATATATCTGTTGAAATCAACACCAAATAATCTATCTCGTGTCATGCTAGAAACTACTAATTTTCCACCAATTAATTCTAAACAGCGCATTCCAACTGTTTCTGAGTGATCGTCTCTTGTAACTGCACTTGCTAATGCAGGACCAGAGTGAGGAGCAACTAACATTATTCCTTTACCACCAGAATTACTATAAATAGTATAACCTCTTTTGAAGTCTATTTTCATTAGATTTTAAAAATAAAAAAAGTATATAAACATTTATTTTGTAGAGAATTATATGGAAATCAAATTTAAGAAAGATTTTGTTGAAAGATATAGTAATTTAACTAATTTTAAAGAATTTAAAGAAATTAGTTTAAAACCATTAGCTAGGACTATTAGGGTTAATACATTAAAATCTAATGTTAAAGAATTAAAGGAAAGATTGAATGATTGGGATTTAAAACCTATTAAATTTTATGATAAAGCTTTTGAGATAGAGCATAAGAAAAAAGAGAGGAGAGATGTTGGAAATTTAAAAGAACATTTTCTAGGACATTTTTATTTACAAGAAAGTGCTTCTTTATTACCTCCGTTAATTTTAAATCCTAAAAAAAATGAAATAGTTTTAGATGTTGCTGCTTCTCCTGGTTCTAAAACAACACAGATGGCTGCTATGATGGAGAATACTGGGATTATTGTTGCTAATGATGTTAAACCTGTTAGGTTGAAACCGCTTAGTATTAACTTACAAAGATGTGGTGTTGTTAATACTGTGATGACTTTACAATATGGTCAGAGAATGAGGGGAAAGTTTGAGAAAATATTATTGGATGCTCCTTGTTCAGGAACTGGAGCGATTAGAAAATCAATAAAAACTTTACAAATCTATAATAAAGGAATGATTAAAAAATTATCTTATACACAAAGAGATTTATTATTTAATTCTTTTAAAATATTAGAAAAAAATGGAGAAATGGTTTATAGTACTTGTAGTTTAGAACCTGAGGAAAATGAAGGTGTTGTTAATTCTTTATTAGAGAAAAATGAAAATGCTAAATTAGAGAAAATTAATGTAAAAGGATTGAAAACTAGTGATGTTGTTTTAGACTTTGAAGGTAAAAGTTATAATGATGAAATTAAAAAATGTTTAAGAATTTGGCCTCAAGATAATGATACAGAAGGATTTTTTGTGGCTAAAATTAAGAAAGTTTAGTATATAAATCTTTAAAAATCTTATTTTTATTGTAATTTTAATGCAAGAAAAAATTACTAAAGGAATTATCGCTGCAGGTTATAATAATGATGGTGCTTTTTGGCCTATTGAAGATAAAGCGGTTGCACAATATGAGAAAGAAGTTGTTAGTGGTTATGATTTTCCTAGTCATGTTTTTTTAAGAGATACGGATAGACATAGAGTTACTAAGTCTAATTTTTTGATTGCTGGAATTCCTATGATATGGTATGGTATGCAAAATACTTCTAGAACTGATTTGGAGAGAATAAGTGTTGTTGGAGATGAAGTTACTGGAGCTAATGTTGAACTGTTTTCTGGATTTATAGAAGATAGTAGGTTCGAATATTGTTTTGAAGGTCCTCCTGATGAGTGGAAGGCTTCTGGAACTTTTAGAAAAGGATTTAGAAGTGTTGGAGCTGAAGATGAAATGGCTTTAATTTTAATGGGAGATGTTCCCTTAATTACTTCTTTAGATGGTGTTGTTTCTGATCCAGATGTTGGAAATTATGATGCTGTATTTGATTTAAATTCTAGAACTAGGACGAATAGACATTGGCCTAGAAGATATCATGCAAAACTCTTACACAAAGGAAGGCCTTTGTATATTAAAGAACCTAATTTGTTGTTAGGTAATGTAGATAAATTTGATGAAGTTACTGCAAAACTTGGTTTAAGTAATCACCTTATTGATATGGTTTATAGTGGTAGAAAAGCTCATGGAAGTAAAAAAGGAAGTAGGAGGGAAAGTTTTGAAGAGTTGTTTGCTAATGATGGTCGTTGGTGGACAACTCTAAAAGGAATTGGACCAATTTATGCATTACAATTATGGAACTCGAAAAGGAGAGGAAACCCTCCTTTAATCCTTCCTAGAAAAGCTTATGATGCTGTTAATGATTCTTTAGGATTAAAAGTTCTATTTAAGGCAGACAATCACGATCCAGGAACTTTGGAGGATATTGATGGATTAGCTGATTGGGCATTTACATGGGATATGTTAGAAAGAGCAGGGGATAGTATCTATCCTGATTTTTCTTCTCTTAAATCACATGCAGCTAATCTCGTTCCAGAATTAAGAAGAGAAATTGAATTTTATAGAAATTTTGAGGAATACATGAACTCGTTATTTAAAGGATATGGTCTTCTTGAACCTTTTGTTGGTGGGAGAGGATTTAGAAATCCATTCACTGTTGGAAATAATGATACTTCTGAAAAAGCTGAGGGTATAATAACGAGAAGTGTAAGGAGACATAGGAGTTTTATAAGAAGAAGAAATTTGTTAGATAGATTAAGATAAAATTATAATGATTCATAATATTTTTGCATTAATTTTGCATCTTCCTCAATATTTGGAGACTCACAAGTTAGACAACCTGCAACTTTAAATTCTTTTAAGGATTTCATTAAATCTTTGTAATTAAATTTAGATTCTTCTAAAATTAAATGGTGTTTTTCTCCTCTATCTCCATATTCTATTCCTGATACATGGATGTGCATGTTTTTTATTGCATCTTTACCTATTTTTTCTACTTGTTCTAGGATAGAATTAAATTCTTCATATGTATTATTTTTTCCAACTGTTCTTGCAAATAAATGACTAAAATCTATACAAGGTAAAACTTGATCAAAATCTTGAGATAATTTAACTAATTCATTTAAATCTCCGAATTGTGCTATTTTTCCTGATATTTCCGGTCTAATCCAAATATTTGTATCGAATTCTTT
>NZCU01000027.1 GCA_002688395.1 Nanobdellota archaeon | reverse complement strand
GACGAATTTATTTTGAAGTTCTATTGGTGCGTTAATTGTGATGATTCCATCAAGTTCGTTAGTTCTTGCAGCGTTTAAAGTTAGAGTTCCTCCTAAAGAATATCCTAATAAAAATTTATTTTTAGAGTTTATCTTGTCTAATTCTTCATCTACTGAAGATGTCCAATCTAAATATGTTTTTGTTGCTAAATCTTTTGGATGAGTTCCATGGCCTGGGAGAAGCATCGCAGAAACTGATATGTTTCTTGAAGACAAATACTCTGATAATTCTTTGAAATCTTTTGGAGAGGAAATTACACCATGGACTAGTAGAATCGTTGTATCTGGATCTTTTTTAATTTCATAAGGCTTTGATCCTATTAAGAATCCTCCTTCTCTATCTTTTTGATTTGAAATGAAATCTACAGCGTAGTTGTTGATCGCTATAGAAATATTGATAGTTAAGAATATGAAAAGTATTGCTATGATTATTTTTTTTGATTTCATAGGAATTTTTTAATTGTTTCTGCTATTTTTTTACCTTCTACCCTATTTTTTAATTTCTCCATAGCAATACCCATTAATGCATTGAACGGAGCGTTTTGATTTTCTGCTATTATTTCTTCGATAGTTGTTTCTATTTCTTTATCTGACAATGATGAATATTTATTTAGATTTGGTGTTTTGTTTTTTAATAAGCCAATTAGAACATCTATTATTGCATCTTTTGGGATTTTTTGTTTGTTTAAGCTTTCAAAAATAAATTCAAAATCTTTTTCTTTTATTTTTTTTGTAATATGAAATCTTGTTCTTATTTCTTTTGGTGTTGTTATTAATGTTTGAGCTATTAATAATGGAGATATTCTTTTATATTTTTTTATGTAAGTTTCTAGGTGGATTTTGTTTTTTGCTATTTCTTTTGCTAATTCAGATGGTAAATTATAATTTTTTTCTAATTTTAAGGTTTTTTCTTCTATTAACTCTGGTAATTTTATATTTTTTAATAATTCTTTATCTATTGTTATTTCTTTATGGTCTGTTTCTGGGTAAAATCTTGAAGATCCTGGTAGTGGTCTTAGGAAAGTTGTTGTTAGGTCTGGTTCTGCTTTTCTTACTTCATCTTTTTTTGGTGGATTTTTGATTAATCTATTTGTTTCGTAACTAATAACTTTCGGGATACTTTTTAAATCTTGGAATCCTTTTATTTCTATTCTTGGAGAGTTTTTTATTGATAAATTAACATCTTGTCTTATACTTCCTAATCCTCTTTTTGTTAGATCAATAGACCTTAAAATCATTCCTAGTAAAGATGCTGTTTCTTTTGCGTGTTCAGAATCTTTTATATCTGGAGATGTTGCTATTTCTATTAATGGTACGCCGACTCTATCTAATCTATAAGTTACTTCATTTTTAACTATTGATATTTTTTTAGCAGCTTCCTCTTCTAAGAAAATTGTTGGGATTTTTACTATTCCTTTTGATGTTTTTATTTTTCCATTAGTTGCTATTAACATTGTTCTTTGAAATCCTGCCACATTTGAGCCGTCTACTATAATTTTTCTCATTACTTTTATTTTTGGGAGTATTTTAGCTTTTAATAATAAAGATAATTGTAAAGTTGCTTCTAAGGCTTCTTGGTTTATTTGTCTTGGAGGTTCTTCGTCTATATCTACTAAACAATCGCAGTCTTGATAGAACTCGTAAATGAAAGTTTTGTCTTTTTGTTCTTCATACAAAGCCGCTATATCTTTTTTACCTTCTGCCCCTGCTACAGCTCTTAATTTTCTTTTTATTATTAAATCTGGAATTTCTTTTTTATTTGTTTTAACAGGACAATTACAAAATAATTTTTTACCATCTAATTGTTGATGAATTTCTATTCCACATTTAAAATTTAGTTTTTTGTAGTCTATTTTTTCCATTTTTAAGAGTATACATAGTCAAGAAAGTCTAATGAAGTCCTAGAAGATATTTCTCCTCTGAAGTTTTTGTTAATTAATTTTGGAATTTCTTCTTTTTTGTAGTTGCTTAATAACCAAGCTAATTTAATAAAAGCAGTTTCTGTTAAAGTATCTGTTTGATGACCTAGTAAACCTATTTCTTGATATTGTCTTTGGTTAGAGTAGACGTTTAAATTTAATCTACCGAAAATTGTTTGGAGAGTTAATATGATTGGTATTTTTTTTGATAATTTTTTTAAAGCTTCTAAAATCTTTTCATTTTCTTGAGTGTTTTTATCTAATTTTGTTGTTGGTAAGTTTCCTAATCCCATTGCTTCTATTATTAGTCCGTCATAATTTTTGTAGAATAAAATCTGTTCAGCAAACATATTTGGATGAGATTTTAAAATTCCTATTTTTATATTCTCTTTAATTAACTTTAACTTTAATTGTTTAGTTGAACTTTTATTATGTTTTTCTATAAATCCGACATTTCCTTGTAATGTAACTCTGGCTATTGGTTTGCTATTTATAGCTTTGAATGCATCTCTTCTTGTGGAGTGTATTTTTCTTGTTTTTGTTGGAGGTAGGATTAAGCAAGCATCATCGGAAGTTGAGGCATGCATGCATATTGCGACTCCTTGGAATTTTGAGTTTGCTATGAATTGACAAGCGCAGATTAAGTTTAGTTTAGCGTCGGAAGAACCTCTATCAGATGAACGTTGAGCCCCTAGTAATATTACAGGAATTGGGCAATTTTCTAGAATAAATGCTAGTGCTGCTGAAGTATAATGTAAAGTATCTGTTCCGTGTGTAATTATTATCCCTTCTACACCTTTTTTAACCTCTTTTTCCACTTCTTTAGCTATTAAATTGTAATGTTTGAAGTTCATGTCTTGGCTCCACATGTTTCCTATTAATCTAGAATCAATATTTGCTATTTGTTTTATTTCAGGGTATAATTTTAAGATATCTTTAGGAGAATACTTAGATGAGACTCCTCCTTTTTTTTCATCATAGAAAGATGCAACTGTTCCACCGGTGTGGAGCATGGAAATTTTCATCATACTTAATGTTATTAGAAGCGTATTTTAAATATTTTATTATTGTGACTTAATATATATATTATAAAATAACTTTTAGGAAATATATTTTGTAAATAGATAAAGTATTTATATTAAACTTCTTTTTAAAAGATTAATAAAATTAATATGTGGTTTTAATTGGCGTTAAAACCGAGATTAAAGCTTTTTTGGCGAAAAGCTCAAGTGTGTGTTAAATTTGTTCTATAGAGAGATAAGTGTAGATCATATATAAATCTTTCGCTTAGATAATGCTCTCTTAATATTCAAAAAAAAACAAATGGGGATGGAAAAAAATGGAATTTATCGTGCAAAATGCAATAAAACAATCTGAGACTACGCAAAGTTCTGATTCTGTAATCGGACATGCTAATATAAAAGTTATAGGAGTAGGAGGAGGTGGAGGTAATACTGTTTCATGGTTATATAAAAAAGGCGTAAAGGGCGCTGAAATCGCTGTTGTTAATACTGATAAACAACATTTAGATGTTCACGAAGCTGATAGAAAAGTTTTGATTGGAAGAGATTTAACTAAAGGTTTAGGTGCAGGAGGCCATCCTAATGTTGGAGGTGAGGCTGCTAAAGAAAATTTACAGGAAATTAAAGATGTTCTAAAAGATTCTGATATGGTTTTTGTTTGTGCTGGTATGGGAGGAGGTACTGGAACTGGTGCTGCTCCTGTAGTTGCTAAAATGGCTAAAGAGATGGGAGCTATTGTTATTGGAACTGTAACTATGCCATTTGAATTAGAAAGAGCTAGGATGGACAAAGCTGAGTGGGGATTGCAGGAATTAAGACAAGTGAGTGATAGTGTAATTGTAATTGATAATAATAGGTTAGTAAATATAGCAGGGGATCTACCTATACAACAAGCTTTTGCAGTTGCAAATGAATTAATTTCAACTATGATCAAAGGTATTGTGGAAACTATTGCTGTTCCTTCATTAGTAAATTTGGATTATGCAGATGTTAAAGCAATTATGAGCGATGGTGGCGTTTGTGCTATTGGAGTTGGAGAAAGTGATAGCGAACATAAAGTAGAAGAAGCTACTAGAAGAGCTTTGACTAATCCTTTATTAGATGTAAGTTATGCTGGAGCAACTGGAGCTTTAATCCATGTTGAAGGAGGTCCTGATTTAACTTTAGATGATGTAAGTAAGGTTGGAGATATGGTAACTGAAACTTTAGATAAAGATGCGAATGTAATCTGGGGATCTAGAATTAATGAAGGCATGACTGGCAAATTAAGAATAATGACTATCGTTGCAGGTGTTAATAGTCCATATATATTAGGACAAGTAGATCCTGCTAAACCGAGCCAAGAAAGTGTAAAGATGGGAGAAGATCTTGGCATAGATGTGATAAGATAGATATCATATTCAAGGGCACACCTAATATTCTTTAACCCCCCTATAGCATTGTGCCCTTACTTTTTTCCTTGGGAAAAAGAGGTGATCTCAAGGATTTTATTTTTTTAAAAGATAAGGTTTAAATATTTTTAGTATTCTAATTAAATTATGCCAAATGAATTTACTGAAGGAGATATTGGAAGATTAGTAAGTTTAACTATTGATCTTAGTTTGCTTAATGGAGAAATTGAAAATGGGAGAATTCCTTATGATGCTATAAAAGAAAGAGAATTTTTATTAAGAGTAGCATCACCATCCACAACTAAGAGAATAAAGGATGTTGGACCTGTTATGCCAAGAGTTAGTTCTAAAGTGATTGCTGATGGTCTTGGAGCTGGTTCTATGAAGGGAAAATATGTGGTAGTTGGTGTTGGGGATGAGTATTTAGAAGTAGAAAATTATCCAGAAAGATAATTTATTTTTTCTTAAATTTAGAAAATAAATCTTTTATTTTTTTGTTTAAAGGCCAAAGTGATTTATCTGCTCTTCTGTTACTGTAAGTTTCGAAGAATGTGTAGTTTTCTAAAAGACCTCTTTTTGAAGTAGGTTTTTCTGCTGGATAACCTACAGTTATTATTCCTTCAGGTTCTGATCCTTCTTTTATTTCTAATATTCTTTTCATAGTCATTTTTGAGAATCCTGCTACAAAACATGTTCCTAGTTTTATAGAATGGGCTTTTAACATTAAATTTTGAGCTGCCATTGCACAATTTTGGATTGAATAAGTGTTTTTATGTTTTTCATAGAAGCTAGATATATGTTCTCTATCTGAACATATTACAATATGAACAGGAGCTTGACACATCCATGTTTGAGATAAGCAACATTCTGCGATTTCTTCTCTTGTTTTTTTATTTTTTACAATTATAAAACGCCAATTTTGTATGTTTCCAGAGGATGGAGCTTGATGTGCTGCATCTAATAATTCTAGAATTAATCTAAGAGGAACATCTTTATCTAGGTAATTATTAATACTTCTCCGTTCCTTAATACATTTTGATGTTTCCATTCCAAAAGTTTTAAATTAAGGTAAATATATAAATATTTCTTAATGGACTATAAAAAACTAGCGGAAGTTTATGAAGATTTAGAGAAAACTAGTAAAAGATTAGAGAAAACTAGTATTTTAAGTAAATTTTTGAAAGCTATCCCTAAGAGTGATTTGCAGAATATTATTTATTTAATAGAGGGTAGAGTTTTTCCTCAGTGGGATGAAAGAAAAATAGGGTTTAGTTCTAGATCAACTATTAAGGCGATAAGTGTTGCAAGTGGAAATAGTTTTGAGAAAGTTGAGAGTTTATTAAATAAAAAAGGAGATTTAGGATTAGTTGCTGAAGAGTTAATGAAAAAGAAAAAACAGAGAACATTACATAGTAAAAAATTAGTTGTTAAAGATGTTTTTGAGAATATAAGGAAATTAGCTGAGTTAGAAGGAAAAGGGACTGTTGATAAGAAAGTTGGATTAATTACTGAATTATTAGGGAATTCTAATTATAAAGAAGCTAAGTATGTTGTTAAGACAGTACTTGAAAATTTAAGGGTTGGAGTTAGTGAGGGCATTGTGAGGGATTCTATTGCATCTGCTTTTAAGAAAGATGTAGATGAGATTGAGAAAGTTGGAGATTATACTGCAGATTATGGGGAAGTAGCTGTTTTAGCTAAAGAAAATAAATTAAAATCAATTAAATTAAAACCTGGAAGACCATTTAAATTAATGTTAGCTTTACCTGCGGAAAATGTTGAGAAGGCTTTTGATGATTTGGGTAAGCCGACACAATTTGAACATAAATTAGATGGATTTAGAATGAGTGTTCATAATGATGGAAAGAATATTAGTTTGTTTACTAGAAGATTAGAAGATGTAACTACTCAATTTCCAGATGTTGTTGAGATTGTTAAAAAACATGTTAAAGGTAAGAGCTTTATTATTGATTGTGAGGCAGTAGGTTATGATCATAGAAATAAAAAATATTTACCTTTTCAAAATATTTCTCAAAGAATTAAGAGGAAGTATGATATTGAAGATATGGCTAAAAAGTTTCCTGTTGAGTTAAATGTTTTTGATGTTATATATCATAATGGAAAGAATTTGATGGAGAAAAATTTAAAATTTAGAAGAGAGTTGCTTGAGAAAATAATTAAAATAAGAAAAAGAGAAATTATACTTACTAAAAAATTAATTACTGATGATGAGAAAAAAGTTAAAGAATTCTTTAAAGAAGCTTTGAGAAAAAGCATGGAAGGATTAATGGCTAAAAATTATGATGGAGAATATAAGCCTGGAAGATATGTCAAAGGTTGGATGAAATTAAAAGAAGTATTAGAGCCGTTGGATGTTGTCATTACTCATGCTTATTGGGGTGAAGGAAAAAGAGCGAACTTGTTAACTAGTTATAGAATTGCAATTATGGATAATGGAGATTTTAAAGATATTGGAAAAGTTAGTACAGGTATTAAAGAAAAAGCTGAGGGATTGACTTATTGGAAGATGACTAGTTTATTAGATCCTTTAATATTAAAATCTAAGGGGAAAGAAGTTGAGGTTAAACCAAAAATAGTTATTGAAGTTGAGTATGAAGAAATTCAAAAGAGTTCTAACTATAGTTCTGGGTGGGCTTTACGGTTTCCAAGAGTTGTGAGGCTTAGAGATGAAAAAGATGTTAGAGATATTAATGACATTGAAGGTGTTAAGAGAATTCACAACTTGCAGAGGAAAAAGTGATTTGTTTATATAGAGTAATAAAAACATTTATATAGAAAAAGGATTTACTTGTTGTTAGAGTTACCGATTTAGAGTGGTAGTGTTTTTAAAAAAATGGGGAGGCAGTATATATGATTGTTAAAGAAGAATTTTTGAATAATTTGAGACAATTATTTGCTTTAAATTTATACGAAGTGAGAATTTGGACTGCCTTATTATCAAGAGGAGTTAGCACTGCTGGAGAATTATCTGATATTGGTAATGTTCCGAGATCTAGAGCTTATGATGTTCTTGAAAGTTTAGAGAAAAAAGGTTTTGTTGTTATGAAATTGGGCAAGCCAATAAAATATATTGCTGTTGAACCTGGAGAAGTGGTTGAGAGAGCTAAAAAATTATTAGTCCAAGTTGCTAATATGAAAGTTAAGAAATTAGGAGCTTTGAAAGGAACTGATGTTTTGAATGAACTTACTATGTTACACAAACAAGGAATTCAATTTGTTGAACCAACTGATTTATCAGGAGCTTTGAAAGGAAGACATAATGTTTATACTCATTTAGAAACTATGGTTAAAGCTGCTGAGAAGAGTGTTGTTTTAGTTACTAGTGCTAAAGGTTTGATGAGAAAGTTTGAAGTTTTAAGACCTGAATTTGAAAAATTGAAAAAGAAAGGTGTTGAAATTAAAGTTGCTGCAAGTTTAGGTAAAGATGGAGGAAATGTTGTTAAAGAATTAACAAAATATGCAGATGTTAGAACTCTTAATGATATTAATGCTAGGTTTGCTATAGTAGATTCTAAAGATTTGATGTTTATGGTGATGGATGATAATGAAGTACATCCAACTTATGATGTTGGAGTTTGGGTTAATACTCCTTATTTTGCTAAAGCTTTGAATGGTATGTTTGATTTGATTTGGAAAGGATTACCTGAAACTAAGAAATAAGTTTATAAAGCCTTTTTCTTTGTTTATTTATATGTTTGATATAGTTAGAGGATCTAGTTAATGTATTTTCTTAGATGAAAGTTTCTAAAATTGATGGACAAGGTAACCATCTTCTCTTGGAATGTTATGATGGGAATTTTGATAGTTTGAATGATGAGAATTTAATTAAAAATTTTTTGGAAATATTGCCTAGTAAATTAAAATTAAATAAAATTTCTGAAGCACAAGTTGTTGGATATAATAAAGAAGAATTAGAAAGTGGGATTAGTGGGATGATTATGATGGCTGAGAGTCATATTTCAATTCATACTTATCCTAAGAAAAACTTTGCTGTTGCTGATGTTTTTAGTTGTAAAGAATTTAATGTTGAAGAATGTCTTAGGATTTTAAAAAATAGATTTGGATTTAAAAAAATAAATAAAAAATTAATTGTGAGAGAATATGAAAGAGATTAAACCTGTTAAAGTTATTGAGAATATGGAAGTGGATGAGTTAATCAAAAGAATGGGAGAAGCAGGTATGGGTGGTAGGAAATTGAGTGAAGCTATTGATGTTATTGAATCTATGGCTAATGATAAATATTGTAGTGTTTTTTTAGGACTTGCTGGTGCTTTAGTTCCTGCTGGTATGAAAGGTTTAATTATTGAGATGATAGAAAATGAATGGGTTAATGTTTTAGTAACTACTGGAGCTACTTTAACACATGATTTAGTAGAAGCTTTAGGTGGAAAACATTTTCAAGGTGATGAGAGAGCAGATGATTTTGAATTACAGAAAAAAGGTTTTGATAGAATGTGGGATGTTTTAATGAGTAATGATGTTTATGTTGCTATTGAAGATTTTTTAGATAAACATTTAGATGAACTTAAAAAAGCTGAAACTATTCAAGAATTTTTAAAAATAGTTGGAAGTAAGTTAGATGAAAATAGTATTTTAGGGGTGGCTTATAAAAAAAATATTCCAATTTATTCTCCTGCCTTTATTGATTCTGGATTTGCTATGATTTTAGCTCATAAAGGTATTAATATAAATCAATTTAAAGATTTATCAGATTTTTTAGAGAAAACTTGGGAGTTTAAGAAAAAAGGTTTTATTTATTTGGGTGGTGGGGTGCCGAAGAATTATATCCAACAAAGCTTACAATTTAGTAGTAAAGGAGGAGCTGATTATGGTGTACAAATTACAATGGATAGAGTTGAAACTGGTGGAAGTTCTGGTGCTGAGGTAAGAGAAGGAATTAGTTGGGGAAAGTTAAGAGAAAATGCAAAATATGTTGATTTAAGAGCAGATGTTATTATTGCTTTGCCTCTTATAGTAGCTAGTTTAAAAAAAAGAATAAAGAAAAATTAATTTTTTTGTTCTTTTTCAGGTACAAATTGAGAAAGACTAGTGTTTTGTTTTATTGTTTTATAACTTATTTTTGACTGTTGCATTTGTATATTTTATAAAATCTATTCCTTATATAAATAATGTTGAACTCTAGAACCGAAATTTCTAATGGAGAATTTTCTAATTTGAGAGTTAATAAAATAAGTAACTACTTTGAAGGGTTTTTTAGTAATTTTTTTAAACTGTAAAGATTTTGTAATATTATGAAATGTGACATTTGTAAGGAAGAAGTTGAAGAGACTTTTTTACATAAAATTAAGGGAAGTTATGTAAAAGTTGATGGAAAACAGAAAGTTGTTTGTAGTAATTGTCAGAAAAAACATAAAAATGAGATAAAAGGGAAATTGTAATTTTACCCGACATAGTCGACATACCCTCGTGACATTTATAAATGATTCTTGTTTGTTTATATTATGACAATTATTGTTTCCAAAAAAGAATTTTTAGATACTTATAAGAAAAAATTTTGGGGATATAAGGCTTTAGATGTTTGTATTGACAATAAATGGTTACCTTTGAAAGCTACTCCTTTTCTTGCTTCTATTGTGGGCCGTCTTATGGGTGATGGTAATTTAAGTAAAAGTAGGACGGTAGGGGGTGACTTTAAATTTTATGGAAATAATTCAAAACTTGATAAAATTAAATTTGATTTAAAGAAACATTTTGGAATTATTCCATATTCTTATTATCCCCATCCAAAAGGAGGGTGTTATATTTTGAGATATAACAATGCTATTTTTTCTAGAATTTTTGAATTAGTTGGAGTGCCTAGAGGTGATAAAATATTAACTTCTTTTGAAGTTCCTGATTGGATAATGCAAGGTACTAAAGAAATAAAGAAATCTTTTTTAGGTGCTATTTTTGCTGATGAAATGGGAAGACCTTATAAACATAATAAAAGTTGGAAAGGACTTGAATTTGGGATGTCTAAAATTAAATCTAAGTCAAAGTGTTTAATTTTCTTTTTAAATCAACTAAAAACTCTTTTGAATTATTTTGAGATTACTAGTTCTAAAACTATTCTTAGAAAAAATAGACCTTATTCCAGAAAGGATGGCCATGTTACATATCCTGCTCGTTTTTACTTACATACTAATTTAGCTAATAGAAGTAAGTTTTATTTTAATGTAGGATTTGATGATAAAACAAAACAAAAACTTTTATATAGCTCTCTAAAATAAATAAACCTTAGATGTGGGGTTGCCGGAGAATTTCCCGGAATCTGGAAATTAATTCAAGAGAACCTTGATTAAACAGAGAACGGGCAAGACTTAAGTTTTCCAACAGGAAGAAATCTTGTGGCTTAGTGCCTACGCAGGTTCAAATCCTGTGCCCCACAATCTTTAAATATAGTATTTCTTAAAAAATCCTTTATGCCTCGGTAGCTTAGTTGGTAGAGCACTACATTGGTAATGTAGAGGTCCTGGATTCGACTTCCAGCCGAGGCTTTTTACTAACATTTATATATTAAATTATTATTCTAAAAGATATGAATAAAAGAGGTCAGATGTATATTTTGGCGGCTATTATTTTAAGTATAGCCATTTTTAGTGTTATGAAAGTTACTAATAATTTTGTTAGTCCTGTGGAAGATAATTTTGATTTTTTTGTTGAAAATTTTGAGGGAGAAAAAAGTTATGTTATGAATTTAGGTTATTTAGAAGAACAAGAAGGTTCTTTTTATTTAAAGGGGATGCCTTTTGAACCCGGATTGTTAGAAATATTTCAAGATTTTGGTATTAATGTTGGATTAGTGTTAATTGAGTATAAAACAGAAGATGGTTGGATAATTACTAATTATTTGGGGGAGATTGTTAGTACTGATTGTGAAGGATGTGAGACTTTTAGTGTACCAACTTCTAATGAGAATGCTGCTGATGTTTCATTTTCTTTAGGTAAAGGTGGGAAAAAATGGAGGGCAGGAGATGGTACTTCTTTAGGTGAATTGGGTGGAGAAAGTAAATATTTTCAGTATAATCCAGGAGACAAACCTTCAGTTACTTTAAACATTAATGAGAATGATTATGTGTTTGATAGACCTAGTGGTAGTGTTGATAGAACTGAAAGTTTAATATTTAGAAATATAGATAAAAATTATGTTAAAATTGTTAAGGTGTAAAAGATGAAAAAAGGGCAAAGTGCTATGGTTGCAACTGTATTATTAATAATGGCGGCTATTATTGCTGGAGCTTTAGTAACTAGTTTTAGCCAGAAATCTGGAAAGAAAGTTAGTGATAAAATTGTTGAGATTGGAACTAGTGTTGAGTGTAATGATATAAGATTAAGTGTTATCGAAATTGGTGGAGAATTAATTATAAAAAATAGGGGGACTTTAGGTGTTGATAAGGTTGTGTTAAGGAAATTTTCTGGAGAGAATGTTGTTACGGAAGAAATTGATGAGTTTGGAGAAGATGCTAAATTATTACCAGGATCAGAATATAATTCAGGAAGTATCGATGCTACTAGAGTAGAGGCTAAACCTGTGTTTAGGAGTGATGAAGGAGATTTAATTGGGTGTAATGCTGTTACATATGAAGCTTAAAAATAAAAAAGGAGAGGTGAATATTATTGCTGTTGTGTTAGCGATAGTTTTTGTTGTGGCTATAAGTAGTTTAATATTTACATGGGTTAGGAAAACAGCTACTGAAGGAACTGAGAAAAGCGCTGATAAAGTTACTGCTCAGGATATTTGTAATGATAAGGTTAAGATTTCTGTTAATGATGTAAAGGATAATGGAGATAATTTTGATATTAGTTTAGAGAATTTGAAGAGCTTACCTATTACTGATTTTATTGTCCGGATGGAAAAAGATAGCGAAGCGGATGTAAAAAAAGTAAAACAAATAGTTGGAAGTTATGAGAGTATTGTTTTAAATGTTAAAAAACCTAGTGGTTTTAATCCTCAAGTAATAAAAGTTGTTCCAAGGATTACTTTGGGGAAGCCGGATATTACAAGTTTACAAGAAGGATGGTGGATTTGTTCAAAACAATTGAGTGAATATGAGGTCTACTAAAAATAAAAAAGGATTGAGTACAATTATTTCTACGGTTTTGTTAGTTGGATTTGTAATAATATTAGGAATAGCGATTACAACTTGGGGGACTAAATTAGTTAAGAGAAACCTTGAGAAAAGTGAAAGTAGAATCGGAACTGATTTAGATTGTTTGAATGTTAATGTTAAAGTAATTTCAGGAAGTGGGACTACTGTTTTTGTTGAAAATAATAATTTAAAAGAGAAAGAACTAACTGGATTTATCTCTAGATATGATGTGGGGAATAAAATTTTTGTGGATTATAAAAATCAAGGTACTGTTGTTAATGCTTTTGGTGCTGTACCATTAGATTATAGCTTTGCAAAAGATAGAAATGGAGTAAATGAAGGTGGATATTCTGGAAGTCCTGATAAGATAGAAGTTATTCCTCAAGTTAAATTAGAGAAAGGAGAAGTGGTTGATTGTGTTAAGAAGACAGCGATCTACGCGTTGTAAAAAAGGACAGATATGGATTAGTGCTGCTTTGTATACAGCATTGGGGTTGATATTAATAACTTTAATTTTAAGTGTTGGAATGCCTTTTGTTAATAAAATTAAAGATAGAAATACTATTTTACAAACTAAAAATATATTATTTGAAGTGGATAAGTTAGTTAGAGAAGTTGATTTAGAAGGTGTTGGGAGTAGGAGGCCTTTTTTTGTTGATATTGGAGAAGGAGATTTTTTAATTAAAAATGAAGGTGCTGAAGAGAAAATTATATGGACTCTTATTTCTAAAGAAAAATTAGGTATTGAAAGTGGGAATAGTGTTGGGGAATTAGGGCCTTTAATTGAGGAAGGAAGTTTGAAAATTCAATCTAAGAAAGTTGGACAAGGATTTGAGATAAGTTTATGGTTAGATTATAAAGATATTATTGATATTGAATCTAATTTAAAACAATTAAGTGGACAATATAATTTGATTATTGAACATAGACAAACTGGTGGAAATGATTATGTTGAGATCAGGGAAGGATAGAAAAATTTAATAATCTGGAGTTGTGTTATTTTCTATAAGAGGTGAGTTACTTGCTTGAAAATTTAAAATTAAAAGAGATTTTTAAGAAAAAAGAGACTAAAGAGGTAAAAAAAGAAGAATATCATTTCTCTATAAGTCAAGCTGCTAGTCAAGAAACTGTTAATTTTCCCGAAACTGAAGATAAAACTAAGATAGATTTTAGATATCCTCTTATTGTTCCTTATGCTTATGCACATATTGCTTGGGATGAGGTTCAAAATGAGTTAGTCTATAAATTAGAGGAACCAGCTATAGATCCTAGAGAACTTGATATCTTAAAAAAATTAGAGCAAGGTGTTAAAGAATTTATTAATATGAGTTTTATTAGTGTTAAAGAGAAAGAAACTTTGATAGAGTTTTTAGAGAAAAATGTTAGAATTTTGTTAACAGAGATGAATATTAGGCTAGAGAAGAATTCTTATTTGAAAATTATGTATTATATTTACAGAGATTTTATTGGACTTAACAAAATGGAGCCTTTAATGAATGATTATTTTATTGAAGATATTGAATGTAATGGTAAAAATAGTCCTCTTTACATTGTTCATAGAAAATATGGTAATTTAAAAACTAGTATTATCTTTAAAGATATGGAAGAATTAACTAATTTTGTTGAGAAATTAGCTCAGAAATGTGGGAGATATATTTCTTATTCTACTCCTATTGTTGATGGGGTTTTACCTGATGGTTCTAGAATAAATGCTACATTTACTGAAGATGTTAGTAGTAAAGGACCTACTTTTACGATTAGAAAATTTACAAAAGATCCTTGGAGTCCTACTAAATTAATGGATGTTGGAACTGCTAGTCCTGAGTTGTTATCTTATATTTGGTTATTAGTAGAGAATGGTTCTAATGTCTTAGTTGTTGGAGGAACTGGTAGTGGTAAAACTTCTTTAATAAATAGTATTGCATTTTTTATTCCACCCCAATCTAGAATTGTTAGTATTGAGGATTCTAGAGAATTAAGATTAGAGCATGAAAATTGGTTACCAAGTGTTGCTAGGGCTGGAGTTGGAGCTGATAAAGATAAAGTTGGAGAGGTTACTATGTTTGATTTGCTTAAAGAGAGTTTTAGGCAAAGACCGGATTATATTATTGTAGGAGAGGTTAGAGGAACTGAAGCTTCTGTGTTATTCCAAGGTATGGCTGCTGGCCATGCTAGTATGGCTACTATGCACGCTGATGATGTTAGAACTGTTATTAGAAGATTGCAAACTCCACCCATTAATTTATCTCCTAGTTTAGTTGAAACCTTAGATGCTATTTGTTTAATGACTCATGCAAAAATTAAAAATGTTGATACTAGAAAAGTAAGTGCTATACAAGAAATTTTAAGTGTTAAAGATAGTGGAGAAGTTGAAGTTAATGTTCCTTTTAAATGGGATCCTAAAACTAATAATTTCTTATTTAAAAAACAAAGCAATGTTTTTGATAAAATAATTTTAAAGAAAGGTATGGATAGGCAGAAGTTAGATTATGAATTTACTGTTAGAGCTAAATTATTATTGGAACTTTATAAAAAGAAAATATTTGAGTTTGTCAAAGTTCAAAAAATAGTTCATTCTTATTACAAAACCCCTGAAAAAGTTTTGAGGGAATTTGGTATAATTAAGTAACATAATCCCATAGTTAACAATTATGGGTTTTATTCATAGTCTCACACGCAATTGTTCGGGGAGAACTTTTGTGTTCATAGACTCGAATGTCTGGTACTGTTACAGGTACCGAAACATCATCAGCAATGCTGTGATGTTTAGCAAGATTAAAACTTGCATTTAAATCAGCATTTAAAGAATAACCACAATGCAAACAACTAAAAAAACACACGGAACGAGAGCCAAGATTTTTACATTTGGAACAAGTTTTGGAAGTAAGATAAGGACTAACTGTAACAATTTTAATTCCTTTTCTTTCAGCTTTGTATTTGATAAATTTTTGCAATTGATAAAAACTCCAATTACTCAACCAGAAATTCATCCTTTTACCTCTTCTAACTTTCCTAATTCCTTTAAGGTTTTCTATAACGATAGTGTTTCCATTGAAACTATTCACAATTTGCTTACTAATTTTATGATTAATACAACCCATAAACCGTTTTTCTCTTCCAGAGATTTTTTTAAGCAATTTTCTGGAACTCCGAGTGCCTTTTGCTTGAAGCTTAGCTCTTAGTTTATTGAACTTAATCCTCTTTAATTTAACTTGTTTAGCATTGAAAAATACCCTATTAGAGGTTACTGCAATATTATTTATTCCAACATCAATACCTAGAATTCTTTTATGTAAGTTAGAGTTTTTAACATTGAAATCTTTGGAGAAACAGAACATAAAGAATGTTTTTCCTTTATTATCTATTCGCAACAAACTTTCATTGATTTTCCAATTATCGAAATATTTGACATAACATTCTGGGATTTTAACTTGGAATTTTTGTCTTCCTTTAATTGTAGCAATACTCAATATATTATTTTTAAAAGAAGCACTTCTAGAAAAACTATATCTTATGGAAGCTTTTTTAATAATGGGCTTAGTTTTAGCTTTTTTAACCATACCACAAGATTGTTTAATACAAGCAATAGCAAGTTGACTTTGAAGACCTTTATCCCTAATATTTTTATAGACAAAAGGATGAAGTTTGATATTATTTCTAATCCTTTTCTTCCATGCTTGATTAACACAAAACTGCAAACACTTACTGTAAATTTTGACAGTTCTAACTATTTCATTAGTAGTATTAATTTTGATTTTAGCGACTGCCTTAATGTTCATATTTATAATCTAAAAGATATATTTATTTATAAAGCTCACGCACCTTTGGCGAGTATGTCGTTTGAATGAAATACATATTTTGTATTATATAGTTTTAATACATTTTTCACCAAAAGTTTAATATATTTTGGAAGGAGACTTTTTGATATGAGTTTAAAAGATACTTTTACTAAACTTAAGAAAAAAGGTGAAGAATACTTTGTTTTAGATAAAGAAAAAATTAAATTAGAAAGTGAAATTAAAAATTTAAAGACTAAATATAAATCTAAGAGTGTTGGTAGAGATGCTTTTTCTGTTGAAAACAAAAAACTAGTTTCTTTAATGAAGAAAATGGATAAAAAAAGAAAAGATATTGAGAATATAAGTCAGAAAATTGGTAGGGAAATAGAGGGAGAGTTAGCCGATGTCATTAGCTGATTTAACTAAAATTGTAAGTAATGCAGAGGCTTTCATTACTAAATTTGAGACTTTAAAAAAGAAAAAAAAAGATTTAGATAAACAATTATTAAGTTTGAAGAAAAAATTTAATAATAAAAAACTTGATGAGAAAGAATATAAAAAACAATTAGATGTTTTATTAAAAGGTAAGAAAGAGGCTACTATTATTACTAATTATAATAAAGAGATTCATAATTTATTAAAGAAAATTGAAATTTCTAATAGTAATGCTTTAAAATTATTTGGAAGTCAACTTAAATTAAAGAGAAATGTTGAGGAAGATGGTGTTGTTGATGCTAAAGAAGTTAGAGAATTTTTGAAGAAAAATAAAAATATTGTGAAAGAAAAAGCAGAAGAGAAATATACATTATATAAGAAAAATGCTTATGGACAACTTGCAAATAAATTATTTAATGAAGTAAGTGGTAAATTAACTAGAAAGTATCCAGAGTTGTTTGAGCCACTTTATAAAAATTTGAGAATTAGTAATATGAAAGTTTTTTCT
>NZCU01000026.1 GCA_002688395.1 Nanobdellota archaeon | reverse complement strand
TAATCTCAAATCGTTTCCTTAATTTTATCTCTCTTAAAACATGAGTATTAGTTTTCCAAAACAAACCTCCAGGATTAGCGGATTTAAATTCTACAACATTTACTTCTTGTAAATTTCCAATAGGTAATACAATAAGTTCTTGACTATTATCCCTTACCTCAGCATTAAAGATTTCCCTCCCATTTAAAGTAACAATCATATTCCCTTCAGTACTTCCAACAATAACAAGAATTTCAGCATTTTCAACATCTCTAGGGGAATCTATTGGAAAAACAAATTCTTGAGAATTTCCACTGGCAACACCTCTACTAATAAAAACATCATTAGCCAAAGTAACAATCTCATTTTCAACATCACTAAATAAATTAACTCCTGCAATTGTATGGATTATTCCTTTAGATTGTCTCAAAGGACTAACTTCACCAATATCTTTAGAAAATAAAACTTCAATATCGGAATCTACTCCAGGTAAAACAATTCTTTCTCCATCTCTATTCAACAATTCATCTCTAGCTTCTTGAGGTAATAATAAAATATAAACTAACATAAATAAAGCAATTAAAGAAATTAAAGTAGCTATATTTCCAGCCTGTCCTCTTTTCATATCTTCAAAACAACTCTCCAGAATATATAAATCTTACGAAATAAATATTAATACTTCTTACTTTATAATATCCATGGCATTAGATGTTTGTATAGAACCATCTGTAAGAATATTTTCACATTTATTTTCTTTTGCAATCTCTCATTGGTTACTTTTACTCATCATCATAGTTTTTTTTGGTAAACTAAGATTAATGACTATAGGAATCCTAGGATTCATAAATAATTTTATCGGTATTTTAGATGGTCCACTCCCTTTTATAGACATATTCACAATGTTTCTACAAAGTATCATATGGATGTTTATTATTCTAAATGCTCCAATAAATCTAATAATAAGAATAATTTTAATACCAACATTCTTACTTGCTGGGTTTCTTTGGGATGCAATGGGAGGACTCCCACACCTAGCTTTTCTAAATTTCATCCCTCTTACCTTACTTGTAGCTTATTCTATGAACATAAGACATCTAAACTACATAATAATTGCACTTCCTGCAATATTAACAGTATGGTTATTTTTAGGAATATCAACTCCTTTATGTGCCTCAGTCAATGAAGTATTAATCCTATTAGATACTCCGTGTAAATCATTCTTAGCAAACATCCCATTCATAGGATGGGTCTTTAAGTTCATCCTAGGATGTTAAAAAATTAAAGTTGAGCTTGTTGTGGCTGAACTGGTGCCAAAACAATGCTAACAGGTTGTCCATCTTGCCCAACTAAACTTATACTATAGAATCCGGTTGCTTGAACAGACCTTATTACATTTTGTTGTTGTAACAATGCTCCTTCTTGAACTCCTCTATTATACTCACTTTCTAATTTTCCATTATAGGAACTAATACCTATAAAAATAAGCAATACAATTACAACAAAACTTAAAGCCAGTATCACTTTTACTTTATGATCGCTCATATTCATACCCCCTTGTTATTGTTTAATTACTAAAAATATATAAGCTTTTTCAATAATTTTTTAAACAAAACTTAATTCTAATAATATATGATTATTGATATAACTTTATTGGTTCTAGGATTTATAGGTTTAATTATAGCTAATTATTCAGATATAAAAACAACAGAAGTTCCAGATTGGATAAGTTATTCTTTAATAATCTCAGGACTATCTTTAAGAATATTACATTCTTTAGCTTACAACATATCTTCATACACAACAATAGCTTTGGTTAATTTAGGAATTTTCTTTATAGTAGGAAACATAATGTACTACTCTAGACAATGGGGTGGAGGAGATGCTAAGTTACTAATGGGATTATCAGTTATCTTTGCAACTTATCCTCAAGAATTATTAAAAATTTTTACACCAAAATTAGATTCTTTTTATTTTCCAATAACAATTTTCATAAATATTTTACTAGTAGGAATAGCATATAGTCTTTTCTTCATAATGTATTTAAGCATAATTCATAGAAAAGAATTCTTAAAAGAGTTTAAATTATACCTACAAAAAACAAAATCTCCTAGAAAAACAATATTAATATTATCAATTCTACTAATAGTGTTAGCAATTATTTTAAGTGATTTAATAATAAAACTAACATTATTCTCAACTTCAATATTAATTTTATTTTTACTCTATCTTTGGATATATATAAAAGCAATAGAAAAAAGTGCCATGTATAAAAAAGTATCTCCATCAAAACTAATAGAAGGAGACTGGTTAATACATAATATTTTCCATAACAAAAAAATAATCTTAAAAAAGCCAATATATGGAATAACAAAAAAACAAATTGCTTTATTAAAAAAATATAAAATAAAAAGTGTAGAGATAAAACAAGGATTAGTATTTACTCCAACGTTTTTAATAGCTGTTATAATATCTCTTATTTTTGGAAATATTTTAAATTATTTCTTTTAACCAAGAGCTCTTCTCATATCTTCAACTTCAACAGAATTAACACCGTCTAAATTTTTCAAATCTTCCTCTAATCCACTTAATTCTTCATTAGATTCATCCATAACAAAAAGAACTTTAATCGCAACTAATCCAAATCCAATAGGTTCTTCTTCAAATCTAACTTCACCTTCCCCAGCAAAAGATTTTATTTTAGATTCTGCCTCTTTTTTAATTTCATCTAAATTACTCTCAGGACCATCAGGCATTAATTTCAATGTTATAACAACTTGTGCCATCTTAATTAGGACCCTCAAAACCACAACCTTTACAGTTATACTTGACTCCAACTCTTTTACAATCCTTACATCTAACTATTTCTTCTTTTCCACATTTAGGACACTTAAAAATAGTAGCCCCTTCTTGAACTCCCCTATTACATGATGTACATTTTTTTAATTCCATCTTAGAAATTTTAATCAAAAAATGTGTTTATAAAAGTTTTGAAAACTCTTAAAAACGCTTAACAACAATAAAACAAACTAAGCCCCTGTAGTATAGCCTGGATAGTACATAACCTTGCGGTGGTTAAAACCACGGTTCAAATCCGTGCAGGGGCATTAAACATCTTCCATACCGTTCTCAGTAATTTTAAAAATAGCTTCAGTATCTGCTAAATATGGACTGTCAATAAGTTTACCAACCCTAGTTCCTTTTTTACCTTTTCTCAAATAAATTCTTGTCTGACTATTGTGTCCAACTATGTTACCTCCAATCGCAGCAGTAGGATCTCCAAAAAACATATCAGGTTTTGCCATCACTTGATTAGTAACATATACACATAAGTTATATTGGTTAGCTAATTTCATTAAAACATGCATATGTCTATTCAATTTTTGTTGACGAACTGCTAATTCTCCTCTACCAGAAAAATCAGCCCTAAAATGGCTAGTCAAAGAATCCATAACTAATAATTTTACAGGTAATCCATTTATCCCTTCTTTAATTATATCCTCAGATTTTTCTGCTAACAACATTTGATGATCCGAATTAAAAGCCCTAGCAACTTTAATATTTTTTAAAACTTCTTCATGGTTTAAACCTAAACCATTAGCAATTTGTATAATTCTTTCAGGCCTAAAAGTACTCTCTCCATCTAAGAAGATAACACTACCATCAGCACCCCCTTGGTCTTTAGATAATTGAACCCTAACAGCTAAAACATGAGCAATCTGACTCTTACTAGAACCAAATTCTCCAAAACACTCACTAATACTTCCAGATTCAAACCCCCCTGCAAGCATTTCATCAAAAGCTTTACACCCAGTTGTTAACTTAACTATTTGTTCTCTTTTTTTTAATAAGTCTTCACCACTTTCAAAACCCATATCTAATTTATCTCTAGCAGCATAGATTATTTTTCTAGCTGTGGCTTCTGTAACTCCAGCAACATCTACTAACTGTCCAGGACTAGCCACAGAAATACTCATTAAGTTATCAAAACCTGTAACCATTAGTTTTTCAGCAGTAGCTGCACCAACTCCAGGCAACCCATTTATCTTATCTTCTTCTGTTTCTGTTTTCACAGTTCCGTCAGTTACTTGAGGTCCTTCATTAATATCTTCACTCATTTTTATCACCTGTCAACAATAATTCATCTTGCATTTTATTTAAGATAACTAAAAGTTTTGGTATGTCTGTCTTTCTTAGATTTAACCTTTCATCTCTCCAAACATCTTCCCCTTTATCCTTCCAGCTACGTCTTAAAGTAACAGTCTTAAACTCTACTTCTTGTACAACACCATCTCTTTCAATTTGTCTTTTATTAGACCAAATAGCCCCATCTATAGAACCAGATCTCCATTTTTTTATAGGTAAATTACCTACCATTTTAACAACCTCCATTCCTTATCGGATCTTTTTCAAAGGAAGCTTTAGAATTCTCTAAAACCTCTTTTATATGATTGTCCTAAATTATTTATAAACCCTACGGGGGTATGGCGAGTATGTCGTTTGAATACAAAATATATATTATGGTATATAAATCACTAAAAAATAAAAAAATTAGCTAGCAACAAAAACATTCCTAACTTTTTTTCTATCCAAGAATCCAAATTCATTTCCATCAAACTGGTCTTCTTGTTCAAGCATAAGTTCACTCAAGTCAATTTCCTGATCTTCAGAATATTTCATCATTGTTAATATATCGATGATTAATTAGCTTAAATATTTTACTATTCTCAAAACTACATATTACGTGAAGAGATTAAAAAGAATTATAACATCTAAAGCCACAAAGAACCAAAATAAAACAGTTTCTTGTTTTTTACCAGTTTCAATAAATCCCTGCAACCTTAACTGTTTAATTGGATAAATAAAATTAATTCCATCTAACGTAAAACCATCAATAAGTATGTGACTAAAGTACCCTAAAAAAATAGGTTTCCACCAATCATTAAAAAACCACCATACAACAAAACTCAAAACAACAGGAATCAACAAACTATGAAATAATTTTCTATGTCCAAATAAAAAATTAAATGGTTTTGATATCATCCAAAACTTCCTACCCAATTTAGATTGTGGATGATCGATATCTGGAAGCATTGCTGTTAATAAAACAATAATTAAAAAGGCATATTTATTTCCATTAAAATTATCTAAGAATAAAAACCCTAAAAGCAAAGCAAAAGCCATATGGGTTCTAAACATCATTTTATTGTAATAATTTCTCAGGTTTTAATTCTTCAACACGACTAGCAATAAATTCAAGTCTATTAAACATCTCATTCATTGTACCCCTACCATTAATTTCTAACTGTTTCCCTAAAATATCTTTTCTTAAATTTTCAAATTCTGCAGGGTTTTCTTTAATATTTTGTAGTTCATCTTCTTTCTTACCCAAAACATTTTCAGCAGCATCCCTAAAACAAACAACTCTTATATTATCAGTACCATCATCAAAAAATAAGTTTAACACAATAGCATATTTAATTCCAACAACATCATGATCAGCACATTTAAACACTCCATTTTCCATTAATGCTCTTTTGCCACATTTCTCACAAACCTCATAAAATCTAGGATCAAAAAGTTGAACAATAGTTCCTCTTAAAATAATATTTCTATCGCTTTCTTTTAATTCACTTATGTTTTTATGAGAAAATTCTGCACTAGACATACTTTCAGCAACATTTTCAATAACAACCCCTTCAGGATTTAAAACAATTTCAGATCTTGCATTTAAATGAAGCTCTTTAAATCCATTATTATCTCTACAATAAGTATTTTTTATTTTAAGAATAAGTCCTTCTTTAATTTCATTATTCTCAATTCTCTTTATTTGTCCTTCATCCCACAAAACAATTCTTATTTGTCCAGTTTCATCTCCTAACATCAAACTAGCAACTCTCCCTTCTCTTTTTTCAGTTTTAAAACTTCTAACCTCATTAACATTAACAATTTTTCCATCAACTTCTATATCTCTCATTCCAATTTTAATTTCCTTCACTTTTAATTTACCAACATCCCTAAATATTTTAACTCCCAATTCATTGGCAATAATTTGAGCAGCTCCTTCTTTAGAAATTAGCCCTGACAATTGTTCTAATCTTTGTTTAATCTTATTTTCTATCTCTGTTTGACTCAACCCTTTTTCTTTTATCTTATCAATTATCTCTTCGTAACTTAAACCCATCAACATACATTGAAAGAATTAAGAAGTACTATAAAAAACTTATTGTACTCAAGCAACAATTTCCTCAGAATTTTCTATTTCTAAAGCAAATTTAATAACATCTCCAACAGTATTACTTTCATCATCAAATTTAGTCTCTTGAACATCAAATTTCAATAAATTTCCTTCCTCTACAACATTAAAAGAGTACTCCGGATTAAATTGATCATTAATACAACTATCAATATCTACATCAGCTTTAACACATGCTCTAATATCTCCTCCGACTAAAACAAGATTAGGAAGAATATTAAAATCATAATCAACAATATTCTCAACATTAATATCTAAAACTAAAGTACCTACATTTTGTAAAACTCCACCATCTAATCTTGCTAAAACTTTCTCAACATAATCATCATCACAAGTTTCACACCCACAACCAGGTCCATTATATAATCTCAAACCAGCTTTCTCTCCTTTATATCCTAAGAATTTACTTTGAGTAAAAGGATTACTACAAACATTTCTTATCCTGGCTTCATAAACAGTTTGTGAAGTATCGATATAACCACTTAAAATTTCAACTCCTGCATTTATATTGCAATCAACATCAACTCCAGCATTACATCCTTCGTCATCAAACCATTGAGGGTGTGCACCTTTGTTTATCTGCATAACACCATAACTACTTCCAGAAAAAGCATCTACTCTTCCACTAGATTCTTGTAAAATAACAGCTTTTATCAAATCTTCAGAAACACCATAAAGTTGAGAATATTTCCTAACAGATTCTAAAATACCATCATGATTTAAACTTTTATCAAGATCTTTTCCATCACTTTTGCTTCTTATTCCTAAATTTAATTTTTTAGTTCCTGTAACAGATAAAACTCCTCCATTAAATTGAAGTTCAAAATCATCGGAGCTAAAACTAGGATCATATTTTTTTAACATAGAATCAAAAGTAGCATTAAAAGATTTTTCAAATGCTAAATCAGGTCCCAAATAATCACAACCTTCAATTAAAACCACATAACCTTCATTTATTTCGCAACTAGAAAAATCATATACACCAATATTTTCTTTAACATTTCTCAATCCTAAACTCTTAGCAACATTAACACTACTTTCAATATAATAATTTAATTTCTCGCTTTCTATGTTTGTTTTTATAATACTAAAACTAGCTTTCCCAACATCTCCAATTCCAGTTTCATTTGCTTGTTTATCTCTAAAAATATCATAACCAATTACTAATAAAACTACCATAATTATACTAATACTTGCAAAAAATAATCCTCTTTTATTCATAATATAGTCTCCCTAATAAATACCAATCCAACTTTTACAAAAATAATATCTCCATTCTCATCAGGAATTTTAATCTCATAAAAATCAGTTAATTCCTCATTTCCAAATCTTTTTTCTCCACTTGAATAAACAACTCTAACATCATAATCTTCAACAAAATTAAATCGCATAATTTTCCTAGTTTCTTCTTTTAGAATTTCAAAAACACCATCATCATTTTCAGCATTTAATATCAATTCATGTACCTTAAATTTATCTCTATTTAATTTCCTTTCATCAGTTTCAGTTTTAACATAACTTAATAAAAATAAATCTTTATCATCATCTATCTCAACCTCTCTTATAGAAATTTTATTTTCTCCAAGTACATCTAAATTTTGAATCATAACCCCTCCAGCTACAAAAAATACTAACAAAACAAAAGCAACAGCCAAATCATTAATATCAGTTGCCAACATTTTTACTAAACCATACCTCCAATCTTGCTTTCTCTCCATCAACTACAACAAATCTATTTTCTTGAACAGCATCAAAACTTATAGTACCTAAAGAAGCAGTACCTCCAGCGTCTCCATCTTTATTTAAGATTATAAAAATATTATAAATATCATTATCTAAACAATTCCTAAGTCCATTTGTATCTAATAATTTAACATCATCAATGTCTCCAAAATTTTCTTTGGATAAACAACTAATAACTCTATTAGCAATTACACTTTTCTCTAAGTCTAAAAAATCAACTCTCCTAACTTCTCCTCCTTCTATGAACTTAAGAGAATAACCAACAGCAAGAGTAAATAAAATTAAAAAAACAATATAAAATCCAGTTTTGCTAGCTAGTACAGCCCCTCCTTTTTTATTCATGCAACTTCCACCCTATTTCCTTTTTTAGAAATTTCCAAAGAATTTACTTTACCACTTCTAGCTTCCCATAAATAATTCCTATCAACTAAAATATATCCTTTCTTCTCCCTAATACCATCATTAATATAGGTCTTAAATAAATTATCCTCAAAAATAACCTCTCTTTCTTCATTACCCATATTATAAGTTAAACTAATATCTCCATCAGGAATAAAAACAGAATTCAAAGCTAAAGATAAATCATCAGCTCTAATACTATTATATCTTTCAGTGTTTAATGTATTAGACAACATCAAAGCTAATGCAATTCCTAAAGCAATTAATAAAATATACTCAATGGTTTCAGATTGGGGAAATTCCTGACCTCTTTTATTCATTTTAATCCAGTACCTATGAAGGGATTCCTCTCCGGAATTTTATCAAAACAAACCTCACCTTCTCTAATTCTCTTCAAATTAATATTTCCATTCCTAGAAAAAGTCCTATCAACATCTTTATCTAAATTAAATTCATCTAATTCATGAGAATACCTATTGTCCACAGAAACACATAATCCTATATTATCAAAGAATTTAATCTTATTTTCTTGCTCATCACATATTAAACTTACTCTCGTAAAACTCCCACTACTTTCTAAAAGAATTTCATGTTTCTCCGGAATTTCAATATTAGAAAAGCTACCACATTGATTTCCATTAGCAGCACAATTTTCAAAATCTTTACTAAATTCATTAAATTGATCAATAGCTGTTAGATCACAATTAGCAGGTTTCAAAACTTTAACAGCACAACTAGTAAGAGGGATAAGCGCTAATAAAACTAACATTAGTCCAAGAGTATGTTCTGTAACAAACTTAACCATATGCTTTAATTTAGTTCAAAACTTTAAATAATTTTTCTTTATTAGGTTAAATCTCCAATACTTTTAGAAAATTCCTCAGAACCAGAAGTTGTCATTTTTACTATGTTTAAAAAATTCTTAAATAGCTCACCAATTTGTTCTTTAAAAATAAAAATAACAAATAACAAAACAATTAAAGCAATAATTGCTGTTACAATAACGCTCCAACTCATACCTTTTTTATTCATAATAAGAAAAAGAGTTGATTAACAACTCACTGAACAGCTAACTCCAGGAACTTGAGGATTTTGTTTAGTTCCAGTACAATCATATTCTCCATCAGGACTACCATCTCCATCTGTATCAATATCAAAAGTCTGAGTACAAGCCGCAGAAATACTAACCGCATCTTGATCACTTAATCTTTCTGCTCTAGCACAAAAGTCTTCACAATTTCTAACCGCCAAATCTAAATCATAACCAGCAGTTCCAGTTTGGAAAACATTAGTAATTCTTTGACCAATAGTACCTAAACCTCCAGTAAAAAATGTAACAAGTAATAATAAAATAATAATAGCAATAATAGCTACCACAATTGTGTTCATAGAAAGACCACCTTGTCCTCTTTTATTCATCATATCACCTTTAATATTTTAACTTATATATAAATTATTTGGTTTATATTTAAAGTTTTCTATTAAACTTGAGGTAAAACCCCTATTTTACTAAGCCTAGATTCTTCACAGCTCTTCTTATCCCCATACCAAGGAGGAGTACTACTTCTAGGAATATTATTAATAACCTCGCTAATCCCAAAATCACAGTTCTCCCTAATTGAAGAATCAACAAAGTCACCAAGCCCTGCAGATTTTTGAGAAACCTGAATTGTTAAATCAAAACATCTAAAAATTTTGCTTAAATCTTCACATAAATAAAAATCCCCTTCAAGTCCTCCTACAATTTCCTCCCAAATAGATTCTACTTCAGCCCACTGATCAGCTCTAACAACTACAACTTCCTGAGCATCCAACCTATATAGTCTATAATAAGCATCAAGAGCCTTAGAGTATAAATTTTCACCAAAAAGTAGTTTAATGTTAGAAATTAAATACTGAACCTCATCAATATCTCCACTTCTTATGTCATCTGATAATCTATCAAATGTTTTTTTAGCTTCACAACTTAATTTATTATTTATAATCCACCTTAAGTCTCTATTACTATAAAAGTAAAGTTCTCCAGAAAGAGATTTGTGAACATAAAGACCTCCAACTAAGTCAACTTGAGAATAAGTTATTCCATTAAACTCAATTTCTTCAAATCCTTTTAATATAAAATTAGTATTTTCTCTAGAATTAAAATAGACTTCTTTATCCAAATTTTTAGTACCAATAGCCCCTCTCTCATCTTTAAAAACTCTAATAACATTTCTTCCATCACTTGCTTTTCTAAACTCAACATCAAAATTAGCATCATACTCATCTATATTTAAAGAAGTAACACAATCATTTCCTTCAATAGAATTAAAAAGTTCAATAAATTTATCAGCTATCTGATTAGCATTTTCTAATTCAACTTCTCTAGGGGTTTTTGACACTTCTTTATATATTTCTTCAGCCTGTTCTTTATACTTATCTATATCTAAAGTTGTTTCTACAGCTCCTTTAGTTTCTCCCCAAACAGTACCTCTCAATCCAATAATAACAAGAAGAACTGTAATACCTATAATCCATGGAATAAGAGTCTCAATTCCTTTTCCTTCTGCCATTTTATATTTTTACTAAATTTTTAATAACTTCTACTATTTCTACACCTTTATCTTTTAAAAAAAATGTAAATAAAACTAATGTCATAAGTGCTAATAAAACTAATATCATTCCTATAGTTTTATTGATTGCTATTCCTCCTTTTTTATTCATGAGAAAACCCCTTTACATAATTTAATATCATCAAATCTTGAAACCCTTATTATATCTTTATCATCAACACCACTTATCCAATCTATAACATCTTCACCCATAGCAAATACAAGTCCTGCTACTCCACCAATAGCAGCGCATGCAGGTGTAGCTGGAGTTCCCACTCCTGAAACAGCACAATAAACTGCAGCGCTTGTGGCTACTGTAGTAATACGTGAACTATATCTTATCAAATCATTACTTTTAATATTTTCAACAAAAGTAACGGCATACTCTTCATCACTTCTTATCATATCATTAGCATATTCTCCAGGAAAACTAAACATAACTCTATTATCAAAATAATTAAGGAAAGTTCCTTTATATCCCTTAACTTTATTATTAGTATCTTCTAAATAATCTTCAAATTCACTTATAGATATTTTATCATCTCCAACATTCTTATACTCAGGAAATTTTAATCTAGCACATTTAAAACATTTAAACTCATTATTAACCCACCAATTCTCTCCATCTGGATCTAAATCTCCTTCTCCCCATTGGTTCCAACAACTTCTCATATTTTCAACAACTTCTGATATTATTTTATCTTTATCAGTAGTTTCAATAACTCTATCTTGAGTGTAACAAATTGGCGGCATTAATCCATGAGTTTGATCTGAAAAATAAACACTAACTTTACAACCAAATCCTTCAAAAAAACCACTTCCACCACCAAAAATAGATGCACCTACAAAAACTACAGCAAATGCTCCAAATAAAATAAGAGCTATTTCTGCAACACTCTTAGTAGCAAGTTCTCCTTTCTTAGAATGCATTGCTAACCACCTTTTTTATTATTAACCATAAAGCAATCCCTAATAAAATAAAAAGAATTATCACAACTGTTTTTTCTTCAACCAAACCTCTTCTTTTCATTTTAAAAATTTCCACTTATATCTAATACTCCTCTCGCCATAAAAAACAACATGATTGTAACTACAAACGTTATGAGAATATAAAAACTTACGCTTTTAAGCAAATTTTTTCCTAAAGAATATTCTTGATCTAGTTTATCAACACCATTTTCTATATAACTAGCTAAGATTGTCATAATAATTGTAATCTGTACTAAATAAACCCCAACTATAACTTGGAAAAAGTAAGGTGGAATTATTTTACTCAAAGGAAAAAGATCCTGTAAAATACTTGTATTAATCCCAAAAGCGGCTTCTCCTCCTCCACCACTAGCGCTTAGTGCAGGACCTAACCCTACTACAACACTAGTAATAGTATTTCCAATACCAACAACAATACCAGCAATTATAGGCGTCAAAAAATTAATTTGTCCTCTTAAACTACTAATAACATCAGCTAATAAATCTTTTAACCTTTCATTAACTTTATGAACATTAGTCATATAATTACTAACACTTATCAAAGAATGTGCAGCAACTTGAGGACCTTTCCTGCTACTTTCTAATAAAACTTCCATACTACTTTTAATAACCTTACTAGGGTATTTCACAATAGCCCCAATTTTAGGATTAAAAATAGAATCTTTAATACTCATACCTAAATTTCTAATATTATAACTAACAATATTAAAAAAATCTCCAGTAGCCGTTCCTCTTGTAGTTTCAGCAACTTTACTAAATGCAATTTCCCCAGGTAATCCATCCTCAATTCTATTCCCTAATTGAAATAAACTTCCAGAAAATTCCCTTTCTAAATCTTTAGCGTTTTTTCTAATAGCAACTAAGTTTTTAGTCTTTAATTTGTAATAAATACTTAATCCAAGAGCCATTGCCAAAGGAATCCCCAAACTCAATAAAAGAGAAATTAAACTAAACGGTCCAAATAATTCATCACCTTGAGCCCTATATCCAAAAAAATCATTAAGCCCAAAAAATCTTAAAAGAATAGGACTCAAACCAATAAACATAATTAACAAAAATAAAGGTATAGCAATAAATAAAGGATTTAATTTTATCCCGAAAACATCAACAGATTTGTATTTATTAAAACTCTTATCTACATCAGTAGCCTCTCCTTCTCCACTAGGTCTCTTCTCCAAAATATTAAGTCCTAATAAATAAACAAGAACAGGTAAAATTAAATTATAAAAAAATGCAATCCAATACCACTTGACACCAATAAAAGCCCCAACTAAAGGTAAAATAATCAACCCTAAAACCGGTAAAATAATTCCAAGCATGTATAAATTGGTAACAGGATTTTTCAAATCTTGAGCATAATGTAACATTCTTTCATGTGTTCCTTCTAACATTGAATCTAACCCTCTTTCTAAAATCTCAATTCTCCTATCTTCACTTGGTTCAAATAAACTACTTTCAATTAAATGAAAAGAATTAACAAAATCAGAATTATAATCTCTCCAACTTTCCAAATAAACATCTAAAGATTCTCTTATTGTAGAGTATTTTCCATTTTCAACATCCCAAATTACTTTTTTCAAATCTCCAGATAAAGGATCATTAATATTTTGTGCAGCAAACTTAACAGCATGTTCTAAATTACTTGTATGTCTCATAAACATAACAATATACAAAATACATAACACCATCTGATTACCAGCTTTTAATCTTAGTCTATTGGCCAGTCTATTTGGTCTTTCTAAAAATAATTTAATAAAAACAATTCCAAGAATTATAAAAATCATAGGAACAAATAAACTAAAAGAACCAAAAATCAGGCTTAAAAAAAATACAAGTGCTCCAATAAGAATAAAAAATGCTCCAATAAAAAAAGCAAAACTATTAGCCCCTTCAGGAGTTATTTTTAATTCAGTTCTAGAAATACTTTCCAATAATTTAGATCTTTTTTTCTTATCAACTTTAACTTTCAATAATTTCTCACAAAAATTACAGGATTTTTCATAAAAGGTTAGATTTTTCTTAACTCTCTCATCTTTAAATTTTTGATATTGTCTAGAAAATCCCTCAACATCATAATTTCCATCTAATTTTTTACGATATTTTTCTAGAATGTCATCAATCTCTTTTTTCTTAGCCATTTTATATTTTCTTCATCTTAATCATCTTCTTCAACCATTCTTCCCATTCGAAAAATATCCTTCTAGGTTCTAAACTACCAATTTCTTTCTTAACACTATCACCAATTTTATGAAATTGATCATTAGAACTAATAGCAAATCTGGCTTCTAATAAATTATTATTTTTAGTTTTCTCAGCATAATTAATTAAAGATTCTTTAATCTTAGTCCTTAAAATAATATTATCCCAAACAGCATCCCAATTTCCAACCCATTCTCCAACATTAGAAGCAATATTTTTAATAACATCACTCTCTCCATTCATTAATTCATCAGTAGGTTTCAAAGCATCTTCTCTAGTATCATACTTCATCAAATCAACAAATCCATTCTCTCTTAAAGGATCATCTTCCCATCTCTTCCTAACTTCTGTTATTTGTACAACTCTTCTCCATTTATGTAACCCATCAGCACTCTTAACGGGATTACAAACAACAATTATATCAGTAGCCTTAAAACTAGTTTTAGGAACATCTAAATCATTTACAACCCTATCATAAACACCATAGGGGGAATCTCCATGGATGGTACCTGCAACAACATTCGCAAGCGCTCCAACTCTCATAGCTTCATATAATGCTTTAGCTTCTTTAGATCTTATCTCTCCAACAATTAAAGCTGAATCTCCTAATCTCAAACTAGTTCTTATTCCTTCAGCAGCTTCCATTTCAGTTTCTCCACCAGTAATTGCACTTCTAACTTTCATAGGCTGAATATTATATCCTAATTCTCTCAAGGAATTAACAGGCAACTCTAAAGTATCTTCAGTGGTTATAATTCTATATTTTCTCATAATTTCAACTAAACAAGAAGCTAAAAAACTAGTCTTACCCGAACTTCTAGTACCAGCAATCAACATAGTTCTACTTCCATCAATTAAAAAACTCATTAACCCTCCAGCTAAAGGACTAATCATTCTATTTTGAACAAATAATGGCAAAGTCCATGGCTTATCCCTATGTCTTCTTAATGCATAAGCTAATCCATAAGGACTTAATGGCTTAGAAATAATAGCAACTCTAGCTCTAGCTCCAGGAACTAATAATTCAGTATCAAGTACAGGATTAGCTTCATCTAAAGCTCTCCCACTTAATAATCTAAATTTAGTAGCCCAACTCTCAGCATCTTCAGCACTAGGAATTATATTAGTAACACATTCATCATAATCTTGATGAACAATAAATATAGGAGTTTGTCCAATAGGGCCATTAATCGTAATATCTTGAACTTTCTCATCTTTTAACAATACTTCTAATAAACCAAAACCAACAGTATATCTTACTAAAATACTAGTTAATTCTCTTAGTTCATCAAAACCTAATTCTAATCCTTGTTTATCAGCAAGTTCTTGCAACATATCTTTCCCAATATTAAAGAAAGTAGATCTCATTTTTTCAGGATCTACAAATTCTTCTGCTTTAGGTTTATGTCCAATTAAAACTCTCTTAGCCAAATCTAATAATTCATATTTATCTTCACTGATTTTAAACTCAGGGGGATTCAAATAATACAAATATTTAATATCATCAGGAGTTTCAAAAATAGTAACATCACTTCCTTTATCAATTTTATATGTATCTAATTCATCACCCCCTATAGGAATCTTACTCATTAATCTTGTAAACATAAAATCAGGGGTAATATCTGGAAAAAATAATTTTTTATAAATAGCTCTATCTCCAATTCTATAACCTTCTAAAAAAGGTTTAGTAGAAATAACAATTCTCGTTTGTTCCATTAATCTTTTAATTTCATTTAACAAAGAAATATAATGATTGCTAGCTCCTAAATCTTGTTCATCTATTAATCTTTTATTTATTATTTTCTCTTCTCTTAATAATCTCCTAACTTCCACATACATCCCAATAGGATCTCCTCTTAAAGAATTAATTAAATTTTGGACAATTGCCCTTTTCTCAATAAGATAAGGCATCCCTTCTAAACTCAAAAGAAATTTTTTAGTTTTAATTAAATGATTATACAAAGCTCCAATTTGATTTAACATAGTAGTCTGGAAAGGACCATAATGATAATTTCTCCTCTGTCTAAAAACAATCCTACTAACTCCAGGCTCTTCTGCTAATTTCCCAACAGCATCTGCCATACAAGTTGCACTATCTTCTAAACTAGGAACAAAACTAACTTTTTCATAATTCAACCTCATAACACTCTCTCTACCTTCTTTTAGAATCTCATAACCCTCTTTTACCATAATCTCACCGCAACTTATTTATATTATCTTAACCCAATAATAAATAACTTTCGTTTTAAAATGGCAGACCAAAATACATTCAATGAAGTCATAGGAAGATTAAGAATTAATGAGTCTAAACTAACAACATTAAGAGAAAGATTACTAGTAACAGATTCTAATATGATTAGTGAATATAAAAACATAGCTAAGGAAATTAAAAATTTAAATGTAGATATTAGGGAATTAAAAAATAATTTAGAAACTATAAAAGAAACTATGAAAGATATCATAAAAGGAACAGAAAATTTTGCTTCATCACAAGATGTAGCGGTTTTAGAAAAATATATTAATATGTGGAACCCTCTTAACTTTGTAACAGAAAAAGAAGTTAGGAAAATAGTAAAAGAAAAAAATGGTTGATATTGGATCTATAATAAAAGGGATGAAAGAAAAAGGAGCTGACAATTCTAAAATCATAGATGAATTAAAAAATAAAGGACATTCATCTAAAGATATCTATGACTCTTTCTCTAAAGGAACAGAACCAACAGGTGGGGACTTGGAAGCTCCTTCTCCAGAAGGAGAAATGCAAACTTCTTCTATATCATCAAAACCTATGGAAGAAGCAGCTCAGCCACATCAAGAATCTCCTCAACAAACACAACCAGACCCAGCTTTTGCTATGCCTGAAACTCCTCCTCAAAATATTCCTCAAAGACAAAATATAGAACAAATAGAAGAAATTGCAGAAGCTATTGTAGAAGAAAAAATACAAGAATTCTCATCTTCAATAGGAGACATTAATATTTGGAAGGAAAGATCAAATGCTGAAATAGGTGCAATCAAACAAGAGGTAATAAGATTAAGAAATCAATTAGAAAATTTACAGATAGCAATATTAGGAAAAGTAGAAAACTATAACAAATCTGTAATAACAATGAGTTCTGAAATGAAAGCCCTTTCAAAAGTAATGGAAAAAATAATGCAACCATTAACAATGAATGTAAAAGAACTTTCAAGAATAACAGAGAAATTTAAAAAAACAAAATAATTAACTTTTTGCACTAGGTTCAGCAATTAATCTCACTGCTTGTCCTGCAACTAATAATATAAACACAGTAGTTAAAACTTGAGGGTCAAAAACACTTCTTTGCACTTCTCCTCCAACACCTTCACCTCCTGTTGGCGTACCAAATATAGGTCCAAACACAGAAGTCAACCCAATTACAATTATGATAATACCAATTATGATTATTGTCCATCTAATAGAAGCTTCATTTCTAGCAATTCTTTCAATAGTATCAAGCTTAACACCCATAAAGAAAAATATCAGTAAAAGTGAAAAAGCAACCACAAGCATAACTGCAAACCAAGGAGCAATAATAGCAACAAACCTCATAGCCCCAGGAGTTATGGCAAACAATATCGAAACAGCAAATGCAATCCAAGAATTAGTCCCTGCACTATCTGTCACAGCTTTAGATCTTTGTAAAACTCCAAAAATAAGAGCGTAAATTAATAAGAAAGTAAAAATAGGGAATAAGAAATTCAATAACCCTATGTCAATCAAAGTAACCATTGTGCATTTTATTTATTACCTAACTTTTTTTACCTGCTCCAACTAAATCATTAAAGCCTCTAAAGATTTTCTTTAGGTTTCCATCTCCATCATCTGTTCCAGGTTCTTTAACTATAAACCATATAACTAAAACAAACACACCCAGTATCAGTAAAATTGCAATATCTTGTTCTGTGAAGTAATCCAATGCTGGAACATCCCATCCAACACTAGCACCTAAAGCCCAAATAACACCTACGATAGCGACAATCACACTAAGACTCTTCCAAGCACCACCTAATTCACCAAAGCCAAATGCCCCTATGACTAATAAGAATATTATTATTGTCAACACTAACATCGAAATTCTAGGTAAAAATCCTTGTAATAAAACAACTACATCTCTTTGTACTATTAAAAAGAAAGCAAGGATTATAGCAATAATAAGATTGATATTTCTTTTTTTCTCTCCAAACAACCCAACATTATCTAGAACTGCATAAGTTATAGCAAAAATTAATAAGAACGGTAATATTATATCAAATCCACCAACGCCTTCGAACCAGGATATAAACCCGACAAAATCAATGCTTTTTAAAACCATTTAATTATCACCTTTTTAACCTCTAATAATATCGTTATAATATATAAATTTACCTATTCTTCATCCTTTTTCTTTTCTCCACTTCCACTAACAACAAAGTAAATTGCTGCTACTACAACTAAAAGCAAAATAATACTTCCAACCACAGCGCCAGTCCAAAAATCCAATAAATAATTCCAACCATAACTCAACCAACTTTGTCCATTATCATTTTCAATAACTCCTAAGAAAATTAAAACAACAGCAAAAGACATAATCACCATAAGTCCTACCCTAAATTTATCTCCCATCTGATCAAAGAATGTTCCACCAGGTTTTGCAAATATTCCCAACATCAATAAAAATCCTAAGCTAACAACAACCAACACCATAACTTGTGGCAATGCCTCATTAATTATTGTAACAACTTTTGTAGCTGCAACGACTAACAACCCAATAACAAAAGCAACTATCGCATCTAAATTCGGCTTATCTTCTCCAAGTAATTTAGTTTTTTGCAATATTGCAAAAACAACAGTAAATATAAGTAAGAATGGTAAAATAACATCAAAGACACCAAAATCTCTGAAAAAATCTAATGCATTAGCCAAAGTTGACGCCATAAAGAATTAAAGAGGATGTTTGTATATAAATTTTATGGTTTTTATTCTACAATTTCTTCTTTGCTATCTTTCCCTTCATCTTCTTCTTCAGTACCATAAGAAGGAATAGCAGCTTTACTTATAATTAGAATATCTCCAATAGCTTTAACCAATTGATGAGGAACAATAACACCTTTAGCCCCTCCCAACAAACTACTCAAACTACTACCCCTAGTAGCTTTAACTCTCCATCCAAAAATTTTATTAATAGTAAGAATGCACTCTTCAATATCTCCAAAATACTCACCTTGATCGGTATAAACTCTTTGCTCAAAAGTATCAGTTATTCTTTTAGTTTTTAGCATTTATACAACACAGTAAAAAGGAAAATGTTTAATATATTTAAATATTTGTATAGTTGATGAAAACTTTTAGAAACCTTATAATTCTAGGCACATCTCATATCGCAATTGAAAGTGTAAATGAAGTAAAAAAATTAATTGAGACTTCAAATCCAAAAGTAATTGCCTTAGAATTAGACTTAGAAAGATTCAAAAGATTATTATCAAATAAAAAGCAAAAATTCAGTTTAAAATCTCTAACTTCTAAAGGTGCTTTATTCAATTCAGTCGGCGCTTTAATAGAAAGAAAACTAGGTGAAAGAGTAGGAATAATGCCAGGGGAAGAAATGAGAACAGCAATAAAACTAGCAAGAAAACATAAAATACAAATTGCATTAATAGATCAACCAATTCAAACAACATTCAAAAAACTTTCAGCTAATATAACTTTTAAAGAAAAATTAAAATTCATTTTCGATATTTTAGCAGCTTTAGTTTTACCAAAAAAAAGAATAAAAATAGACCTAACAAAAGTTCCTGAAAAAAAATTGATTAAAAAAATGCTACTAGAAGTAAAAAAACGTTATCCTAATGTATACAAAATTTTAATCCACGAACGAAATGTATTTATGGCTAGACAACTACTAGGTTTAATAAAAATAAACAAAAAAACATTAGTAATAGTAGGAGCAGGTCATGAAGAAGATTTAATAAAACTATTAAAATGGAACTTACAAAAAAAGAATTAAGAAATTTATTAATAGCATCAATAATAGCAGGTTTAGTATTCTCATTTAATGAATGGGGAATAGAAACATTTAATCTTGTCTTTGGATTAAAAAATTTTATAAGAGCAATTTTAATTTCAGCCCTAATATATTCTGTCCATATTTTTGCTCAAAAAATAGCAGCAAGAAGAATAAGTTGTGACGCTGAATTTTCTTTAATATCAACAACAAGCAAAAGAGTCCCAAAATATTTTAAAAACATAGGACCCATAGCAACAATATTAATTTCAATATTATCAAATGGAAAATTATTTTTTATAGCATTAGCAAGTTTCACAATTAAAACAAGTAAGAAAAAGCGTGTAGGTCATAAATGGACAAACATAAAAGAAACAGAAGAAGCTGCAGTAGCAGCAGCAGGACCTTTATCAAATCTAACACTATTAATATTATTCAAATTACTCCTACCTCTAGCAACTCCTTTTTTCTCAAAAGCAATGTTCATAGCTTCAACTTTAGCAATATTCCATTTAATCCCTTTCCCTCAATTTGATGGGATTAAATTACTAGTTGGAAGTAGAATTTCTTATGTTTTTGTAGCAGTTTTAACAATATTAACTGTAATTCTAGTTAATTTCCTAGGTGCAATATCTTCAGTAATAATTGCATTAATCATTGCTCTAGCATTAACTTTATTCTATTTATATAAGTTAGAAAAATAAACTAAAAAATGCTTTTTGAAATAACCATATAGCAAATACAAGAGATAACATACTATGCACATCAAAAACAACAAGCAACAAATAAACTCCAGCAATTAAATCTATAAAACTAGCTAAATCTCCTAAAAATATTACAGACTTTATAATTAAATAAGCAGCAATAATGATAGCAACATTAAGTCTTATACTCCATTGTGCTAATACAAAAAACACTGCAGCAATTAAGTCCATAGCTCCAAATAGCTTTACAACCATAACAAAGAATTTTAATAAGTTGCTCTTTTAAACATTTCTATGTACGAAATAAAGAATTTCACCCCTAGAAATTATCAAAAAGAAATAACAACTACAGGTAAAGATAATAACACTTTAGTTGTCTTACCAACAGGAACAGGTAAAACTTCAATAGCAATTTTAACGGCATTAGAAAGATTAAACCAACATAATTCAAATATTTTAGTTGTCAGTCCAACAAAACCATTATCTGCCCAAATACAAAAAGAATTCAGAGAAATAACAAATATTCCAAAAGAACAAATAATACTTTTAACAGGTGCAATTCAGCCAAAAAAAAGACAAGAGCTCTGGGAATCTGCAATTGTTACAATAGCCACACCACAAACAATACAAAAAGATCTAGAAAATAATAGAATTTCATTATCTCCAACTTCATTACTGGTAGTAGATGAATGCCATAGATCTAGAATGAATTTTGCAAATACGATAGTAGCAAGTTATTATATCAAACAATCAAAGTTTCCAAGAATTCTAGCATTAACAGCTTCTCCAGGAGGAAACAAAGAACGTATAAATGAAGTAAAGAAAAATCTTCATATAGAAACAATTGAAATAAGAACAGAAGAAGACATAGAAGAATACATACAAGAAAAAGAGATAAAATGGTTAGAAGTATCACTCCCAGAAGAAATAAAAGAAGTTAATCATTTAATAAAAACAGTATACAAAGAAAAATTAAAAAATCTTAGAAAAGTTGGCTTCCACAAACCAACAAACATAATCAATAAAAGAGATTTAATTCTACTCCAGATAAAACTAAGAAAAGAATTAGCAAATAAAAATCCCATTTCATTTTTTGGACTTTCCTTAACAGCAATGTTAATAAAAATAGATTACGCCTCAGAACTTTTATAAACTCAAGGATTAATTCCATTAAAAGAGTTCTGGGAAAAACTAACAACTGACCAAACAAAAGCAGCTAAAAATATTCTTAACGAATCTAGAATTCAACAAGCAATAAATCTAACAGAAAAATTAATTGAAAAAGAGATAAAGCATCCAAAATTATACATGCTTAGAGGTTTAATAAAAAAAGAATTAAAAGAAATTAATACCAAAATAATAATATTTGCAAATTACAGAAACACAATAGATGAAATAGTAGATTTTCTAAATAAAGAAGAAGAAGTTAAAGCAACCAAACTTATTGGACAAAAGCTAGGTTTAAAACAAGAAGAGCAAATTGCTACAATTAAAAGATTTGAAGATGGAATTTACAACACATTAGTTTGTAGTAGTATTGGTGAAGAAGGCATTTCAATTAAAGGAGCAACAACAGCAATAATGTATGATCAAGGAAAATCTTCAGAAATAAGGAGCATACAAAGAACAGGAAGGGTTGCAAGATTAGAAGCTGGAAAAATAATCACATTATTAACTAAAGATACAAGAGAAATTGGATATTATTGGGCAAGTAAAAGGAAAGAAAAAACAATGAAAAACATCTTATCAAACATGCAAAAAGAAACTCAAGAAAAATTGATTACTTGAAACGAGTTCTCAAGGCGAGTCTTAAAGTATTGAAAATGGCCCTAATACTCTTGGCTTTTTTCTTTTCATCACCATTCAATTTTCCAGCAAGAACACCAGCATCAGTATATCCTTTTTCAGCTAAAGCAACCATCTCCTGTTCCGTATCTGAATCAGATCTTATTAAAGTGAACTTTCCCATAACCTTCTTAAACCTTTATTTCTATATAAATTTTATGTTAAAAGTATATATAGATCATAGGGAAAGAAAGTCTGGAATAAAAAAAGAACTAATAAAACGAGACATAGATGTAATAGAAAAACAACTAATAACAGCTGATTTCGTAATAAAAACAAAAGATCTAGGTGGAGAAATATTAACAGTGGGTGTAGAAAGAAAAACAATAAACGATTTCTTAAATTCTATAGCAGACAAAAGAATAATTTCCCAATTAATAGTTCTAAAAAAACAATTTGACAGACCTTTACTAATAATAGAGGGTGAAGAAAATATCTATGAGATAAGAAATTTCCATCCAAACTCAATAAGAGGAATGTTATCTTCAATAGCGATAGATTTCCAAATTCCTATATTATATACAAGAAACCATAGAGACACAGCAAACCTACTAGCAATAATAGCAAAGCGTTTAGAAAAACCTCGCTCCTTACCTTCTTTACTAAAAAAACGTAAACCAACATCATTAAAACAACAACAAGAATATTTCATAGAATCTCTCCCAGGAATAGGCCCAACTTTATCAAAATCTCTACTAAAAAAATTTAAAACAGTAAATAAAATATTAAATGCCACAGAAAAACAATTAAAAAAAGTGGATAAATTAGGACCAAAAAAAATAGCAGCAATTAAAAAAGTTTTAGAAAAAAAATATAAATAAAACTAAAATCCTCTATGAATTCTTTTCATACATTTCTTACATAATTTATTTTCCTTCTCTTTTAATTCTTTTCCACAGCTCTCACATTTCATTTATAACCTCCATGTTAACTCAACTCATAAATAAGTTTAGCAGCTAGTTTGCTAGTCATGTTATTGACATCCTTATCAACATTAACTTCAACTATATCTACCTTCTTTAAGTTTTTTAAATTTTTCAATCTTTGGATAAAATAAATTAACTCTCTACTTGATAAACCTCCAGATTCAACATAACCAACACCAGGAGCAAAAGCAGGATCAACAACATCCAAATCTACACTTAAATACAAACTTTCAAACTCGTTAACAAATTCCATAACTCCATCTACAACATCCTTAATTCCATTCTCAAAAACTTGTTTCATAGTAACAAACTTAATTTTCTTCTCTCTCAAATAATAAATCTCATCTTTATGAAAACTTCTTATTCCAACTAGCATAACATTTTCAGATTTAACTTTTCCTTCATTAATCAAAAATCTCAACCAATCTAAATGTGTTGCAGTTTTAAATTCATTATAAACATCAGGATGTGCATCTAATATTAATAATCCATCACATTTATTATTGGAAAATACTTCATAACTAACAGAATGATCTCCACCTAAATATAAATCTCCATTCTTTCCAACAACATCATAATTTAATTTTTTATAGTCCTCACTAAACCAAACATCTTTTAGTTGCTCTAAAATTTTACTAGCTCCATTCTTACATCCATTAGTTTCTGGTCTTCCATCCGTTCTCTCAATTTTAACAATTTTCATATCTTATTTACCGAGAGAAACGTTTAAAAGGATTCTCTTTCCATAAAAATAAAATGACAGACCCAAGAATAATAGAAGTAGCAAAAATATTAGTGGAATATTCTAATGAAATAAAAAAAGATGATAAAGTTATGATAGATGGTGGTATAGAAGCTCAAGAATTAATAAAAAAAATTTATAAATTATGCATCCAAAAAGGAGCTTATCCAAGAGTAAATATTGGAATTTCAGGATTAGCAAAAATTTATTACGATAACGTGTCAGAGGAACAACTAAAACATTTTCCAGAATTTGCATTGCAAGAAGTAAAACATTTCGATGTTTTTATTTCAATTGGAGCTCCAACAAACACAAGATCATTAACAAATGTTAACCCAAAAAAAATAGCAGAAAGAAGTAAAGTAACAAACCCAATCTCAGAAGAAATTCTAAAAAAAAGATGGGTTATTTTCTACTACCCAACAAATGCACTAGCACAAGAAGCTGACATGTCCTTAGAGGAATTTGAAGATTTTGTATTTGATTCAACAATTCAAGATTGGAAAAAAATGTCAGAAGATGAAACAAAATTAAAAGAAATCTTAGATAACGGAAAAGAAGTTCAAATTATCGGTAAAAATACTGATATTAAATTCTCCATAGAAAATAGAGAATCAATAAAAGGTGACGGGAAAAATAACATGCCATGTGGAGAAGTTTTTATAGCCCCTGTAGAATCTTCAACTTCAGGATTTATTGAATTCTCATTCCCTGCAATTAGGGGAGGGAGGATGGTAGAAGGAGTTAAATTAAAATTTAAAGAAGGAAAAGTCATAGAATTTTCTGCAACAAAAAATGAAGACTTTCTAAAAGAAATGTTAAATGTAGATGAAGGTGCAAAATTTGTAGGTGAACTTGGCATTGGGTTCAATTATAACATAAAACAATTTGTGAAAAATATCCTATTTGATGAAAAAATAGGTGGGACAATCCATTTAGCATTAGGCAGAGCTTATGAAGAAGGTGGTGGGACAAATAAATCAACTTTACATTGGGACATTATAAAAGATTTAAGAGGGGAAGGAAAAATATTAATAGACGGAAAAATTATTCAAGAAAATGGAAAATTCTTAATCTAAAATAATTAATTCTTTATTTAATGATGTTAATATTTCATTTCCATTTTTATTAACCAAAATAGTATCTTCAATTCTAACACCAAATTTCTTAGTATAAATTCCAGGTTCAATAGTTATAACATCATTTTCACTAACAACATCTTCAGAAGCAACACTAATCTTAGGATTTTGGTGGATTTTTTTACCAACTCCATGTCCCAAACTATGTTTAAAATATTTTTTATATTTACCAAAATTAATTCTAGCATTTAAATCTACATCACAATAATCAACTCCAATTTTCAAATCTTCTAAAGATTTATTATAAACTTCCAAAACTAAATTAAATAATTCTAATTCCTCTTTGTTAGGTTTTCCTTTATATACCATCCTAGTAATATCACTACAATAACCACCAACTTTAACTCCAAAATCTAGAATTACAAAACCTTTTAATTTTGTATTATTAGATATATGATGAATTTTCAAAAAATTATTCCCACTAACAATAAGTGGAGGAAAAGCATTTTTCAAATTTTTTTCCTTAACTTTTTTCTTCAAAAAATTAGCAACATCTTTCTCAGTTTTAAAATTATCAAAGTTATCAATACATTCTTTTAAAATGCTACAGCTTATCTCGCAAGCTTTCTTTATAGAATCAATCATTTCTTAAACCTATAAATTTTAGAATACTTACCATTCAAATAAGAAATATAAGTTTCCACATTTAATCCTTTCCTACAAACTTTCTTTATCAATTCATCTGCTAAAAAATAATTTCCACGTTTATGAATCTTTAATCCTAGCCATTTAGAAATATCAGAAAAATTCCCTTTAGAAACTTTTTTCATTACATTTTTCTTTTCTTTAATCAATTGTTCATATAATTGAGCAGCATAGATAGTCCCAATTGCATAAGTAGGAAAATACCCTATTGCTCCTTGGGCCCAATGCATATCTTGTAATACTCCATCAACATCATTCTTAGGAACAACACCTAAATATTCCTTCATCTTTTTATTCCATATTTTAGGCAAGTCCTTAACTTTAATAGTTCCTTCAATTAATCCCAATTCAATCTCAAATCTCAATATTATATGCATACAATAAGTAACCTCATCAGACTCTACTCTAATTAAACTAGGCTTAACAGAATTTATGTCTTTATATAAAGTATTTTTACTAACATTAATTTTTTTCTTAAATTCTCTATGATAGAAGTCCCAAAAAGGTTTACTCTTCCCAATCATGTTCTCCCAAAATCTTGATTGAGATTCATGAATACCTAATGAAACAGAACTCCCCAACACATTATACGCATCTTTTTCCGGCAGCTGTAATTCATATAAAGCATGTCCTGATTCATGTACCGTAGCTTCAAAAGAAAACAAAGGATTTTTTCTAAAATTAGTAGTCAACCTAATATCATGGAAACCAACATCTTGTGTAAATGGATGAACAGACAAATCCAATCTAGATCTATCTTCCGTCAGTCCAATTCTTTTCATAACATCTTCACATAATTTTCTCTGCTCTTTTTCAGAAATTTTCATATTCAAACGTTTTTGTTTTTTGTAAATTTCAGTATCTTTTATTTTTCCAATTAAATCTTTCAATCCTATTTTTAGTTCTTCAAAAAGAGGTTTTAACTTTTCCACTGTCATGCCTTCTTCATAAGAATCTAATAAAGAATTATAAGGATGGCCAGGTTTTTTCAAATATCCAATTCCTTCTCTTGCTATTTTTACAACTTTTTCTAAATGTGGTTCAAATACTTTAAAACTTTTTTTCTCTCTTGCTTCTTCCCATGCAACATAAGACAAAGAAGTTGCCTTAGAAGATCTTTTAACAAACTCTTCTGGGAATTTCCTTGAATCTTCAATATCTTTCAATATTTTTTCTACAATTAAACCTTGTTTCTTAGCAAGCTTTTTTTTACTCAGTCTTTTCAAAGTTCGATATAATTTTTCATCTGTTACTTTCTTATGAATAAGTTCAGAAAGATAAAGTAATTGTTCAACCCTAGAACCAAGCCCTTTCTTAGGCATGTAAGTTAGTTGATCCCATCCAAGTAAACTACAAACCTCCCCAATGACTGTAATTTCTTTCTGGAAATCCATAATCAACTTCAAATCTTTTTTCATATAATTTAAAATCTCATTAGAACTTAATAAATATTACGGATAAGCTTCCTTCAATAAATCCTTTCTCTTCTCAAATTTCTTCCTAACAGGTTCCAATAGTTCATTTAACTCATTAGCAACAGCTTGTTTCAAGTCCATGGGGTGTAATTTCTTAGCCATAAAATCTTTCTTCAAACTACTAAATTTACTATAATTTTTATTTCCTCCAAATTTACTAGGCCTTTCAATTTTTAAAGACCCTTTAAACGGAAAAATAAAGTTTTCAACAAAAGAAATAATACCATTATCTTTGATCTCTCCTTCTTTACAATAAGCTGAATTAATTTTTTTTTCTATATTTTTTTTAGTATCAAGCAAATCTATCTTACTTTTATCATCTGAAGCACTCATTTTATTTCCAGTCAATCCAGGCAACAAAGGAGTAAAAACAAATATTGGTTTTTTATGGCCTAACTCTGGTAATAAATCTCTACCCAACATATATATACCTCTCTGATCTATACCACCAAAAGCAACATCAACATCTAATCCAACACAATCTCTTATTTGCATTAAAGGATAAAAAAAACCTCCCATCTTGGGTTCTTTTGTAAATCTAACAACTTCAGAAGCAGCTCTCCTAGTTCTAGATAGTGTAGTCAAAGCACTCATTCTTAAAACATCCAAAGTATACTCATGATTCGTTTGAAAATCACTACCCCTTACAAACTGTAAATTAGCAATATCTACTTTCATAGCTCTTAAAACAGCCTGAACAACTTCTTGATAATAAACACTCCTGGCATCTAACAAACTCCAAGGACTTTTTTGATCATCTAAGTGTGCATGTAAATTAGCGATTAAAAATTTAAACTTAAATCCAGCTTCTAAAAAATCAGCAATTTTTAATAGAGGAATTAAATGGCCCACATGTAATTTTCCAGTTGGAGCATATCCAACATAAGCAGTTGGATGTTTTTTTAATTCTAATAATTTTTTAAGTTCACCTTCTGTAGTTATTTCTTGAGTATTTCTCTTAATTAATTCAAATCTATCTTTTGACGCCATTATTACAATATAAAAACTATTTTTAAATATAAATGTGTTGGTTTAAACATGAAAAATTCAAATTTACTAAAACTTTCATTAGCAATTTCATTATTAGGGTTATTTACTTTATTATTAATTTTAGAATATTCAGAAATACCATTCTACGAAATAGAAGAAATAGAAGAATCTCAAATAGAAACCAGGGTTAAAGTACAAGGGTCAATAGCTTCAATAAAAGAAACTCCAGGGTTATACATCTTAAAAATAAAAGATCAAACAGGAATCATAACTGCAATTGTTTTCAAAGAAAAAATTATTGATATTCAAAAAAATTCTGAAGTAGAAGTAGAAGGAATAATACAAAAATATCAAGAAGAAATAGAAATTATCATTGACAAAATAACCATATTAAAATGATTATAGAAATAGTAATCGCAGTAATTTTAGGAATTACAGCAGGTATATTTACAGGTTTAATTCCAGGAATCCATATAAATTTAGTTTCTTTACTTCTTCTTTCAGCATCTTCTTTTCTATTAATTTACACATCTCCTGTAATTTTAGCTATTTTCATAATTTCAATGGCAATAACCCACACTTTATTCAACGCAATTCCTGCCATTTATCTAGGAGCTCCAGAATCTGGAGAGAATATTCTAAGTGTTCTTCCAGGGCATAGAATGTTACTCAAAGGTCTTGGTTATGAGGCTTTGACATTTACTGTTATAGGTAGCATCTTAGCATTAATTTTAGGAATAATGGTCGCTCCGTTAGTTCTTAAAATAATACCTCCAACCTACAATTTAATTCAGGATTACATAGGACATATTTTAATAATAGCTTCAATATTTTTAATCACAAGAGACAATAAAAAAACATGGGCTTTAATTCTTTTCTTATTAGCTGGAGTATTTGGAATATCAACTCTAAATTTAAACATGAAAAATCCATTATTCCCTTTATTATCTTCTTTATTCGGAACTTCTGCAATAATAATTTCATTAAAAGATAAAGTAAAAATTCCAGAACAAATATTCACAACTCCAAAAGTATTCTCTTTAGAAACATTAAAAGCTTTATCTTCTGGAACAATAGTCGGAACATTCACAACAATGATGCCCGGCCTAGGACCTGCACAAGCAGCAATAATTGCTTCTCAAATAACAAAGTTAAAAGATTCAGGATTTTTAATTTTAGTTGGAGCTTTAGATACCCTAGGCATGGTAATGAGTTTTATAGCAATTCATTCAATAAACAAAGCAAGAAACGGAGCAGTAATAATTATCAGTAGATTAATAGAAACAATAACGATAGAAGATTTAGTTTTATTTTTAGGAATTGCATTAATAGCAGGATTAATCTCAACATTTCTTTGTCTTAAAATAGCAAAAATAATCACAAAGCATATAACAAAAATAAATTATCAAAAATTAAGCATTTCTATAATTATTTTAATTGTAATAATGACATTTTTCTTATCTTCTTATCTAGGATTGCTAGTTTTATTCATCGGAACTTTTCTAGGGATGCTGCCACCCCTACTGGGCATTGGAAGAAATCATTTAATGGGCTGTTTAATGCTCCCTGTCATCCTATTCTTTCTATTATAATAAAATTTAAAAACCCATACGAATAAATAAATCCATGAAAGATTTAGTATCGAGATTAACAACACCAATTACAGATTTTATAGAAACAACTTATTCTCCATGGAAAGAATCCGCAACACAATATATGGATGAAAAGTTAAGAAAAACAAAGGAAAGAATTAGTAGTACGAGAAAATATTTAGATAAAGTAGGAAGAGAAGCATTATTCTAAAACCATTTCCCCAATCCTTCTTGTTTATCAGGATCTTTACTAAAAGTACTCTCAATCATTTTCTTAGTTATTTCTAAACTTTGTTTTAAGTAAGCTGGCAATTCATATTTCTCAACTAAAGACATAGCAGGTTCAACATATTTAACAATAGTGCCTTCAGAAATTGTAAAAATTATTTTTCCACCACCACATTTGACACAATGTCCAATTAATGGGGGCCTTCTATATTTCTCATTACAAGCAACACATCTAAATTGCTGCTGACTAAACTTCCTTAAATTCCCTCTAATATCTCTCATAAAATGTCTCTCAATAACTAATCTAGCAACATCACCCTCATCAACAGCTCTAACTTTCTCAGCAATAGCCATTTGACCATAAACTTTCTCTTTCATAGTTGGTAAAGATTTATAATCACTACATCTAACACCATTATTTATATTACTAATTTCATGTGTATAACCATAATCTTCATATTGTTTCTCAGTTCCTAATCTACTTTCAACTTGTTCAATCTTAACATCCCAAGGATCTTTAAAATTCTCAGCAGCTTCGTATAACTCTAAAGGATATTTCCACACAGTATCAATATCAAAAACCATGTCATCAACTTCTTTAGGAATTAATTTTGTTGTTAACACAAGGGGTGCATCTTGTCTAGCCCCTCTATGTCCAGGTAATAATTTTCTAGAAAAATTCAACAAAGCATCCATTAATAAAACAACACAAGCTTCATCACCATC
>NZCU01000025.1 GCA_002688395.1 Nanobdellota archaeon | reverse complement strand
TTATCTTCATTCAAAACAACCCATGCCCATCCACTACCAAATTGTCCCATAGCTGCTTCAGTAAAAGCTTTTTCAAAAGCTTCTCCAGATTGATATATCTCATGTAAAGCTTGTTGTACTTCTTTTCCACCAGCTTTAGTATCTTTTTTTAATAATTTCCAAAAGAATGAATGATTACTATGTCCTCCACCATGATTTTGAACAGCTTTTTTAATATCTTCAGGAACTGAATCTAAATCTTTTACTAACTCATCAACATCTTTATCTTGTAAACCAGTTCCTTCCAAAGCAGCATTTAATTTATCAATATAAGCTTGGTGATGTTTACTATGATGTATCTCCATAGTTTGTGCGTCTATAAATGGTTCTAAGTCTCCATATTCATATCCTAATTCTGGTAATTCATGTGTCATTTTTATTCTCCTCTAGGCTCAGGATTTACTAAAATATCATCACCATCAATTTTAACTTCAAAAGTATCTAACTTAACATCCTCACTAAAATCAGTTTTTCCAGTTTGTAAATCATATTCCCACGCATGTAAAGGACAAGTTACCTTTCCACCTTTGCAACTACCATCTCCTAAAGGGCCTTGCATATGTGCACATGTATTATCTATAGCAAAAAATTCTCCACCATTATTCATAACAGCAACACTTCTACCATTTAAATCCACAACCTTACCTTTACCACTTTCAATTTCACTTTTTCTACAAACTTTAACAAACTCTGCCATTTTAACTATAGCTAATTATAAACTATTTATAAAATTTTTGGAACTAGAGAACATTATTCTTTTTCTAAAACTTTCTTCATTTTATCCCAATAATGTTCTTTCCAACCACTTTCCACACTTTCATATTTATCTTCTGGAACATCTTCATGAGTTAAAGTAATTTCTGTCCCTTCTTCAACTTTTTTTAATTCAAAAGTTACTTTAGAAAAATACTCTTCTTCCCAATCTTTTCCTCTCCATTTTTGAACAATTAATTCATCTGGAATTAAATCTATAGTTTCTCCTTCAACCCATCCATCAAAAGCTTTAAACTTACCACCAATATGTTTACTTATATCTGCTTTTTGTCCAGTAAATTCTTCATGTTTCTTAGAATCTAATAACATCTCATAAATCTCATGCGGTGAAGCTTTCAAAACTACTTTTTGATTAATTGTTTTGGTTTCCATTTTAATATTTAATATACTAAAAAAAACTTTTAAATGTTTTTAAAATTATTTATCTAAGATAATAAATTTGTAAATTAGCCCAGCTAACACTCCTCCAATAATAGGACCAATCCAATAAACTACTTGATTTCCCCAAATTCCAGAAATAAATGCAGGACCAAAAGCTCTCGCAGGATTCATAGCAGCCCCTGTTAAGCTTCCTCCCATTAAAATATCAAATGTTAAAACTAACCCAATTGCAGCACCATAAACTCCTTTTGGAGCCCTATTATCAACAGCAGTAGCAAACACAACAAATACCAAAAAGAAAGTTAAAATAGCTTCTAAAAATATTCCAGTTCCAAAAGCAACTCCTTCTCCAAGTAAAGGAACTCCTGCATTAATATTAGTAAAAATATTACTTAATAGATATCCAGCAAAAACACCTCCTAATAATTGGGAAATAACATAGAGTACAGCCTTTTTTGTTTTTATTTTTCTAGCAAACCATAAAGAAATTGTAACAGCAGGATTAACATGCCCTCCTGAAATATGACCTGTCGCATAAACAACACTCATTAACACTAATCCATGAGCTAATGCAATTCCCACTAATCCAATACCACCATTTGTAAAACTATCAGCTAAAACACTTCCAGCACCAATAAAAACAAGTGCGAATGTAGCAATGAACTCAGCTAAATATTGTCTCATCATAAAAAGAATCTAAAATAAATTTATAAAGATATTTATACTCTAAACTCACAATTACATCTCATCAGAAAAACATTTAAAGGGTATCTCTTTTCTAAAATTAAAATGGCAAAAGTAAAATCAGAAGATAAAGAAATAGAAGTAAAAGATGGAGATTTTATTAAAGATGCATGCGAAGAAATAGGAGTTATAATTGCTTGCGCTGATGGTACATGTGGCGTATGTAAAGTGGAAGTAGAAGAAGGAATGGAAAATCTAAACGAAATAAATGAAGCTGAAAAAGAAATGGGATGCGAAGGAAATGAACGCCTAGGATGTCAATGTAAAATAAAAAAAGGAGAAATAAAAATAAATCCAGTTTTTTAATAAAAAACTATATAAATTAAATAATAATCTAATAAAAAAATGACACAACCAAAAATAATTGCCTGGCTAAAAACTGAATGTGGATGGAGCATGGGTGTAAGGGAAATTATGAAGAAATACAACTTACAATATGAAGATAAAGATATTATTGTTAGTCCAGAAAATTATCAAGAAATGGTAGAAAAAACAGGACAAACCCTATCTCCTTGTGTTGAAGTAGATGGAAAAATGCTAGCCGATGTTTCTGGAGAAGAAGTAGAAGATTATCTAGCAGAACAAAAATTTATAACAAAAACAGAAGAATCCACAGAATTCCCAACAGATGCAGCATGCCAAGGACATTAATTTCTATAAAAACCTTTATATATTAGGTAAGCTCCATTAAAATAATAAAGAGGTGTATTAGTTGAAAAAATCAGCAAAAAAAGAGTCAAATATTTTTGTAGTTTCTTTAGTTGCAATTTTAGTAGTAGCACTAATTGGTATAAACCTAGATAAATTAACAGGAAAAGCATCATCAGATATTTATCCTTCATTTAGTCCAAAAACAACAATTACTCTTTCAACAAATGATAGGTTTGTTAATGCAGGGGATTACGTTACTGTAAGTGTAAACCCAGGACCAAAATGTGTTAACAGAATTGTTGGATTCTACGATGATGCGGATTTCAGAAGAGCAACAGCTCAACCAATTTCAGCACAGTTTGGATCTAATAAAAAATTATGTAATTCCTTTGATGTAAGATTTAAAACATATGCTGAATGGAAACCTGCAGAAGATGAAACAGGAGTATTCTTCGCAAAAGTTTTTGATTACGAAACTGAAGATTTTATATCTACAACATTCACAATAAATTAAAATGGCAGATTTGAATTTTTCAAATGACAAAGTATTAATAGCTTTAGTCACAATTTTTTTAGTTGGATTAATAGGAACTAATTTACCTCAATTTACTGGAAATTTTACTTTAACAAATAATAATGATCTTCCAATTGTATCAACATCTCCTGAGAGGATTAAAGCAGGAGAAAAATTAAATATTAATGTTCAAGTAAGAGGGGCATGTGTTGATCCAGAAATTGAATTATATTTTGGTGGAGTAAGATTTGATGGAACAGAAGACACTAATGGAGGAAGAAAAGCAACAATAACAAAAAAAGGAAGATATAAATTCTGTAAAAATGATTATGAGTTAGATGATACTAATTCCTTTACTGTAAGTTATAGAACAAGACCTGATTGGGATGGAGATTATTTTGCTAGAGTATACTATTGGGAAGATAGAACAACTAAAGATTATTTACATTCTTACTTTACAATAACTCCAAATAAATAAGATGAAACCTCAGAATATAATTATCGCATTATTTTTCTTATTAGTAATTTCAGCATTTTCATTTAATTTTGAAGAAATAACTGGAAATCCCATTAAATTAGTCCCCCCAGAATTAGGGATAACAAATGATGTCGTAAAAGCAGGTCAACCAATCCAAATTAAAGTTAAAATAAATGATTTCTGTATAGATCCTGATATTGAATTTTATTTTGAGGGATTAAGAAAAGATACAAGAACATATCATCCAACTGAAGATGATTGTCAAGGACAAAACTTCTACCCTTGTAAGGGAAGTAAATATTGTAAAGGAGACTTAATAGATGATGAAGCTACAATGACTTATTACACTTTACCTTCATGGAAAGTAAATCCTGGATTATACACAGTAAGATTACATTATATAGAAAAACCAGGACAAAAAAAGCATTTAGAACCTTATATAGAGAAAAAATTTAAAATTATTTCTTAAAAAATTTGTAGATTAATACTCCTATAATAATACCTAACAAATCAAATAAAATATCTCCAAAACTAAAAGTCCTTCCAGGAACAAAATATTGATGAACCTCATCACTAAAACCATATAATCCAGAAATTAAAATTGTTATTAGCACAGAATTTTTTCTAAATTTAGATGTAATAGACCCTCTAAAAACAAGTAAAGCTAAAATAAAATATTCAGCAGAGTGTCTTAAAGGTGCAATAATATTAGGCCCACCAATTGGTTGTCCTCCTAAAGAAATAGAACTTTGAGAAGAAAAATAAAATATAATTCCCATATACAAATAAACAGGCACCCAATAAATTATTTGTTTTTTTAAAGAGAAAATAAACAAGCACCCCCTTCTTGTCTGACTTTATTCAACCCACAACTTTCAAAAAAGTCACATCTATCCTCTATAGATAATAAATTCTCAACTTCATGTTCTCTTAAATTATTTACAATCACCTCACAATTATTTCCTCTATAACCTTTTTCAATCTCAGTATTAGCTCTTAAAATCTCTGAAGATGCTTCAAAATGAATCAAACCTCTTGGAAAAATAATATTAGCATCATTATTAATAACAGCATAAACTATGTAATTAGTATCTCTACTAGATAGTATAACAAAATTCTCAACATCTTCTAATAATTTAATCAAATCATCCCCAACTTCTTTATCACTATCAAGAAAAACTTTAGAATCAGAAAAAACAATCACTAAAGATAAAGCAGATACTAATATTAATGAAACAAAAATAATTTTTTTAAATCTCTCAGAATAATCAATCTCAAAAAATAAATACAAACTTAAAATTAAGAAAAATATATTATAAGAATTTGGGGGGACTTTGTTTAATATAGGAATAAACAATATCAATCTACTCAAAACAAAAACACCCAATACAAAGAACGGAATAAAAAACTTTACTTTATCCTTTCTATTATTTTTCCAGAATAAATAGAATAAAAATATAAACAACAATAATATTAAAGTGTTATAAGAAAAAACACTTGATAAAGCTAATAATTCTTTTAATTGATTTAATCCATCTATAGGCTTACTAAATGTAGAAAGAAAAGGAATCCACCAAAAAGAAGTTATTACTATAGATATCAAAGTAGAAACAGCTATAGTTATTTTCTCTTTCTTAATAAAGAAAAATGGAATTATAACAAAAGAAGATAAAGTAGCAACATAAGGATGTGTTAAAATTATTAAAGAATAAAATAATATAAATAACACAAATTTCTTATCTAAATCTCTTTTCAGATAATATAAAATAATAGTAAAAAAAGGAATAAATAAAACCCAACCAAAAAATTCTCCAAATCTAAATACATTAAAAATTATATCTATAGAAAGGGGATTTCCAAATAATAGTACATAAAATGCTACTATTTTCGTTAAAGAATATTTCTGGACTTTCCCTAAATAATAAACACCAATAAACCCTAATAAGAAAGTTAAAACAACTCCCAAATACATAGCTATTGGAACATTTTTAATTAACAAATAGATTGGGAACACAAACAAAGGCCATCCAGGTTGGTAATTGTTAAATAATACAAATCCATTAAAAAAATTAGGAACAAATCCATGAAATCCATATTTAGCTAGGAAAAAAACTTGAACAAGATAATTACTAGAATCACCCAAAAAATAATAAGGAAACTCAGCAAAATTTTTATAACTTAATTTCAATCTTGCGATTATTATAAAAAGAAATACTACTATCGGGATAAATAAAATTTTACCTTTAATTTTCATCTTAATCAACTATTTTATAATTATCAAAATAATCTAACAACTTCCACCATTCTTCTCTAGGTTTTTTATTAATGATAAAATCTGCAGATTTTATAGACATATCAATACAATGATCTGCATTATTATAATTAAATAAGCCTTGCCTACCAATAGTTAATAAATTCTCAATTTTAAATAAATATTTCAAAATAATATCTAAATTTTTTCTAAAATCCAAATCATAAACAGGATAAACCCTACCAGCTCTCCTAACAATATAATCTTTAACTTCCTCTTTCTTTATAACTCCAGCTTTCTCTAAATCTATAATGACTCTCTCAAAAACTTTCTCATCTTCCAACTTAAAGAAAGGATCATTTTTATCTGAAGTAACCTCAACAGTAATACATGCTTTCCCTTTAGGGATAGTATATGGAGAAAAAGAATTTAACTCACATACTCTATTGAAAATAAACTCCTTTTCAGGATAAAAATACCAATTATCTTTTATTATTCTATCTTTATCAGCAAACACATACAAAAGTGTCAAAGATCTAAACCTTAATTTTTCAGCTGCTTCAACAACATACTCAGGAGCTTTAGGTGATAAAAGATTTATTAAATCTATTAAAGGAATGGAAGAAACAAGATAATCTGTTTTAACAGTTGTATTTCTTTTATCTTTATACTCAACAGAAACTACTTTATTATCTTTTATATTTACCTTACTAGGGGTTGAATTGTTTAAAATTTTACCTTTTTTACCTTCAATAACTTCCATAAACTTATCACAAATAAATCCATATCCTTTTTTAGGATAATAAAAATACTTTGCAGAAACATCTGGTCTATTCTTAGTACCAGAAATCATGTTTGAAACTAAGGAAAAAATATTAGGCACAGGAACTCTTCTTCTTCCCAATTCTTCTGATAATGTTTTAGGATCTCCCCATAGTTTATGAGCTAGATCTCTAAAGACAAGATTGTAAAACTT
>NZCU01000024.1 GCA_002688395.1 Nanobdellota archaeon | reverse complement strand
TCTCTTGCAATAAGGATTCCTAAAAAGATAGCGCAATTTTTGAATCTTAAAAAAGGAACTTTAACAAGGATGCATCCTGAAGAAAATAAATTAATAATTGAATCTTTAAAGGATTCTGATTAGTTTTCCATGAAAAAGTATAAATTTATTGATCATACAGCAGATGTTATGTTTGAAGCTTATGGGAACAATTTAAATAAGTTATTTGAGAACGCTGCTTTGGCTGTTTTTGAAGTTCAATGCGATTTAAAGAAAGTAAAAAGAGTTGTTAAAAGAAAGATAAAGTTAAAAAATGATGATAATGAAAAATTATTATTTGATTTTTTAGAAGAGTTAATTTATTTGAAAGATGCTAAGTATTTAGTTTTTAGTAAATTTAGTGTTAAAATAAAAGATAATCAATTAGAAGCTGTTATTGAAGGTGAGAAGATTAATCCTGATAAACATGAATTGAAAGTGGATGTAAAAGCTGTTACTTTACATCATTTTTCTTTGAAAAAAACTAAAAATGGATGGAAGGCAATAGTTATTTTAGATATTTAGCCTTTTACATTTGAAATTGGAGATAGTTTTATAATGGGGTCTGAGATCCCTGCTTTATTCACAGCATCAATTACTGAATCGATATCTTTATACGCTAATGCTGCTTCTTCTGCTAAACCTGCCATGGATACACCCTTAACATAAATTCCTTTTTGTTCCATATCTTTCTGTAATTTATCTCCTCTGACTAATTTCCTAGCTTTAGTTCTTGACATTCTCCTCCCTGCTCCATGGGCTGTTGTTCCGAACGTTTCTTCTTCTGCTTTTTTAGTTCCTTTTAATAAATAAGATCCAGTTTCCATCGATCCCCCTATAATAATTGGTGTTCCTAAATCTCTGTAAGTGTTGATTATTCTTTCATGTCCAGGACCTAGGGAAGTTGTTGCTCCTTTTAGATGAACTAAAACTTTTTTTTGTTTTCCATCTACTTTTATTTTATGTTCTCTTGCTATATTATGAGTACAATCATAAATTAATTCCATTCCTAGTTTTTCTGGGTCTTGTTTAAATGTTTTTTTAAAGGATTCTCTTATTTGATGCAATATAACTTGTCTATTACTATAAGCCATATTACCAGCGCATTTCATAGCGGAGTAATAGTTTTGACCTTCATCAGATTGTAATGGAGCACAACTTAACTCTCTATCTGGAATTTTAATTCCATGTTTTTGCATTGTGTTATCGAATATTTTCATATAATCTGTTGCTAATTGATGACCAAAACCTCTAGAACCACAATGAACCATGATTAAGATTTGATTTTTATCTACTATCCCTAATTTTTTTGCTGTTTCTTTATCAAGAATATTTTCGGCATGAGCTACTTGAACTTCTAAATAATGATTTCCAGAACCTAAAGTACCTAATTGGTTGATCCCTCTTGATTTGGCTTTTTGTGATACTTTTTCTGGGTTTGCATCTTTTAATGTTCCATTATCTTCTATTCTTTTTAGATCTTGTTGCCACCCATAACCATTTTCTATACACCATTTTACTCCTGAAGACATTATATCATCGAATTGGGAATTATTTAGTTTTACGAATCCTTTACATCCAACACCAGCAGGCACATTTTTGAATAAAGTATCTGTTAATTCTTTTATTTTTGGTTGAACTTCTTTTATTGTTAAATTTGTTTTAATTAAGCGCATTCCACAATTAATATCAAAACCAATTCCACCTGGAGAAATAACTCCTTCATTGAAATCCATGGCTGCTACGCCTCCAATTGCAAAACCGTATCCGCGATGTCCATCCGCATGACAAATAGCATATTTTTGTATTCCTGGGAGTGTTGCTACATTAGTTAATTGATCAAATACTTCAGAATCCATATCGTCTAGAATTGGTTTTGTTGCTATGATTCTTGCTGGGACTCTCATACCTTCTTTGAATGTTGTAGGGATTTCCCAAGTTGTTTCATTTATTTTTTTAATATTTTTGGGTTTAGGTTTTTCCATGTTCTTTCTGAGAATAATTAATCTTTTTAAGCTTTCTATTTAATAATTTCTCTATAGATATTTAACATTTTACTATAAACTTCTTTTTTTTGTGATTGATTTAAATTATTGTAAATTCCATTTATTTTATAATAAGTTTTTCTAGCTGCATCATAATCTCTTTTAGATATTTCTTTTTTTGCTAGAGTTATTAACTCTCCTAATTCTATAAAATTATTTACTGGAGGTGTGAAAGGGAGAGTAGAAGTTTTTGTTAAATGAGAATAAATAGCTCTTATTTTCCCTTGTATTTCTCTTGCTGTTTCTTGCTCTCCCCTTTTTACTGCTCCTTGTACTTCGGACAATAAGTTTTTGAGACTAAGATGAAGAATCTCTTCCTTTAAAGGTTTTAATTTTTTATAAACTATATGGTGGGCTTCTTTTGGTAGCTCGTGTAAACTGTCTCTAAATAATTCTACTGAGTCTCTGTATTTTTCTTTGGCTTTTAGATGATCTTTCTTTCTTAGATGAATATGTATTGATGCTATGTGTTTTAAAATTTCACTTACTTTTCTTTTACTATTTTTTTCTATTTGACGTTTTGGAATTGTGTCTGTTGTTATTGAAATAAATTTTGGTTTTTTTGCTAGTAAATAATCGGTGAATGATTCTTTGTACTTTGGTTTTCTTATTTTTATTGAGGATTTGAATTTTATACTTTTGAATGCGTTCACTATTTTTTCTCTTTGTAAATTTAGAAGGGTTAAAACGTGTAATTCAGGTATAGGAATTCTTGGTATTTTTATTGAGAATTTTTTCTTGTTCTTTTCTAATTTTTGTGCTAAGGAAGCTTTATGCTCTATCAACCTTTCTCTATGTCTTAACGGAAGGTAGTAGAAATTATTATTTACTTGTTTGTATAAATTTCTTGCATCACTTATTTTTCCAGCAGATAATGCTATTTGTGCTTTCTTTAATGAATTTTTTACAATTATGTTTGCTATTTCTGATCTTAAGAACATTATGTTCTTTTCTATTGCTTTCTTTGAATCTTTGTTTAATCCTTCATATATATGTACTATTCTTGTGAATAAATCTTGAGCGTCTCTTTTTCTGCTATTTGCTAATGCTTTTTCACATCTTTTTATTAAATAATTTATTTCATCTATTTGTTGTTTTTCTATTTTTGGAGAAAATAGATTTTTTATTCTTGTAGTAAATGATATTTTTTCTTCTTGTGAAAATAAAGTATTTCTTAAAGAGGCAACTTTTGTTTTTACTATGCTGTAATCTTTTGCTAATTGAGGGTGGTGTTTTTGGAATTCAATTCTTTTGTAAACTTTATTTATTTTCTTTTGTAAACTTTTAGCTTTTTTTATTTCTCCATTTCTTATTGCATCTTCTTCTAATTTAATTAACACATGTATTTCGTCGCTGGAAGTTATTTTTCTTTTGAATAAACTTTTTAAAAATCCTGTTTTATTTATTATTTTATTTTTTAATTCTAGTCTTTTTATTTTCTTTTTCTTGTTTTCTTTCTTTATTTCTCTTAAAGTTTTATAAAATCCTAGAGTGTCGTGTAAGAATTTTCTGAAATCTGCTTTTCTTTCAGCTTTTAATTTTTCCTTTTTTAATTTTAATCTTTCTTCTTTCTCTAATTTTAATCTTTCTTTTAATTTTATTCTCTTTATTTCTGCTGTTGTTTTAAGTAATCCTAATCTATCATGTAAAAATCTTCTGAAAGCTTTTTTTCTTCTTTCATAATCTTCATCACTTTCTGCTTTTGTTTTATAAAATCCCAAATAATGGTGTAAGAATTTTTTGAGATCTCTTTTCCTTTTAGTACTTAATATTTTATCTCTATCTCTCTCTGGTTTTGTTTTATAGAATCCTAGTTTATTATGTAAAAATCTTTTAAAGTCTTTTTTTCTTTTAATTCTTAATTCTCTATCTTCTTCTCTATCTGCTTTTGTTTTATAGAATCCTAGAGTGTCGTGTAAGAATTTTTTTATGTCAGCTTTTCTCTCTGCTCTTATTTTTTCTTTTCTTATTTTTAATCTTTCTTCTCTTTCATGTTTTAATCTTTCTTCTAGTTTATTTTTTGTTATCTCTGCTTTTGATTGGAATAAATTGAATTTATCATGGAAGAATTTCTTTATTGCTCTTTCTCTTAGTTCTCTGTTTCTTAAGCTAGCTTTAGCTTTTCTTATCTTTTTCTTCTCTTCTCTTATTCTCTTTTGTCTTTCATTTTCTCTTATTGATCTTAGTTCTTCTTGTGTTTTATATAGACCAAAAGTGTCATGGAGGAATTTTCTAAATGCTTTTCTTCTAGTTACTCTTAATTTTTCTTTTTCTATCTTTATTCTTATTTTTCTATTTTCTTTCTTTTCTTTTTCTAATCTTATTTCGTATTTAGTTTTTAATAACCCTAATTTATCATGTAAGAAACTTCTGAAAGCTTTTCTTCTAGCTATTGTTTTTCTTCTTTTAGTTCTTAGTTTGTTTATGGCTATTGCTTCTTTTTCTTCTTGTGTTTTATAAAATCCTAAAGTATCTTTGAAGAATTTTCTGAAGATTCTTTTTCTCTCTGCTCTTAATCTTCTTTTCTCTCTTAATATTTTAAGTTTTAATCTTCCTTCTTTTAACCTTATTTTTTCTTTTTCTGATCGTGTTTTTAATCCTAAAGTGTCATGGAAGAACCCATACCATGCTTTCTTTCTTGCTAGAATTTTCTTTCTTTTTCTATTGAATTTTTCTCTTACTATTTGTTCTTTTTCTTCAGTTGTTTTGAATAATCCAAATGTATCATGGAAAAATTGAGTTACTACTCGTCTTCTCATTAATCTAGCTTTTTTCTTTTCTTCTGCTATCTTAAACTTTAATTTTTCTTTTCTTATTTTCTTTTGGATTCTCTCTTCTTTTTCTTTGTCTAATTCTCTTTGTGTTTTTAATAATCCGAACTTATCATGGAAGAACTTAATTATTGCTTTCTTTCTTGCTAATTTTTTCTTATGCTTTTCTAATAAATGTCTTCTAATTTCTTTTTCTATTTCTTCTTTTGTTTTGAATAACCCAAAGTAATCTCTGAAGAATTTCTTTACTGAGTTTCTTTTTTGTCTTTTTATTTTTAGTTTTTCTAGTTTTATACGTCTAGCTACTTTTTCTCTTTCTAATCTTAATAACCTTTTTTCTTCAGCCTCCTGTTTTCTATCTCTATCTGTTTTGTATAATCCAAATTTATCATGGAAGAATTTCTTTATTGCTCTTCTTCTTTCAAGTTTCTTCCTTATTTTTTCTTTTGCTTTTTCTTCTATTAGTTTTACTCTTGCCCTTTCTTTGTTTATTTTTGCTTGGATTCTTGCTTGTCTTTCTTTGTCTAATTCTCTTTGTGTTTTGAATAAGCCGAATTTATCATGGAAGAATTTCTTGAATATAATGCTCCTTTCTACTTTCTTTAATTCTATATGTTTTTCAATTGGTTTTTTTACTTTATGTTTTCTATGGAGTTTTATTTTAAGTAAATTTTTGAAGAAATTGCTTGTTTTAAGGAAGAAAGTGCCTTCTTTATGAGTTGGTTTAATAATTTCTTGAGCTTTTGGTTTTTTAGATATGAAAACATCTTTTTTATTTAGGAAATAATTTTTTATATTAACTATTAAACTTAAAATTGGTTTCTTTTTCTCTAATTTTAATTTTTCTTGACCATGGATTCCTGCTAAATCTTTTCCAGATAGATCTATTGCTTTGTTAATTTTATTAATTATTGTGGTTAATCCTTGAGATGTTGCTGCTTTGTTACTGTATCTGAAAGTTTCTAGTTCTTTAGAGAATTTAATTAGGAAATTTTCTGTACTTCTACTTAATTCTTCATCTAATATTTCTTTCTTTACTTCTGAGTATGTGAATTCATAATTAGCATTTGTTAATGTGTTGAAGAAATTTTTAATTATCTTAAATGTTTTTTCTGCAGAATCTTCATATGGTATTGAACTTAATTGAGATTGTATCCCTTTTATTTCTTTTTTATATTCTTTAATTTGTGCTAGATGTTTCTGAATTATTTCTGGTTTTGTTGTTCTTAGTTTAGGAACTATTTTTTTGAATTTTGATTTATTTCTAGCAAAGTAAATTATTAAAGCTAATAATAATGTTCCACCAATCAATACTAGTGGGAATATTACTACTATTGGTAATCCGCCTCCTAGAAGTTCTTCCTCTTCTTCTTGTATTTTATCTTCTGGTCTAACATTTACATCTAGTTTAGGTTTTCTTGTTTTTGTTCCATCAATGTCTGTTTCTACACCAACGCTTAAATCAATATCATTTCCTACATTAACACTTAGTCTGTTTCTTTCAAAACTTGCATCTACATCTGGAACTTCTGTGGATTTTTTCTTTTCAAGATTATCTAAGATCCTTTCTAAGTAATCATATGCTGGTTTGTCTCTTAAGTCTTCAAATTGATTCTTTATTTTAGGAGGTATTCTTTTTTTAACTAAGACAGATTCAAATTCTCCTAATTCTGAAATTGATCTTTCTAAATTATATAAACTAGAACGAGTGAATATTACGTCTTGTGTGCCTAACCATTTTCCTCTTGCTTTTAATGTTGCAATACTTGTTTCTTGATCTATTGTGATTTCTATTTCAGGAGGGGAAACTTGTAAATATCTATCATCTTGTGTTCTTTCTCCTATGAAGTAATTATCTAAAGTTATTGATGTTTCTCTTCCTTCTCCCCAAGACCTAAATGATAGTTTTATAGATGGATCTGAGAATTGAGATTGAACATCAGAAGTTGAAACATAAGTATCTTCTTGAGCATTTATAGTTATAGCTAGTAATGTGAATATTAAAAATACAATTCCTAGTCTATTTAATTTTTTATTCATTTTTTTTAATTTTGTCTAATAATCTATTTAGTAATTGATCGAAATCTTCCCCCATTTTCCCGTATTCTTGTAAACGTTCTTTTGTTTTTTCGGAAACTCGTAGAGTTTTGACTTTGGTGTTGATATCTACCCAATTTAGTTCAATATCTTTGTATGTTGAGGGTAAATCTTTTATCTCTTGGAAATTTATTTTTAGATAAGGAGAAGATTCGTTATCACGGAAAACGAGAATTATTGTTGATGGATTTTTTTTTAATTGTGAGTATTGGTTGTTGTAGAATATTATTTGATTGCCATATAATCTTTTAACATCGAATTTTTTTTCTTTGACAAAAAAACATGGAGAGCTCTGTTTGAAAATGATATTTTGCTTTTTATGGCCCTCTGAGATAAGCCAATTTAATGCTCTTTCCTGTGTTTTATTCATAGTTAGGTATTACCTATATTGATTATGGTACTTTTAGGTAAATGTCGCTATTATTTAAATGTTTCTTCGTTATATTTATGTAATATGATAGTAGTACCTAGGTATATATTATTATATAATAGTTTATAATTTTTTTAAAGTAGTAACATACTTTTATATATCTAGGATTGTTTTTTTGGATAATGAAAAAGAAGGTAAGTTCTATAGTTAGAAGAGTTGCTCATAAAGTTAAAAAGAAACCTAAACTACCTGTTGATGGACATGCGTTACATAGATTTCATAATGATATAGAGAATATTAAGAAAGAAATGTCTAAGATTGTTGTTGGGCAGAAAAATGTTGTTGATAGTATATTAAGAGCTATTATTTCTAATGGTCATGTATTATTAGAAGGAGTTCCGGGGATAGCTAAGACTTTAATTATGAGGTCTTTGGCACATATTACTAGTTGTAAAACTAAGAGAGTGCAATTTACTGCAGATTTATTACCCACTGATATTATTGGATTGACTTCTTATGAGAAGAGTAAAGGGTTTTTTGTAATTAAAGGACCCATTTTTACTAATTTTATGTTAGCTGATGAGATTAATAGGGCTCCCGCTAAAGTTCAAAGTGCGTTATTAGAAGCGATGCAGGAAAAGCAAGTTACTATTGGAAGGCAAACCTTTGGTATTGATGCTCCTTTTTTTGTGTTGGCAACTCAGAATCCTATTGAAACTATGGGAACTTATGCTTTACCTGAAGCGCAAATTGATAGATTTTTATTTAAATTATATATAGATTATCCTAATACTAAAGAGGAAAGAGAGATATTATTGAGGAATATTACTACGAAGAATTTTTCAGAGTATGATCTTAGAAGCGTTATTGGACCGCTTGAAATTATTAAGATGCAACACACTGTAAAGAATATATTTGTTAGTAAAGCTGTTGAGGAATATATTGTAAGATTAGTTGATGCTACTAGACATCCAGAGAAATATAATTTAAAACATTCAAAATATATAAGATTTGGAAGTTCTCCAAGAGCAAGTATAGGACTTTATGTTGCATCTAAAGCTAATGCTTTGATGAAAGGGAAAGAATATGTTACTCCTCAACATGTAAAAGAAATTGCTTATGATGTTTTGAGACATAGAATTTTGTTAAATTATGAGGGTCAAGCAGAAAATATTGATAGAGATGATATTATTAAAGAGGTTCTTGCAAGAGTTCCTATCCCTTAATTTGAGGTAGAGATATGGCAATAAAACTAGATATTCAAAATTTAGTTACAAAATTAGATGTTATTACAAAGACATTTACTACTTCTAGAATGGTGGGTAATTATAAAAGTGCATATAAAGGGAGTGGATTAGAGTTTGAAGGATTTAGGAAATATCAAGTTGAAGATGATTCCTCTTTAATTGATTGGAAAGCTAGTGTTAGAACTCAGGATTTATTGATTAAAGAATTTAGAGAAGAGAGGAATTTAAATATTTATTTTTTGTTTGATGTTAGTAGTAGTATGTTATTTGGAAGTACTAAGAAGTTGAAAAGTCAATATGCTGCTGAAGTAATTGCTAGTATGGCTTACTCTTCCATGTTGAGTGATGATAGTATTGGATTAGGGATGTTTACTGATAGAATTGTTAAAGGATTAAAACCACAGACTGGACAACAACCTTATTATTTTTTATTGGGGTCTTTAACAAATCCTAAATTATATGGAGGGAGATATGATTTGAATAAGGCTCTAGATTTTGTTTTACAATTTTTAGAAGGAGGTAGTATATTAATTATTGTTTCTGATTTTATAGGTCTTAGTAATGATTGGCAAAGTAAGATAAAGATAGTTTCTAATAAATTTGATGTTATTGCTTTGATGATTAGAGATCCTAGAGATAGAGAATTACCTGAAGATGGAGGGGATGTTGTTATTGGTAGCCCTTATAGTAGAGAAAGATTATCTTTGAAGCCTAAAGCTGTTAGTAAACAATACGCTTCTTATGTTAAGAGACAAGAACATGAGTTGTCTGAACTTTTTAAAAGAGCAGGAGCAGAATTTTTGGGACTTAGTACAGATGAAGATTTTGTTAATCCTTTGATAGGGATGTTTAAAAGGAGGGAGTTAAAATACCGGTAGTAACTTTTGTTAATCCTGAGTACTTGTTGTTCTTTTTATCATTGCCCATTCTTGTGATTGTTCATTTTCTTAGTTTAAAATTTACTAAAAGAAAGGCTCTGAAATTTGCAAATTTTGAAGTTATGGAGAAATTAACTGGACATAAATTAATGAGCAAAAATTTTTCTTTATTAATTTTAAGAATGGTGATTCTTACTTTTTTAATTTTGTCTGCTGCTGGAACTACTTATTGGTTTACTGGGACGGGAAGTAGTTTTGATTATGCTGTTTTAATAGATGCTAGCGTTAGTATGTTAGCTGAGGATTATGAACCTAATAGGTTAGAGGCTGCTAAATCTGCGGCATTAAGCTTTGTTGATGCTTTTCCAGGAACTGCAGACATAGCAATAGCTACTTTTACAGGGACTACTTTTATCAAACAAAAACTTACAGATGAGAAAGGAGATATTAGGAGAGCTATAAATAATATTAATATTGAGGAAATTGGAGGTACGGCTATTGGAGATTCTATGGTTACTGCTTCTAATTTATTATTTGAAAGAGATGAGGGAAATGTGCTAGTTGTTTTAACTGATGGACAAAGTAATGTTGGAATTCATCCTGACGATGCTATAATTTATTTAAATGATAAGAAAATTTTAGTACATACTATAGGAATAGGCACTCCTACTGGTGGATCTTTTATACAAGGAAGTGATATTTTATCTAAATTAAATGAAGGTACTTTGATTAGTATTGCTGAACAGACAGGTGGGAAATATTTTAGAGCTGAAAATCCTGAGAAGTTAACAAAAGCTTTCTTAGATATTGCTAAATCTAAAACTAAAAGATTGAGTAAGAATTTAACTATCTCATTTATGTTAGTAGGTCTAACTTTATTATTATTAGAATGGAGTTTGATGAATACTAAATATAGAAGTATTCCTTAAGCTTTAAATTCTAATATGGAGGATATTTTTTTTGAAATTACCTTTCCTGAAGAAGCATTTATTCTTAAGTTTAAAACTTTTAGAGAAGTTGTTAACATTGTAAAACTCCAAAATGTTTCTTTTTTTATCGTATGTAATGTGATTATTTTTTTCGTTATTGTTTCTGAAGAATATTCTTTTTTTAGTAAACTTTTAACGATTTTTAAAATTTCATTTACATCTATTTTAACATTTTCTAAATTTAAGTTTTCTAATTTTTTATTTTCATTTAGAGAAGGTTGTTCTTCTGTATGAGTATTTTTAGATGGAGTGAAGCTTACTAATTTTTTTGTTTTTGGGTTTAGGTAATTTAATTGCCATATTATTTTTCCTGCTTCTATCATAGCAAATGCATTTATTAAAGTTAAATCCGCTTTGTAGCTTGAGAATATTTTTTGATTCTTTAATTCTGTTACTGCTTGCTTAATAGTTTGCATCTTTTCTTTGTTCAATACTTTGAGTTATTTTTTTTAGGAAATCTTTATTTTTTACTCCAAATTTTATTTTTCCATCTATTGTTCTTATAGCTAATGTTTTTGCTTTTTGTTCTTTATCTCCTATAGTGATAGTTATTGGGATTAGTTCTGTTTGAGCATCCCTTACTTTTTTTGACATTGATTCTGAACGAATATCTACATCAACCCTTAAATTTAATTTTTTAAAGTCTTTTTGTAATTTTTCTACATATTTTTTATTCCTATCTGTTAAAGACAATATTCTAACTTGGGTAGGAGCTAACCAAACAGGGAATTTTCCTGCATAATGTTCTATTAAAAATGCTATGAATCTTTCATGTGTTGATAATGGAGCTCTATGTATTACAAAAACTTCTTTATTCATTTCCCCATTTTTATCTTGGTATTGTAATCCAAATCTTTCTTTAGCTGCAAAGTCTAGTTGGATTGTAGACATTGATTCTTCTCTTCCAGAAACTGAGGTAAATTGTATATCTACTTTTGGACCGTAGAATGAAGCTTCATCTTCTGCTTCAGTAAATTTAACTTTAAGTTTTTTTAGAACTTTTCTTAGTGTTTCTTCTGTGGATTTCCAATTTTTAGGATCATTAACATATTTTTTCTTATTTTTTGTGTCTCCTTTTGATAGTCTAAACCAATAGTTTTCAAAACCAAATACTTTATAGTAGTCTTGAATCATTTTGATAACATCTGAGAATTCTTTTTCTATTTGGTCTTTTGTACAATATGTATGAGCATCATTCATGCTTAACATTCTTACCCTTAATAATCCTGCTAATGTTCCTGATAATTCGTTTCTGTAACAAGTCCCATATTCTGCTAATCTTAATGGTAAATCTCTGTAACTTCTTAATTTGTGTTTGTAAATTAAATGGTGATGAGGACAGTTCATAGCCCTTAGATAGTAAGTTCCGTCATCCATTTTCATTGATGGATACATACTTTCTTCATAGTAGGGTAGATGACCAGAAGTTGTGAAAAGTTCTTTTTTAGCTAAATGAGGGGTTGTTACTCTTTGAAATCCTGCTTGGTCTTCTTTTTCTTTAGCAAATTTTTCAATTTCTTCTTTGATTACATTTCCTTTTGGTAACCATATTGGAAGCCCTTTACCTACTAATTTATTTATTGTAAAAATTCCTAAGTCTTTTCCCAATCTTATATGGTTTCTAGCTTCTGCTTCTTCTCTTTGGATTAAAAATTTTTTTAGCTCTTTTTCTTTGATAAATGCTGTTCCATATATTCTTGTGAGCATTTTATTTTTTGAGTCGCCTTTCCAATAAGCTCCTGCTACTGATAATAATTTGAAATGCTTAAGATTTTTTGTTGAAGAAATATGAGGACCTTTGCATAAATCTTGGAAATTTCCAGACTCGTAGAATGAAATAGTTTTATCTTTCAAATCTTCTAATAATTCTAATTTATATGGTTCATTTTTTAGTAGAGTTTTAGCCTTAGCTTTTGAGATTTTTATTTTTTTAAAACTAATATTTCTTTTTATGATTTCTTTCATCTTTTTTTCTATTTTTTTCAGATTTTCTTGAGTTATTGTTAAATTATCAAAATCATAATAGAATCCTGAATCTATTGCAGGGCCTATCCCTAATTTAGCTTTTGGGAATAATTCTTTTACAGCTATTGCTAGAACATGTGATGTTGAATGTCTTATTTTTTCTAAGGCTTTATCCATAGTTCTTTTTATTCATATAGAGTATTTAAAATTAATGGTATAATGGCAGTAAATTTATATATTAGTTATGCTTAAATTATTTCATGAAGAGAGGTTTAATCTACTTAGTGGGGCTTTTGTTTTTAATACCAATAGCTTTTGCAGATATAACAATAGATCCTTTTGAAAGAAGTGAATATAATATTGGAGAGGATGTAAATGTTAAAGGTAGTGTTGTATTTAATGAGGCAGTTGTAGGCGCTATGAAGTTAGATCTATATTGTGATGAGGAATCTTTACCTTCTTATTTTACTTTATTAAATTTAGATGTTGGGGAAGTTTATGATTTTAATTTAGATATTCCTACTAGAGAAACTTTAATTGGAAAATGTAATTTTCTTTTGACTGTAGATGGGGCTGCTGATGATTTTGAAAAAAGTTCTAACACTTTTGATGTGACTACCGAACTTGATGTTGATGCGAGTGCAGATCTTTTACTTGCCAATCCTGGAGATACAGTAGTGATTACAGGAAGTGCATATAAATTAAATGGTGAAATTGTTGAGAATGGGGGAGCCAGTCTTTTGACTGAAGATGATATTATTTTAGTTGAATTAGAAGATGGATTATTTAGTTATAATTTTAATTTATTTGATGATGCTAAGTCTGGTAAACATGAAGTTGTTTTTAGTGTTGAAGATTTAAATGGAAATAAAGGAGAAGATACTGTTACGTTTAAAGTAATGGCCGTTCCTAAATCTATTGAATTAAGTGTTAATGATATTTATGCTCCTGGAGATGCTATAAACACTGGAGTTTTAATTTATGATCAGGCTGGAGATTTAATAGATAAAGATGTTGTTGTTGAGGTTTACAAACCTGATGGAGATCTTGATTATACTCAAACTGTTTCAACTTCTGGTAATTTTGAAGTTGAGTTAGACCAATTTGCTGTTCCTGGACTATGGAAGATAAGTGCTAAAAGTGATATTTTAGATATTGAGAAAACTTTCTTAATTGGGGAAGTTAAATCTAAAGAGGAATGGGTTGAAGGAACAATGTTATATGTAAGAAATACTGGAAATGTTGATTATACTGATCTTATTGAGATACAATTAGAAGGGGAGAATGAAGTTACAATTACTAAAGAAACTTCTTTAAAACCAAATCAAACTATTGAAATTGATTTAAATGAAGAGGTTAGTTATGCTGGAGAATATAGTGTTAAATCTTCAGGAAATGCTATTACTGGTAATGTTGTTTTAGAGGGTAAAAAATTTAGTGGGTCTTCATTATTAGGGTGGATAGCTATAATGTTTGTGTTCTTATTTTTCATTTATATGGTTGTTAGTAAAGGTAAGAAATTTGTTGGTAGAAAGAAAAACATAATTGGTGTTAGGGAAAAAGGTAAAAATATGTTGGAAAGAACATCAACAAAAGATGATGAGATAAAGCAAAAAGATATTGATTATTTAGTTGAGAAAGTTAAAAAAGAAGAACCTGTAAAAGAAGAGAAGAAAGATAGTTCTGATAATAGTCAAAATATGTTTAGAATTTTTGATTAATTAAAAATGGTAGAATGTTGTGAATGCGGGAAAGAAGTAGATGAAAATAATGAAGAAGCTGTACTAGAAGTGCCTTTTGGTGAGGAAATAGTACATTTTTGTAGTAAACTATGTTATGATGCTGCTAAGATTTAGAAAACTATTTAAATATTTAATTCTAAGTTAAATAAATGAAGAAATTAACTTTTTTTATTATCTTAAGTTTATTTATAGTGCCATTTGTAAGTGCACAAGAAATCGATGAAGGAATACAAGACATAACTGAAGAAGATTCTGGAATCCAAGCTGATTCTCCTTTTTATTTTTTAGATAAAACATTAGATAGGATTAATTTAGCGCTTACCTTTAGTGAAAAAAACCGAGCAAAATTAGAAATTAAATTGGCAGAAGAGAGATTAAGAGAAGTAAACTTGATGATTCAAAAAAATAAATTAGAAACAGCAGGAAAAGTTCAAATTGCTCATAATAAAAGATTAGAGAAAGCAAGAGCAAGAATAAAAGGTTTAAAAGATTCTACAGATGAAGAAACTATAGCAGAATTAGAATCTGAAATTGAAGATCAAGAATTGTTAATTGAGGATGTAGATACAGCTTCTATTTTTTTACCTATATTAACAGAGTCGGATAGAATAACAAAAGATAGAATCTTAAGTGAATTAAGAAAATCTTCTTCTGAAACAAAAAAAAGGATAAAAGAAAGAAGAGAAGAAATAATCAAACTAAGGCCTGAATTTGAAGAGAGATTAGAAGAGGCTAAGAAAGCTAGAATAAAACCTGAGATAGAAAATAGGATTAGAGTAATTCTTAAAAAAATAGAAAAATCTGAAGAAATTTTAGAACGTAGGCCTGATGATGCTGAAGCTAAAGGAAATTTAAGATTAGCTAAAGAAAAACTGGATGCGGCTAGAAAAGAATTGGAAGTAAGGAATTTTGAGGAAGCTAAAGCATTGACATTAGAAGCCAATAAATTAGCAGTATTAGTTAGAGGTAGATCTGATGAAGCTAGAGAAAAATTGGAAGATATAAAAGATATAGCTTTGACTAGAGAGAAGATAGAATTCAGAGAAAAAATCTTAAATGAAGATAAAGAATTCCTTAAAGATGCCATAGAACTTTTAAGAGAAAGAGAAAAAGACCTTTCTGAAGTTAGATTAGAACTTAAGAAGAGGGGTGGAGAATTAAGTGAAAGAAGAGAAGAATTTAGAATGGAATTAAAGAAAAAAGAGGATGAGAGAAGCTTAAGATTAAGAGAAGAAACTAGAGTTGATGGTATTAGAACGAGAACAGAGACAAGATTAAGAGAAAGAGATGATAAAGTAGAAGTTGAAACTAGAACTAAAGTAGACGATGATCATGAAGAAGAAAAAGATGATGATACTCATGAAGACGACGACTCCGATGATCATATGGATAGTTCTGATGATGAAAAAGAAGATTCAGACAATGATGATAGTAGATCTGATACTACTACAACCTCAAGAAGTAATAGTGGAAGTGGGAGTTATTAAGTAAAATAAATTAAATCTTTTTTCTCATTTATTATTTCTCTAATTTTAAAATATTTTTTAATTAATTTATCAATTTTATTTTTTTTAGGAGATTTTTTTAGAAATGAAAGAACAAAAGTGTTTTTCCCAACTCTCTTAATTTCTTTTAGACTTTTTTCTATGTTATTGAAATTTTGAATTGCAGTTATTGAGATTACAATGTCGAAGAAATTATCTTTGAATGGAATATTCTCAGCTGATGCTAATTTGTAAATTATTTTATGTTTATTTTTTGCTCTTTCTAGTAATTTTTTAGATGGGTCAATGCCGTAAGTTTTACATTTCCAAGGAATTGTTGTTAAACCTGTTCCACAACCCACATCTAATAATTTATCTGTAGATTTTATTTTAAGATGTTTTTTTATGATTTTTATTTTTTCTAATTGTTCTTCTTTATGGAGTTCTTCATATCCTTTAGAAATTTCATCGTAGTAATTCATTTTATTTTTTGTGTTAATGTACATGCATTACAAATTTTAGATGATGCTGGTTCTTTGCATATTTTACAACTACCTATTTCTTGGTTTTTGAATCTTTCTTTTAGTAAAGGTAACATTTCCATAAATGATGCGACAATTGAATGTTTTGATCCTGGATGTTTTGCTTCTAGATTATTTAACATATCTCTTATTTCAAATCTATGGGATTCAGCGCAGTAAGTGCATTCATTAAATTCAGAAATAAAGTTTTTTAAAAAAGCGTATGTTGCTACTTCTTTTTCAGTTAGAAAATAAAAAGGTTTTATTCTTGGGATAAATTTGGGATCTTTTCTTACTCCTGTTGTTGGACCTAATCTAGCAGATAAGGAAATATTATGCCTTAATTGATTCATTATTATAGATTGTGCTTCATCATCTAAATTATGTCCAGTTGCTAATTTGTCTGCTTTTAATTCTCTAGATTTTTTATTTAGTAAATATCTTCTAAATACGCCGCACATACTGCATGCAATTGTTTCTGGAAATTGTTTTTTTAATTCATCTAAAGTTTTGTCTAAATTATCTTTATAGGAAGCTATATGTAATTTTATTTTATATTCTTTGCAGAAATTTTTAGCATCTTTAATTGAGGAATTTCTATAGCCTTTTATTCCTTCATCTATCAATAAAGCTGTTAATTTCATATCTCTTTTTCTCTCTGCTATTTTATTTAGTACATATAGAACTGATAAAGAATCTTTTCCTCCTGAAATAGCTACAACTACATGATCTCCTTTATCTAATAAAGAGTGATCTCTAATAGTTCTCATAGCTTTTTTCTCAAAATATTTTATAAAACAGGATTTACATAAATTGATCTTATTATTTGTTAGAGTAATTACAGGATTTGAGGTGCAGAATTTACAAGGCATTTATCCTCCAGAAATAACTGGGATTATTTTTATTTCGTCTGTAGATTTTAGAATAGTTGATTCTATTATTAGTTCGTTATTTCTTGTTGCTATTACGATAGTAGGATTTATTTCTAGTTTTTTATAAACATCTTTTAATGTAGATGCTTCTATCTTTTTAGTTTCTCCTTCCTTTTCTAAGAAAATTGTAGGCATTATTTTTCTTTACTTCTATATTTTCCACCTTTTTTGTAAACTCTATAACGCCTCTTTGCTTTTTTATCTCCTTTACTTTTTCTTTTTCCGTAGGATACATCGTCTGACATTTTAATTTCCTATATATTTAGTATAAATTGATTTTGCTTTTTCAGGAGAGGATGTTTTTACTAAAGTTCTTCCATCTGGGAACATTGTTAGTTCTTTGAATATTAAGCAGTGTTCATTTAATAATACTTTGTCTAATTTTTTTAATTTTCTAGCTACTTCTTTTAACTTTAATTTTCTTCCTTTTAATTGATATGAATTATTGCCACATATTTTTATTATTTCTGAGGAATTTTTACCATTTAGATAATTAAATTCCCTATTACATGCTTGGCAATTTTGAAGTTTTTTTATTTTTGTTTTTTCTATCTTATTTTTCCATAAGTCAAAATAAATTAATTCTTTAATTATTGGTTGTTTTGTTAATATTTTAAACGCTTCTGTTACTTGCATTGAAGATACTAATGAAGCTGTTGTGTTAATAATCCCTTCTGTGTCACATGTTCCTAAGACTTCTTCTGGGGCTGAAAATATACAGTTAAAACATGGTGTTTTTTTTGGTATTATGTTGAAAACCATTCCTGAGCTACCTATAATAGATGAAAAAATCCATGGAATGTTTTTTTCTATTGAAAATTCATTTATTAAGAATCTTGTCTCCATATTATCTGTACAATCAACTATTAAATCTCCTTTTACATTACTTTCTATATTTTTATGATTAATATCTTTGAAAATTGCTTTTATTTTTATTTGAGAGTTTATTTTTTTTAGGTGATCTAAAGATGCAAAAGCTTTTGATTTGTTAACATCTTCTTCTGTGAATAAAGTTTGTCTTTGTAAATTTGAAGTTTCAACTACATCTCTATCTATTAATATTAAATTTCCAACTCCTGCTCTTGCTAATAATTCAGCGGTTCTTGTACCTATAGCACCTAAGCCTATTACTGTAACTTTACTTTTTTCTAAGAGTTTTTGCCCTTGGGCTCCTATTTTCTCAAATATTATTTGTCTTGAATATCTCATAAAATAATAGTGTTTAAATATCTTTAAAAATATACCTTTTGTATGACTAAATTAGAACTAAATGATCCTAGGAGTGGTAAATCTGATTTGATTAATAGAGCTTATTTTTTTGCTAAAAATGCTCATAAAGGTCAGAAAAGAGCTAATGGGGAGGATTATTTTGTACATTGTTTAGAAACGGCTAAAATTTTAGATGAATTAAAATTAGATAATATTACTATTGCTGCTGGATTACTACATGATGTGTTAGAAGATAGTGATTTTACTTATGAAGATTTAAAAAGAGACTTTGGAGAAGAGGTTGCTGATCTTGTTAATGGTGTTACCAAGGTTAATTTTTTGAAAAATAAATCTTTAAGGACAAATAATGCTGAAACAATTAGAAAAATGCTTGTTTCTGCTGCTAAAGATATTAGAGTTGTTATCATTAAATTGGCGGATAGATTACATAATATGAGAACATTAGAGTATCTTGAGGAAAGTAGACAGAAAAAATTTAGTAGAGATACAATTAGTATTTATGCAGCTTTAGCTTATAGGTTAGGGTTAGTTAATATTAAATGTGAGTTAGAAGATCTTTCTTTTAGATATTTGGAACCGGAGATTTATCAAGATTTTAAAATTAAATTTTCTAAAACTAAGAAAAGTAGAGAAAAAGATATTGAGAATATTATTAAAATTTTAAATAATGAATTTAAAAAAGCTAATTTAGATGTAAAGATATTTGGTAGACCTAAGCATTTCTATAGTATTTATAGAAAAATGAAAGCTAAGAATGTTGATTTTAATAAAATTTATGATTTAACCGGACTTAGAATTGTGACTAATAATGTTGAGGAATGTTATGAAATTTTAGGAATTATTCATAACTTTTGGAAACCAATCCATATTAGATTTAAAGATTATATTGCTAATCCCAAACCTAATTTTTATCAATCTTTACATACAGGAGTTTTAACTGAAAATGATCAAACTATCGAAGTTCAAATTAGAACTAAAGAGATGGAAGATATAGCTGAAGCTGGAATTGCTGCACATTGGAGATATAAAGGGGTAAAAAACGATGATAAATTTGATAAGAGATTAAATTGGATAAAACAGATATTGAATTTTGGTGGGAACAATACTAATAAATTTATGAAGACTTTGAAAGTTAATTTATTTGGGGATAATATATTTGCGTTTACTCCTAAAGGAATGGTTATTGAATTACCTAAAAAATCTACCCCTGTTGATTTTGCTTATTCTATCCATAGTGATGTGGGAGAAAATTGTGCTGGCGCTAGAATTAATGAGAAATTTGTTAGTTTGAGATATGAATTACAAACTGGAGATGTTGTAGAGATATTAACTTCTAAGAAACATAGACCTAGTAGAGATTGGTTGAAGTTTGTTAGAAGCCCTAGAGCTTTAAGTAAGATAAGACATAGTTTGAAGATTTCTCAAGGAATTCCTGCTAGTAATATTAAAATTTTAAATGAAAATGAAGAAATTAGTGAGAATGTTTTATATGTTGAAGGATTAAATGAATTCAAAGTTAAATTTTCTGCTTGTTGTAGTCCTTTACCCAAAGATAGAATTGTTGGTTATACAAATCTTGGGAAAAGTAAGGTTATTGTTCATACATATGAATGTAGGAATTTATCTAAAATTAAAAGAAAAATGGTGACAGTGCAATGGTTGGAAAATTTTAATGCTGAGTTAAAATTAAAAATATATGCTTTAGATAGGATTGGGTTATTTGCTGATGTGTTAAATACTATTGCAGCTACTGGGACTAATGTTAACTTACCAAGTGCTAAACCTATAGATGACTATAATTCTGAATGTATTTTAACTATTAAATTTGATGGGTTAGAACATTTAAAGGACATTATTAATAGGGTTGAAAGAATAGCAGATGTTAAGAAAATAAGATTAGAGTAAAGTTTAAATAAGTAGTTTATCTATATTCTTTTTATGAATGAAGTTACAGATGATAAGTTAAAGAAGTATTTTGCTATAGCTGAAAGAGCATTTACTAAGGCTAAAGAATCTAAAGAAAGTGTTAAATTAGATGTTTTAAAGAATGCTAGGGGTGATTTTTTAGATACTGTTGAGAGATATATAGAAGATGCTAAGCATTTTAGCGAAGAAGGAGATAAAGTTAATGCTTTTGCTGCTTTGAACTATGCTCATGGTTGGTTAGATGCTGGTGTAAAATTAGGCATATTTGATGTTAATGATAATAAGTTATTTGCTGGTGTTGAACTCGAAAAATAATGAAAATTGTAATTAGCCTGGGTGGAAGTAAAATCGTTCCAAATAAAGTAGATTATTATTTCTTGAAAAAATTTAAAAAAGTTGTTGAAAAAATTAAAAAAGGAAATAAAATTGTTATAGTGACTGGTGGTGGAAGTACTGCTAGGAAATACATTGAAGCTTTAGGAAAAGAAGGATGGGGTACTAAATCACAAAATGCTCTTGGATTTAATGTAACTAGATTAAATGCTTTGCTTGTTAGTGATTTTTTAAAATCGAATCTTTTTTTCCCCAATTCAAAGAGAGAACTTAAGAAAATGCTTAATAAACAAAATATAGTTGTAACTGGTGCTGTTGATTTCAAGCCTAAGATGACAACTGATGGTACCTCTGCAGATATTGCTAAGTTTATCAAAGCTGATGTTTTTGTTAATATAACTAATGTTAAAGGTCTTTATGATAAAGATCCTAAGAAATTTAAAAATGCTAAATTTATTCCTGAGATTTCTTTTAAAGAGTTTTCTAAGATTGTTAACAAAATTAAATTCAAACCAGGACAACATTTTGTGCTTGATCAAAGAGCAGCTAAAGTTATTAGTAAAAATAAAATTAAAACTGTTATAACTAAAGACATTAATAATTTAATTAAGATTGTTAAGGGTGAAAAATTTATAGGGACCACTATTTCATGAAAGTAATTTCTGTAAGTGGAAGTGTTTGTACAGGTAAGACAACTTATGCTAAGAAATTGGCTAGGAGATTAAGATATAAGTATATAGACTTGAATAAAATAATTGATGAAAATAAATTAAAAGGAGAGTATGACAAAAGAAGAAAAACTTATAGTATAGATGTTAAAAAATTAAATAGGGTATTAATTAAATTAATTAAAAAGAGTAAAGAGAGTTTAGTTATTGATGGTCATTTAAGTCATTTTTTACCAAAAAAATATGTTAATGAAGTTATAATTCTTAAATGTTCTTTAAAAAAATTAAAAAAAAGGTTAGAAAAAAGGGGATATAGTAAATTAAAAGTTAGAGAGAATTTAGATGCTGAGATATTTGATGTTTGTTTTGAAGAGGCTAAAGAATTAGGACATAAAGTAAGGGTTGTTGAGGGTTAAATTTAAAAAGCTTATTTTTTAAGAATATTCTATGTCGATAGAGAAATTAAAGGAAATTAAGGTTAAGGTAGAGGAAGAGTTAAATAAATATTTTGATAATAAAATTGAGAATGCTGAATATGGTATTTCTAAAGAGGTCTATGAATTTTTAAAAGATTATACTATGAGGGGTGGAAAAAGAATAAGGGTAGGGATGTTAGTTTATGGTTATGGTTGTTTTAAAGAGATAAATGGAGATATAATAAAAGCAGCCATGGTTATGGAATTGATGCAAACTTATTTTTTAATACATGATGATATTATGGATAAAGATGATGTGAGGAGGGGGAAAGATAGTATGCATGTGATGTATGAGAAAAAATATGATTTTAAAGATAGAAAGCATTTTGGAATGAGTATGGCCATTTGTGCTGGAGATTTAGCTGCTTCATTAGCGAATGAAATTCTTTTGGAATCTAATTTTGAAGGAAAAAACGAAGTTATTCGAGTGATGAATGAGATTATAGAAAAAGTTTGTTGTGGACAAATGTTGGATATAGTTTATGGATATAAACCAATAAATGAATTGACTGAGAAGGATGTGATGGATGTATATAAGATGAAAACTGCTACTTATACTGCAGAAGGACCTTTACATTTAGGAGCTTTGTTGGCAGGAGTTAAGGGGGATGAATTAAAACCATTACTAGATTATGGAATTGTTTTAGGCAAGGCTTTTCAGATAAGGAATGATATTAATGATATTTTTTTGAGTGATAAAATTGGAAAACCGGTTGGGTCTGATTTAGAGGAAGGTAAATGTACTTTATTAATAGTTAAAACTTTTGAGAACTGTAATGAAGAAGAGAAAAAATTTATTTTAGAGAAATTAGGAACTAAGTTAAGTGAAGAGGATATTGGAAGATTTATGGATATTATTAAAAAACATGGCCTGGATTATTGTGAAGAGTTATGTAAAAAATATGCTGAAGAAGCTAGGAATTTTATTAAGGATGTTAATTTTAGAGAGGAAGGAAAAACTTTTCTTTTAGATATTACAGATTTTGTTGCTACTAAGGCTTATTAATTACCAAATCTTCTTTTTCTTTTTGAGTATTCTTCTAGACATTGAGTAAAATGTTCTTTACTAAATTCCGGCCATAAAACTTCTGGTAAGAAGATTATTTCAGCGTAGCTAGATTGCCATAGTAAAAACCCAGATAGTCTTGATTCAGAAGTTCTTATAATTAAATCTGGTTCTGATTCTAGATAAATATTTTTATTAAATACTTCTTCGTTAATATCTTCAATATTTAATTTTCCTTCTTTTATTTGTTGAGATATCTTTTTTGTTGCATCTATAATTTCGGCCCTTCCACCGTAGGCCATTGCCATGTTAACAATATAATTAGAATTCTCTTTTGTTAGATTCATGATTTCATGCATTAAACCTTGGATGTGTCTTGGAAATTTGTGAATTCTTCCTATAAAATTTATTTTAATTCCGTTTTCTTGTAATCTTTTGTCTTTTAATAAGGATATGGCTTCTTTTTCAAATAATTTCATTAGATAATTAAACTCATTCTGGGGTCTATCAAAATTTTCAATAGAAAAGGTGTATAATGTTAATTCTTTAATTTTGTATTCTTGAGACCATTCTAATAATTTTTCGAATTTTTTTGCTCCCCACTCATGTCCTTTCCAAGGTTTGAGCATTAATCTTTTGGCAAATCTTCTATTACCGTCAATTATAATTCCAACATGTTTTGGGATGTTATTTTCTGTAGGTTCCATGTGTTTTATAATTGATAGAAAATTATTTAAAAAGCTTTCTATATTATACTTTTTTATGTTTGATGTTGTTTTGAATAAGAATTTGGTTAAATATTCAAAGGATTTTGGATTTTCTAAGATTTATTACGTTAAAGATTTTAAGGTTATTGAGGGTAAGAATGATAGGATAAATAGGGGTGCTTTTGAAAATAGAAATACCGATGTGGTTTATAGTCTTGAGAAGTTTAGGATAAAAGATAAATTACATTATAGAGATAGCGGATTGAACCAGGTATTGGCTAAATTAGCTAAGAAGAATAGGATTAAAGTGGGAATAAATTTTAATGACATTTTAAATATTGAAGGTGAAAAAAGAGCTATTATTTTAGGTAGAATAATGCAAAATATAAGAATTTGTAATAAATATAAGGTTGATATGATTATTGGAAGTTTTGCTAAGGATAAATATGGGTTAAGAAATGGTAAAGATTTAGTTGCTTTTGGTAAATTATTAGGAATGAAAAAAGTTTGGAACGAAATAGATAATTTTTTTAAAGATGAGGGTATTGGAATAAAAAGAATAAAATGATTAAAAGAGGGTTAATTATAGTATTATTGATTTTGGTTAGTGGATGTGTTGAATATACTGATAACACTGCTATTTGTGATGATGGTAGGAAAGTTTCTTTATCTGAAGGGTGTATTCTCGATGATGGGTTAAATTATTTTGAAGAAAAAAATTCTAAGTGCGCTGTTGGTGGATGTAGTAGTCAAATTTGTACTACTGAAGAGAAAGCTAAGGATTTAGTGACTACTTGTGAATATATGGAAGAATTTGGATGTTTGGGGTTAAGTAATTGTAAGATTATTGATGGTGAATGTGGATGGGAAGAAACTCCTGAGTATTTAGATTGTTTGGAAGGGGTGAATAGATGAAGAGATTTCTTTTTGTTATTATTATTTTTTTATTAATAATTAATGTTAATGCTGAGGAGGTTAATGTTGATATTAGTGAAGAAGTTGTTGATAAGATTCAAGAGGAAGGTACTGCTAATGTTATTGTTATCCTTAAGGATGAAATTGAAAAAGATTTTGGAGCTTTTAGTGTTCCGAGAGAGGTTCAAGTTAGTGATGTTGTAGAAGATTTGGATGTTGAGGCTGAAAATGAGTTTAGTGTTATTAAGGGTTTTTCTGGAGAGGTGGATTCTGGAGATTTGAATGTACTATTAAATGATGAGAGAGTTGAGAGAATTGAATATAATCACCCAGTAACTGCTTTTTTAGTTGATAGTGTACCTTTGATTAATGCGAGTGTAATTCATAATTTGGCGATTAATGGTGTTGATCTAACCGGAACTGGTGAGACTGTTTGTGTAATTGACACAGGAGTTGATTATACTCATCCTGGATTGGGCGGTTGTTTTGGAACTGGTTGTAAGGTGGTTGGAGGATATGACTTTGTTAATAGTGATAATGACCCTATGGATGATGCTGGACATGGTACTCATGTTGCTGGAATAATTGCTAGTAATGATACTACTTCTAAAGGTGTTGCTCCAAATGCTAGCTTAGCTGTAGTAAAAGTATTGGATGCTGCTGGTGCTGGATTTACTGCAGATATTCTTTCAGGTATTGATTGGTGTGTTAATAATGCTAATACATTTGGTATAAGTGTTATTAGTATGAGTCTTGGTACTAGTTGGAATGCTACATCTTATTGTGATAATGATTTTCAGAGTTATAGAGATTCCATTAATGCAGCTATTGCAAATGATATTTTTGTTAGTGTAGCTAGTGGTAATGGAGGAAATAAAACTGGAATTTCTTCCCCTGCTTGTATAGAAAATGCTACTGCTATTGCTTCTACTGATAAAAATGATATTGTTTCTAGTTTTAGTGATAGGGCATCTATTTTAGATTTATTAGCTCCTGGAGACAGTATTACTTCAACTAAAAATGGAGGGGGTACTGAAATAAGAAGCGGAACTTCTATGGCTGCACCTCATGTTTCTGGTGCCGTGGCTTTACTTAGACAATTTTTTAGGTTAGAGAATGGGACAACTTCTATAACTCCTAATGAAATTGAAACTAATCTACAGAATGATGGAGTAGATATTAATGATACTGCTGGAGTAGGATTGATCTTTAAGAGAATTGATCCTTATCTATCTATTTTATCTATGGATATTTTTGCTCCTAGAATAGATATAACCTTGAGTGATGATGTCTTAGAGTTGGGTGAAGAAAATTTAACAATTGATGTAGACTATAGTGATGCGTTTTTAGATTCTTCTTCAGCTAATGTTAGTCTACCTAATGGAACCTTATTAGAGACTTTTGTTGATACTTTTAATATAACAACCGGTAATTTAACAGAATTAGGAACTTATACAATTGATACTTGGGCAAATGATACTAATGGAAATGAAAATAATGTCGTTAAAACATTCTTAGTTAGAGATACTAGTGGAGCTCCAACATTTGTTTTGAATTCCTTTGATGATAATTATTATAGTAATAATAGTTTTTTAGAGTTTAATATTTCTATAGGTAGCAAATATAATCTAACTAATGTTACACTGAATCATAATTTTACTGACTGGCATAGTAATTTTACTTATAGTTTAAATCTTAATGAAACTGAATTAATATTTAATAATACATTTATAGAAGGAATTTACTTATGGGGATTAGATGCTTGTGATGTAAATAATTATTGTGTTAATTCTAATAATAAAACACTTTTTGTTGATTTAAATGAACCAAATGTTGATTTAATTTCTCCAAGTAATTCTTCTACTGTAACTGCTAATCCTGTTAGTTTTGTTTTTAATGTTAGTGATTTTGGAGTTAGTAATTGTAGTTTAACTTTAAATGATGTTGTTAATAGCAGCTTAGGTAGTGTGAGTTTAGGTTCGAATAATCAATTTAGTAGTTTAAATCTGGGTGATGGGAATTATAATTGGAGTGTTAGTTGTTTGGATAATGTTGATAAGATTGGATATTCTGGTAATTGGACTTTAAATATGGCATGTAGTTCTGATTGGTCTAGAGATTGTAGTGCTTGGAGTGGTTGTCAAGCTAATGATACTAAATATAAAGATTGTTATGACCAAAATTATTGTGTTAGCGGAACTCAAAGAATTGAAGAGAGTTTTAGTTCTTGTTCTGATGGTGGAGGGTCTAGTGGAAGTTCCGGAAGTAGTTCTGGAGGAGGTGGTAGTTCTTCTACAACATCTAATAGCGCAGATACATCCGTCCTTAGCTTCCAAGCAGATGCTGGAGACACAAAGAAGTTTAGTATAAGTAAAGATGTTGGTGTTGATAGATTAGAAATTAAATTTGCTAATACTGTTGGTAATGTTAAGGTAACTGTAGAGAAACAAGCTTCAAAACCAAGTAGTGTTAGTGCTGTCTCTAATGTGTATAAATATTTGAAGATAGATGCTGATGTGGATGATGAAGATATTGAAGAAGCTAAGATTGAATTTAAAGTTGATAGAAGTTGGATAAATATTAATGCTATTGGTCAATCTACTAATGTTTTCTTAAGTAGGTATAATAATGGAAAATGGAATAAATTAGAAACTTTAACTTCTGGAGAAACTCCAGATGGTTTATCTCAAAAGTATGTTGCTATTACTCCTGGTTTTAGTTTCTTCGCTGTTAGTGCTGATAAAAATGTTCAAGTTGCTGATGTTGTAGTTCCTATTGTTGCTACAAGTGATGTAGGAGAAGCTGAAGTTGTTGAAATTGTTGTTGAGGAAACTGAAGAACCAGATGAGAGTGTGTTTAGTTTCTTTACAGGTGGGTTTGTTAGCACAATTTCAAATATTAATAGTACTTACTCTTTAATTGGATTGGGAGTGTTAGTTTTATTACTTGTTTTATTTTTGGTTTTAAGATTTAAGAAAAAGATTTCTAGGTCAGAAGGAATTAAATTAAAGCATCCAAGATTTGCTAAACTAAGATGGTTGATTAGTTTAGGAGTATTAAGAATTCTTAAGAAGGGCAAAGGGAAGACAGTTGGAACTTGGGAAGATCTTCCTAGAGAGAAAATAGATGTTAAAGCTAAAAATGAATATCATCATAATTTTGAAATTGAAGAACATAGTAAAGTTAAAAAGAAAATTGAAATTAAAGAACTTAAAGAAAAGAAAGGAAATTTCTTTTCAAGATTGTTTAAGAGGAAGAAGAAAGAAGAAAAAACTAAACCTAAGAAAAGTTTTCTTTCTAAATTATTTAAAAGAAAAAAAAGAACTGCTGAAGAAGAACCTAAAGAAAAAAAAAGAAATTTTATTTCTAGATTACTTAAGAGAAAAAAGAAATCTAAGGCTGAAGAAGTAAAAGAGAAAAAACCAAAAGTTAAACTAGGGATTAAATCTGAGGAGAAAAAAAGTTTCTTTTCAAAATTGTTTAAGAGGAAGAAGAAAGAGGAAAAAGAAGTTAAGAAGGATAAGGAACCAGAAAAAAAGAAAGAAGATAAAATTAATGGAGAAGAAAAACAAGAAGAGAAAAAAGTTTCATTCTTTGGAAAATTGAAAGAAAAGTTTGGTGGGTCAAAAGAAAAACAGGATCATGACTTTGAATTGAAGTAGGCATAAACTATTTAAACTTTGTAACACGCAAAATAAGTAATGAAGATCTTTGCAAGAGCCCCTGTTCGAATTGATTTTGGCGGAGGGACTACAGATATTTTTCCAGTAAGCAAAAAAATTGGTGGTGCTGTGTTGAATGCGGCTATTAATCATTATGTCGATGGTAGTTTGATTAAATTACCTAATAAAACTAAATTAGAGTATCATTCTAATTTGCCTACAAGTTCTGGATTGGGGACTAGTGGAGCGATGAATGTTGTTTGGTTGGCACTCACTACAAGATTTATAGATAAAAGAGACTTAGCTGAGTGGAGTTATAAGATTGAGAATGCAACTATGGTTGTTGGGGGTAAGCAAGATCAATATGCTGCAGTTCTTGGAGGTATTAATTTTCTAAAATTTGATAATCATAATAGTGTTAAAATTGAAAAGATTAAATTGACTGATAGTTTTTTGAAAAAATTTGAGGATAGATTATTTTTGGATTATATAGGACCAAGATTTTCTAGCGATATAAATTCTGTTATTGTTAATAATTTCACTAAAGGAAAAAAGAAAACTGTTGAAGCTTTTAAAGAAATAAAAAGTAACACGAAAAAAATGAGAGATGCTTTAGTAAAAAAAGACTTAGATCACTTTGCTTGTTTGTTAAATAAAGAATGGGAGTTGAGAAAGAGTTTACATTCAAAGGTTACTACTAAAGAAGTTGATGCTAGAATTAAATTTGCTATGGACAATGGAGCTATTGGTGCGAAAGTTTGTGGTGCTGGTGGTGGTGGTAGCATTTTGTTTTACGCAGAAAACAAAAAAGAGATTATGAAAAAGTTTAAGAACAAGTTGATACCCTTTAAATTTGACAATGAAGGCTTAAAAGTTTGGAAAAGATGAAAGTGATGCAAAAAAAGAGTGGAAAAGATAAATCGTTTATAATGTATGTGTCTACATACCCTCCAAGAGAATGTGGCATTGCTACTTTTACTAAGGACTTAACTACGGCTATGGATAAAAAATTTAATCCAAGTTTAAAATCTAAAATTCTTGCAGTGAATGAAAATGGAAGTAGCATATATAATTATGGTGGGAAAGTTCATATGCAATTGAATGAATCTGATATTGAAAATTATATTGAAGCTGCTAAAAGAATAAATAAGAATGAGAAGATAAAATTAGTTTGTATTGAACATGAGTTTGGACTTTTTGGTGGGGAAGAATATGGAGAGTTTTTAATTTCATTTTTAGATAAATTAGAAAAACCAGCTGTTGTTACATTTCATAGTATATTGCCAGATCCAAATGAAGAAAGAGTTAAAGTTGTTAGATCTATTGTTAAAAGATGTAAAGCAGTTACTGTTATGGCTGAAACTGGGGTGGATATATTATCTAAAAAATATGGAATTGATAAGAAAAAAATTTATGTTATCCATCATGGAGTTCCGTCTGTTGATTTTTTAGAAAATAATTCTACTATTAAAAAATCTCTTGGTTTAGAAAATAGAACTGTGTTAAGTACTTTTGGATTGATTAATAGAGGAAAAGGAATTGAATATGTTATTAAAGCGTTGCCTAATATTGTTAAAAAATTCCCTAATTTATTATATTTGGTTATTGGAGAAACACATCCAGTTGTTAGGAAACAGGAAGGAGAATTATATAGGAATAAATTAATTAAATTGGTTGAGAGATTGGGGCTAAAAAATAATGTTAAATTTTATAACAAATATTTATCTTTAGAAGAAATTATTGAGTATCTTAAAGCTACTGATATATATATTTATTCTGCTTTAGAAATGAATCAAATTGTTTCTGGAACATTAGTTTATGCTATGAGTGCAGGAAAAGCTGTGATTGCTACTCCGAGTATTTATGCTAAAGAAATGTTAGATGATGAAAGAGGTTTTGTTGTTAAATTGCAAGATGTAGGGAGTATGAGAAATGCCATTGAAAAGATTTTAGAGGATAAGAATTTAAAAAGAACTTTAGAAAAAAATGCTTATGCTTTTACTAGACAAATGATTTGGCCTAATGTTGCTGCTAATTATTTAGAAGTGTTTAATAAATTAATTAAAGTTAAAAAAGATTTAGGATTATATAAATTACCTCCTCTGAAATTAAACCATTTATTTAATTTAACAGATGATACTGGAATACTTCAACATGCGAAACATTCTATGGCTAATAGAAATCTGGGTTATACTTTAGATGATAATGCTAGAGCTTTAGTTGTTGCAACTATGCATTATGATTTGTATAGGTCTGAGAAAAGTTTAAAATTGATTAATGTTTATTTGAGTTATATATATCATTCTCAAAAAAAAGATGGTTATCTACATAATCTTATGTCTTATAATAAACAATTTTTAGATGATGTTGGGAGTGAAGATTCTTATGGTAGGACTTTGTGGGCTACTGGAAAGCTTATTAATAGTAAAGTTCATTCTAATTTGAAAGCGAGTGCTAAACTTATTTTTGATAATGCGTTAAAAAATGTTGACGAATTAACTAGTGTTAGATCTTATGTTTTTAGTCTTATTGGATTATATCATTATTATAAAGTGCATAAAGATAAAAATTTATATGATGAAATTGTAAAATTAGCTGATAGTTTAGTTAAAGATTATAATTCTAATAAAAGTGAGGAATGGGATTGGTTTGAGGATTCTTTGACTTATTCTAATGGAAAAATTCCTGAAGCTTTATTTTTAGCTTATGAAGTTACTGAAGATAAAAAATATTTAGAGATAGCTGAGAAAACTCTTAATTTTTTAACTAGTTTAATTATGTTGGGAGGTAAATTGGTGTTGATAGGTCATAAAGGTTGGTATAAAAGAGGAGAAGATAGAGCTTATTATGATCAACAGCCAGTAGATGCTTCTTCAATGGTGCAGTGTTATGTAACTGCAAATAGAGTTACTGGTAAGAAAAAATATTATGATAATGCATTTTTAGCTTTTCAATGGTTTTTGGGTAAGAATTCGTTAAATCAAATTGTGTATGATGAAAATACTGGCGGATGTTATGATGGATTATTACCTGAGTGTATTAATTTAAATCAAGGAGCAGAAAGTACTATTAGTTATTTGTTAGCTAGACTTAATTTAGAAAAATGAAAGCTTTAGTTGTTGTTGCACATCCGGATGATGAATTGATTTGGATGGGGGGGTTTATTCTAAAAAATAAAGATTGGACTTTTGATGTTGTTAGTTTGTGTAGAAAAGATGACTTAGATAGGGCTCCTAAATTTAAAAAAGTTTGTGAAGAGTTGAATGTACATTATTGTAAGATGAGTGATTTGGAAGATGAGGATTTGAATAATGT